>NZ_CP126145.1:1938333-2260555 GCF_030126985.1 Sagittula sp. MA-2 | reverse complement strand
CGCGCCGCGCCGTCTGCGCCGAATGCGACATGGGGTCGTTTTCGTCAGCGCCCGCGGTGCGGGTTTCGACAATTGGACGGACATTGAATGAGGCGCCTTTACCGACTGGTAGGTGTTGGGGCGTAGCGTGCGCTCCACCTGACACAGATACCGGAGACTCCCCCCATGCGCGCAGCACTCTTCACCGCCATGCTCGGCCTTTCGGCCACCATGGCCTTCGCGGCCGAACCCGAGGCCAACGTGAAGGCCTTCCTCGACACCCACATCGCGCCCTGGGCGCAGGACCCCGCCATCCTTTCGGCGGTCGCGAAACAGAATGCCCAGACCGCGGGCTACGACGCCGCCACCATCGAGGAAATGGACCAGAAATGGCGGGCAGAGGTCGGCACGGGAGCCTCCGAACTGGTCGACGGCGTGCTGATGAACCCCGCATCCGACCTCCTGCGGTCGCGGGTCGAGGGGTCCGGCGGGATGATGACGGAGGTGATCGTCATGGATGCCCTCGGCCTGAACGTCGCCGCCTCGCAGGCGACCTCCGACTACTGGCAGGGCGACGAGGACAAGTACCAGCAGACCTACAGCGTCGGTCCCCGCGCGGTGCATGTCTCGGAGATCGAGTTCGACGAATCGAGCCAGACTTACCAGGTGCAGATCTCCATCACCCTCAACGACCCGGCCACCGGCGCCCCCATCGGCGCGATGACGGTGGGCATCGATGCCGAAGCGCTGATGTAAGCGCCGACCAGTCGCACTGCCGCGCGGGGGGCGAACCCGCCGCGCGGAAAAATCGGGAAAAAACCTGAAAGAAATCCGATGTCCGAGCAAACGACTTCAGACGGCCCGCGGGCCGGCGCCCGCCACTCCATCTTCATCCGCTGCGCCGCGATCATGGCCCTGACCACGATCGTCGTCGCGGGCGTGCTGTCCGGCGGTGCCATGCAGTTGCTCGAGCGGATGGCCGTCGCAGACGTGAACCTCCAGGGGGAACGCGCCGCCGACAAGGCCGCGGAGGATCTTGCCAAGCCCCTGCGCTTCAACGTGACCGACAAGATCGAGGAAGCGGTCGCCCACGCCTTCAGCAGCGTCGGCGCAAGCGGTGGCGCCGCCGTGGTGATCGGGGCCGAAGGGGACGTGGTGCTGGCGCTCGGCGACGCGGACGACATGGGGCAGGTGGGCGAGATCGCGCAGGAGGTCATGTCTTCCGGAACGGCGGTATCGGCGGACGGCGGGCGCGTGCGGGCGGTGCCGGTCCTCGCCGGGGAAGGCGGTCCGGTGATCGGCGTCTTCGGTTTCACCGTCTCCTACGATGCGAAGATGCAGGAGGTCTGGAACCGGGTCCGCTGGATCTTCGTACTGGCCGCCGTGACATTCGCCTTGATGATGTCGCTGACGCTTTACCTGTTGTCCCGGACCCTCGGCCGCCCGCTGAAGTCGCTGGCCGCGGCGGTGTCCGATGTGGCGCAGGGCAATTACGACACGCAGCACGGCATGAGCGCCCGCAGGGACGAGATCGGCGGCATCGCCCGCAACCTCGACACCTTGCTGGAGGTTCTGCGCGCCGGACGCGCGGCCGAGGACCGCCGCGCACAGACGCTCGCCGCGCAGATCCGCGTGGTGGAGGAACTGGGGCAGGCGCTGGACAGCCTCGCCAGCGGTGTTCTGCACCGCCGGATCGAGGTGGAGTTCCCAGACGAATACAGGTCGCTGCGCGACAACTACAACCGCGCGGTCGACCATTTGCGCAAGGTCGTCGAAGAGGTGAAGGAAGGCGCGAAAAGCATCCTCGGCAGCTCGGACCAGATCGCTTCCGCCTCCGGCGAACTGTCGCGCCGGACGGAAACCCAGGCCGCGACGCTCGAACAAAGCGCCGCCGCGATGGAGGAGATGCTGAACAGCGTGCGCTCCGCCGCGAAGAATGCAGCGGACGCCAACACCACCGTGCACAGCACCCGCGAGATCGCCGAACGCAACGGCGAGGTGATGAAATCCGCCGTCGATGCCATGGGCGAGATCGAGAAAAGCTCTGACCGGATATCGGAGATCACGACCGTCATCGACGACATCGCCTTCCAGACCAACCTCCTTGCGCTGAACGCCGGGGTGGAGGCGGCGCGGGCAGGGGACTCGGGCAAGGGCTTTGCCGTGGTCGCCTCCGAGGTGCGCGGTCTGGCCCAGCGAAGCGCGGAGGCCGCGCAGCAGATCAAGGACCTGATCCAGGGCTCGGGCGAACGCGTGCGCGACGGCGTGCGGCTGGTGGAGGCGGCGGGCAATGCCCTGCAGGACGTTCTCGACAAGGTGGCAGACGTGTCCCGCATGGTGGAGGGCATCGCCTCAAGCGCGGGCGATCAGGCGCAGGGCCTGAACGAGATCAACACCGGCATCGCCAATCTGGACCGGGTGACCCAGCAGAACGCCGCCATGGTCGAAGAGTCCACCGCCGCCGCGCAGATGCTTCAGGGCGACGCCGACAGCCTGAACGACCTCGTTTCCCGCTTCTCCACCCGCCCGGCGCAAGCGGTCGAGAAGCGAATTGACAAGGCGGCCTAAAGGGGCGGCAGGTCGCGCCGCCCCTTCTTTACAACCTTGGGGCGTTTGCCAGTTTGTCGATCAGGGGGAGAGTCGCGCGCCGCGATCGTCGAAGGCCACCTGACCGATTAAGCCGTTCAGAGGCCCCGTTCTTCAAGCGCCCGTGCGATATCGCCGCGCACCCGGTCCACCGCCGCGTCCTTGACCGGCCCGAAGCCGCGGATCTCCATGACCCTGGCGGCGATGCCCGCCCGGTCTTCGACGGTGTCGGGGGTCAGCCCGGTGGTGAGCCTGTCCAGAAGCGCAGTGTACTCCCCGATCAGGGCGCGCTCCCTGCGCCGCTCGCGCGTGTAGCCGAAGGGATCGAGCGCCGTACCCCGCAGCCGTTTCATGCGGGCCAGCTGGCGGAACACCGGGCCGATCCACGGCCCGAAGCTGCGTTTCAGCGGCCGTCCCCGCGCGTCCTTGCCCGGCAGCATCGGCGGCGCGAGGTGGTGTTTCACGACGAAGTCGCCGTCGAAGCGATCCTTCAGCCCTTCGGCAAACCCCGTCTGGCTGTGCAGCCGCGCGACCTCGTATTCGTCCTTGTAGGACATGAGCTTGAACAGCCCCTTCACGGCGGCCTCCGTCAGCGGGCCGGGCGCACCGGTCGCCGCCACCTCCGCCGCACGCACCCGGTCGATCGTGGTGCGATAGCGGTCCGCCCATGCACCGTCCTGATACTCCGTCAGGAAGGCTGCGCGGCGGTCGATCGTCTCGTCCAGCGTCATCACCGGCGCGGCGGTCAGCCCGGCGGCGGCCTCCGCCTCTGCCCGGTCGGTCACCACGATCCGCCCCCAGGCGAAGGCGCGCTTGTTGAGGTCGGGCTTCACGCCGTTCAGTTCGATGGCGCGCATCAGGGCATCGTACGACAGGGGGACGAGGCCCGCCTGCCAGGCCGCGCCCAGCATCATCACGTTGGCAAAGACGGTATCGCCCAGAAGCGCCTCTGACAGGGCGTTGGCATCGAGCGTCTTCAGATGCGCCGCGTCGACACCCCCGGCAATCGCCGCCAGACGCTGCCCGGCGTTCAGGTCCGCGTCGCGGTTCCGGACGAGGTCGCCCGTCGGCATGACGGCGGTGTTCACCACCGCCCGGGTGCCCGCGTGGAAAGTCTGCGAGGCCTTGGGGGAAGAGCTGACCACAATGTCGCAACCGATCAGCGCGTCGGCGGAGGCGGGCTCCACCCGCACCTGGTTCACCGCCTCGGGCTCCTTTGCCATGCGGATGTAACTGATGACCGGGCCGAATTTCTGCGCAAACCCCATGAAGTCCAGCACCGACGCGCCCTTGCCTTCGAGGTTGGCGGCCATGGCGATCACCTGTCCGACCGTGACCACGCCCGTCCCGCCCACGCCGGTGACGACGATGTCCCAGGGCCGGTCCAGCGCGGGTCTGGCCGGCTCCGCCAGCCTTTGCGACAGCCGGTCGAAGGACGCGTCGCCCGCGCCCTTGCCACGCTTCAGCGTCGCGCCCTCCACCGTGACGAAGCTGGGGCAGAAGCCGTTCAGGCAGGTGAAATCCTTGTTGCAGGTGTTGAGGTTGATCTTGCGCTTGCGGCCGAATTCCGTCTCCAGCGGCTCCACGCTCAGGCAGTTACTCTCCACCGAACAGTCGCCGCAGCCCTCGCAGACCAGCGGGTTGATGACGGCGTAGCGCTTCGGATCCTCCATCAGGCCGCGCTTGCGCAGACGGCGCTTCTCCGTGGCGCAGGTCTGCTGGTAGATCAGGACGGTGGTGCCGGGGATCTCGCGAAGATCGCGCTGGACGCGGTCCAGATCGCGTCGGTGGAAGGCGGTGACACCGGGAACCCGGGGCAGGCCGTCGGGCGCGTCGCTTACCATGACGACCTTCTTCGCGCCTTCGGCCAGCACCGACCGGGCAATCGCCTCGACCGAGATCGGCCCGTCCACCTGCTGCCCGCCGGTCATCGCCACGGCGTCGTTGAACAGGATCTTGAAGGTGATGTTGGTGCCCGCGGCAATCGCCTGGCGAATGGCCAGCGACCCGGAGTGGTAATAGGTCCCTTCGCCGAGGTTCTGGAACACGTGCCGGTTGCCGTTGAACTTCGACCGCGCCACCCAGTTCACCCCTTCGCCGCCCATCTGGATCAGCGAGGTGGTGTTGCGCCCCATCCACGAGGCCATGAAGTGACAGCCGATCCCGGCAAAGGCCTGCGATCCCTCGGGCACCTTGGTGGAGGTGTTGTGCGGACAACCCGAACAGAAATACGGCGTGCGGGTCGCGCCCGCGACCTGGATCGGCTGCGGCGCGTCGGTCACATGGGCCGCGCGATCCCGCAGATCGACGATGCCGTTGCGTTCCAGCCGGTCGGCGATGTGCCGGGCCAGCATCACCGGGCCAAGCTCCTGCGTCCAGGGAATCAGGCGCTGGCCGGTCTCGTCGCGTTTGCCCACCATGCGGCGCGGTTTGCGTCCGGGGAAATCGTAGAAATATTCCTTGAGCTGGCTTTCGATGATGCCGCGCTTCTCCTCGACCACCAGCAGCTCGTCCTTCTCGTGGGCGAACTCCAGCGCGCCGTCATGCTCCAGCGGCCAGACCATGCCGACCTTGTAGAGGTCGATGCCAAGCTCGGCCGCGCGCGTCCGGTCGATGCCCAGCAGGCGCAGCGCCTCCAGCACGTCCAGATGTGCCTTGCCGGTGGTGACGATGCCGAAGCGGGCAGGGTGGCCCCATTCGGCGCGGTCGATGGGATTGGCCCGGGCAAAGGCCATCACGGCGTTTTTCTTGTGCTCCAGCCGCGCCTCGATCTGCGGGCCGGGCAGGTCGGGCCAGCGGTAGTGCAGGCCGTCGGCAGGCGGCGTGAAGTCGGGCGTGACAAATGTCCGGTCCGGCGCCAGCTCGAACGACATGCCGGATTCCACGGTTTCGGAGATCGCCTTGAAGCCGACCCACATCCCCGAGAAGCGCGACAGCGCATAGCCCCATTCGGCGAAGGGCAGGAACTCCGCCACGTTGGCGGGGTTCAGCGTCGGCATGAAGAAGTTCATGAAGGCCACGTCGGACTGGTGCGACATCGACGAGGACACGCATCCGTGGTCGTCGCCCGCCACCACCAGCACACCGCCATGCGGCGAGGACCCGTAGGCATTGCCGTGCTTCAGCGCGTCGCCCGCCCGGTCCACCCCCGGCCCCTTGCCGTACCAGAGGCCGAAGACGGCGCGGCATTCCTTGTCGGGATCGGTCTCCACCTGCTGGGTGCCGATCATCTGCGTCGCGCCGAATTCCTCGTTCACCGCGGGCAGGAAGGTCACGCCCGCCTCGCGCACGATGTCGGCGTTGCGCCCGATCTCGAGGTCGATGCCCCCCACCGGCGAGCCGCGATAGCCGGAGATATAGCCCCGCGTGTCGAGCCCGCGCGCCCGGTCGCGCCGCGCCTGGTCCAGCGCAATGCGCACGATGGCCTGCGTCCCGGTCATGAACACCCGGCCTTCGGTGCGTGTGTAGCGGTCGCTCAGCGCGTAATCCTTCAGGATCGGCGTCTGGTCTGTCATCGGTCTCCTCCCGGTGCGGACGTGTGTCGCTTGGGCCTGATGATACGGCATTTCGGGTGAAAAGGGCTTTCAACGACGTCCCGGGCAGGGTCCAATGTGAGCGATTCCTTTCAGAAGGACCGCCCAGATGAACGATCTCGATCTGCTATCGCCGGTAGAGGCCAAACTGCTTTCGATGCTCCAGCGTGACGCCTCGCTCTCCGTGGCGGAGCTCGCCGAGGCGGCGAACAGCTCTGCCGCGACGGTCTGGCGCCGCATCCGCAGCCTCGAGGAACGCGGCGTGATCGGCCCGCCGGTGCGGCTGGTCGATCCGGCAAAGGTCGGGCGCGGCATGGATGTCTACTGCCAGGTGCGGATGAAGTCGCAGGACGCGCAGGCGCGGGCGGCCTTCCAGCAGGCGGTCGACGACGAGCCCGCGATCATGGAGGTCTACTCGGTCACTGGCGAGTGGGACTACATGCTGCACATGGTCGTGCGCGACATCGCCGATTTCGAGGACATCCTGATGCGGCGCCTGCTCGAACTGGACTGCGTGGCGGGCACATCCACCATCTTCGCCCTGCGCCGGATAAAACACACGCGGCAGGTGCCGGTGTGAAGGGCGACAAGACCATCCGCTATACGGAGCGTCTTTCCGCAAGACTGATTTGACTGGGGGAAGGCTGCGGCCCTGACCCGAGGGAGGGCCGCAGCATCTGTGTCGGGCGTTTCGGTGAATGCAGGCGCCAGCGACGGCCCTCAGGAGGCCGCCGTCACCCGCCAGATCACGTCGCCCACGTCATCCGCCATCAGCAGCGACTTGCCGTCCGGTCCCAGCGTCACGCCGACTGGGCGGCCGTATGCCAGCTTCTCGTCCTCTGACAGGAAACCCGACAGGATGTCCCGCGCCGGGCCGCTCGGCTTGCCGCCCTCGAAGGGGATGAAGATCAGCCGGTAGCCGCTCAGCTTCGAGCGGTTCCACGATCCGTGCTGGCCGATCACCATGCCCGCGCCGAAACCGGGCAGGGTGCCTTCGGGCATCCAGCAGAGCCCCAGCGACGCCGTGTGCCCGCCAAGCGCATAGTCCGGCGTGATCGCCTGCGCGACCATCTCCGGGTCCTGCGCGACGCGGTCGTCCACCGTCTTGCCCCAGTAGCAATAGGGCCAGCCGTAGAACCCGCCGTCCTGAACGGAGGTCAGGTAATCCGGCGGCGTCTCGTCGCCCAGGCCGTCGCGCTCGTTCACCACAGTCCAGAGCTTGCCGGTCACCGGCTCCCACGCCATGCCGACCGCGTTGCGCAGGCCGGAGGCGAAGATGCGCGCCGCGCCCGTGGCCACGTCCAGTTCCCAGATTGCCGCGCGGCCTTCCTCGGCCGCCATGCCCTGGTCGCCGATGTTCGACAGCGACCCGACCCCGGCATAGATCTTCGTCCCGTCGGGCGAGACGATCAGGCTCCGCGTCCAGTGGCCGTGCGGCTTGAAATCGACCAGCTTCTCTCCGTCGCCGGACAGCGCCTCGTCCCCGCCGGCGTAGTCGAAGACCTTTATCCCGTCCGTGTTGCCGAGGTAGAAGCGGTTGCCCACGAGCGCCATGCCGAAGGGCTGGTTCTGGTTCTCGACAAAGACCTTGCGGACCTCCGCCACGCCGTCGCCGTCCGCGTCGCGCCACAGGGTGACGCGGTTGGCGCTCTTGCCGATGGCCTTGACCCGGCGCATCGTCGCCTGCGCGGCGTGATCCATCAGCGTCTTCGGCGGCCCGGCCTGTTCCTTCGACTCCGCCACCAGCACGTCGCCGTTCGGCAGAACCTCGATCCAGCGCGGATGGTCGAGCCCGCTGGCAAAGGCGTTGACCTTGAGCCCGGGCGCGCAGGTCGGCAGGCGACCGTTCTTCCAGCCTTCGGCAACCGGCATCTTCAGCGTCATGATGCCCTGCGCACGGGCCTCGGGAATGTCGGGTTTTGCGCCGAAGGCCTGATGTGCCGGCGATCCCATGCGCCGCACGTATGCGACGGTGCCGCCCACAAGGGCGGTTGCTTTTGCGATAAGCTCCATGTGTACCTCTCTGTTTGACCGGCACCTTATCCAACGCCGTGGGCGAGCGATACCTGCCTTGTCCGCTCAAAAAGTGGGACGGCCGCTAAGGGGTGGCGTCAGGGAGTGCACCGGGCCGTTCTTCCGACGGCAGGTCGCAGTCGCCCCGCCGGACACTTACGACCAGGGACCGGACTGACGGCGCGCGCGGGTTTTGGGCACGCTGCTGGAAGAGACGGTCGCGGTGTCCCGCACACGTCCCGAACCTGCCTGACCGGCCATCGCGCGCAGGGCGGCGATCCGGTTCTCCGTCGCGGGGTGGGTCGCGAACAGGTTGTCGTGCTTGTGGGCATGCAGCGGGTTGATGATGAACATATGCGCCGTGGCCGGGTTGCGCTCTGCCGCGTGGTTGTCGATGCGGGCCGCGCCCACGGCGATCTTTTCCAGCGCCGAGGCCAGCCAGAGCGGCTGGCCGCAGATCTCCGCCCCGGCCTTGTCGGCGGCGTATTCCCGCGTCCGGCTGATCGCCATCTGCACCAGCGCCGCCGCCAGCGGGGCAAGGAACATCATCAGAAGCGTGCCGATCAGGCCCAGCCTCTCGCGCGAGCCGCCGAAGAACATTGCGAAGTTCGCCAGCATGGAAATCGCCCCGGCGAAGGTCGCCGTCACGGTCATGATCGCCGTGTCGTGGTTGCGGATATGCGCCAGCTCATGCGCGATCACGCCGGCCAGCTCCTCGCGGCTGAGGCTGCGGATCAGGCCCGAGGTCACCGCCACGGCGGCATTCTCCGGGTTCCGCCCGGTGGCAAAGGCATTGGGCTGCGGTGTGTCGATCAGGTAGACCTTGGGCTCCGGCAGGCCGGCGTTGCGCGCCAGTTCGGCCGTGAGGGCGTGCAGCCCCATCCGGTCGCCGCGCACCACCGGCTGCGCGTTGTGCATGCGCAGGACCATGCGGTCCGAGTTCCACCAGGTGAAGACGTTCATCCCCGCCGCCACCAGAAGCGCGATCATCGCGCCGCCCGTGCCGCCGATCAGGTAGCCCACGCCCATGAACAGCGCCGTCATCGCCGCCATGAGCATCGCTGTCTTTACATAGCCCATCCAAGCCTCCGTGCCGCTTCCATGCGGTAATGGATGAGATATGGAGACGGTTCCCGAGCGCGCAAGCATTTGCCGCTGGATGTGAATGATGCGGCAAGGGTCGGCGCTGAACCGGAAGGTCCCGGCACCGCGCGGCTCCACATCTATTAGAGGCGCGGAAAAAAGGAACCTGCGGGCATGTCACGCCGATGACCCGCGCACATGATATGTCAGACAAAGCCGACAATCCCCACACGCCGTCTTTCCTGCGCAAGGCAGGAGAGGGCGATCCATAGTCAGGGAATAGTGGCGGAGAGACAGGCCGCCTAACCCACCTTTCAGCGGAGTTCACGGGTTTTCTAGAATGTCCGAAAAGCGTAATTAAACCAATCGGTACACAGTTCACTGGCTTGCACGTGGTTGCAGGCAGGTGCGGCTAAGCCCATAATAATCTGTGTACGAATTGTGTATGGATGGGCGCGGCTATGGGCTTTCTGACAGTGCTTGAGGTGAAGAACGCCAAGGTGGAGGAGCCCGGCAAACGTTGGCGCGTCCTGTCTGATGGGCACGGGCTATACCTGCGAGTGGGACGACCACCCAAGGAACGGGCGGGCACCGCGCCCAAGTACTGGGTGAGCAAGCTGACGTTTAAGGGCCAGCGCGTGGAGATCGGATTGGGCAGTGCCTATGAGGTCACGCTTGCCGAGGCGCGCGCCGAAAACGAAAACCTGCGTTTCATGGCCCGGCAGGGCAAGCACCCGCGCACAAGGAAATCCGCACCGGGTGCGGAGGGCGTGCCCACCTTTGCCGATGCGGTGGACCTGTACCTTAAGGAGAAGTTGCACGAATTTCGAAACGCGAAGCACCGGCAGCAATGGGAGAACACCTTGCGGGACTACGCCACGAAGCCGGACAGCGCCACGGGGCTGGGCCGTATGCGGGTGGACGAGATTGAGCCGGATGACGTTGTGCGGGTCCTGAAACCGATCTGGAAGACCAAGACAGAGACGGCCAGCCGGGTGCGGGGTCGGGTGCAAAACGTGCTGGCATGGGCCACCGCCAAGAAGCACCGCACTGGCGAGAACCCGGCCCGGTGGAAAGGTAATCTTGAGTTCATGCTGGCTAACCCGGCCAAGCTGAAGAAGGTCAAGAATTTTGAGGCCATGCCGTGGCAGGATGTGCCCGCCTTCTACCGGGGCCTGTCCAAACGGGAGGGCGTGGCGGCAATGGCGCTACGATTGGCGATCCTGACGGGGATGCGGCAAGAGGCCTTCCGGGCTGCACAATGGTCCGAGATAGAAGGAGATGTGTGGGTGATCCCGGGCGACCGAATGAAGGGCCTGCGGGAAGATTTTCGAGTGCCACTGTCCCCCGAGGCGCTGGCAGTGATTGTGGGGGTGCGGAGCCTGTCCGACACCTACCTGTTCCCCGGCCTGAAATCCGGCAGGCCCGTAACTGACGCGGCTGTGTCCAAGGTGCTCAAGACCACCAAGGGCTATGAAGCGATGACTGTGCACGGGTTCCGCACCAGTCTGCGGACGTGGTTGCAGGATGCCACAGACTGCCCGGACGAACTGGCAGAGATGACTCTGGGCCATAAGGTCGGCACTGCCGTATCCCGAGCCTATGCTCGGTCTGACGTGCTCCACAAGCGCCGGGACTACTTGGAACAGTGGGCCAACTTCCTGCTTGCTTCCGATAAGTAATTGCAGCGCCTGTTCAAATCAGTGCACCGGGGTACGCAAATTTGTACACCAATCGGTTCCGTTTACAAGGATGGGTGCAGTCATATATGCTCGCAAGGCCTCTTCGAAAATCAGGAGACATAAAATGGGCGAGAATGACCGGCTGATAACGCGGGCCGAATTGGGAGAAATCCTGTCTTGCAGCGAAACCACCCTATGGCGGCGTGTAAAAAGTGGTGCACTTCCCAAGCCAATGCGAGTGGCGGGCCTTCTGAGGTGGCGCCTATCCGACATCTCCAAGCTAGTTTCGGATGCGGCGCAATCCAACTAGACGCAGGAGCAATGGGAGTAGTCGAATTTTGAAGGGTGCTATTCTTTTAACGTGTCAAGCTTTGCCAGCCAACGAACATAGGAGAGGCCTTGGGATATCAGCAGGATTGCTACTTCCTCTGCTGGCTGGTTTGGTTCCTCGGTGCCTTCTTCATGTCGATAGAAGTGCGCCGAGTTGATCCAATCTTTGAAACTCTCAAGCATTTTCGAGCTGGCTGCCTGCAAAGTCGGGTGAGCAGAGTACAGCGACTGCTGATCCTTTCCAATTAACTCACCGGCCTTTTGAGAATCTAGTCTAGGCACGCCATACATCAACTTAAAGAGATTTTCGCACGCACCAAACACCGATCGTATCGCGCCCTTGTAGTCAGCCGGATCCTCCAAGAGAGAGCCGTCGATCTTTTCCAAGGATTGAGCCGTAGCAATATACCTCGGTGAGGCAAGACCGGAAATCGCCAACTGCTTTCCAGAAGTAAATGCGCTGTCTATCAGCGGATGAACCCCTCCTTCCGCGTCGATTTCATAAGCAAGATTTTCCTCTTTGAAGATTCTCCGGATGTGTTCCAAGAATCTTTCCTTCGCGCCACTTTCTCGATATTTAAACTCTCCTGAGAGAATAGTTACCACATCAAGCAGTATGGTTATTTCCACCCTTTTAAAAAACCAATCCCACCTTTCGAGGTATCTTCCAGATTGTGATCTAGATGCAAACTGTATGCCGATTTCGCTCTCGATGGATTCGATTGCCCGTTTTTGATAGTCGGGCGATCTCCTTTTACCCTTATACCCAGCGGGTGCAAAATATTGTTCCGCCAACTTGGATAGTCGAAATCGGGCCCGTTTGCTGTCTTTCTCGGGCTCTCCCCTTAGCAAGTAGAGATGCGAGTACCGCTTCCCCTGTTCTTTTTCTGACATGGTCACTCCAGCCCGTTGTTGACCTAAGAATGCAGCTCAAAGTGTAGGGACACAAGTCTCCGCACTCATGAAAAACGGAGCTTGATAGACCAAATGTAGTAAAAACCGACCCCCTCTGCCTCATTAGGTTTTGCCCTGCTACCCTCTAGGGAACCCTGCCCGGATTTGCTCGGGAGGGGAGTGATACGAAGCAGGGGCGGGCTGATCATTCTCTCGCGCCTCTTCGCCAAGAGGTAGGGAATGGACGGCACACCACAAATTTCGGTGTACTCTATGCAAGGGACGCGGCGGCGAAAGCGGCCAACGCCCGAGGTGCGTTTTGCGAATTGGCTGCGGCGTGAATTTATCGTGCCCGCTGGAGTATCGGCGGGTCAGCCCTTTGAGCTCTACCCCTTTCAGCAAGAATTTGTCCGGGAGCTATTGGCGCGGGATGGGGCCGGGCCGCGCTGGCGGACCCTGATCTACAGCACCGGACGGAAGAACGGGAAAACGTATTTGCTGGCGGCCGTGCTTCTGGGCCTCATGTGCCCGGACAGTCCGATTGCCATTCCCCGCTTCACGGGGGCGGTGTCCGCCCCATCCGAACGGCACGCCCTGTTCATTGCCAAGGCCATGCAGGCGCTCATGGAGGCCGCCGGGCGGGCCAAGGAGTCCAAGCGCCGGGCGGACCCCAAGCCGGGCCAAATCTTCATCGGCACCGCCAACCTGCTGCTGAGCACAGGCACGCGGGCACAGGGTCATGGCGCTGACCTCGACCTAGCCGTGATTGACGAAGGCGGACTTATCACCCGCAACCAAGAAGAACTGATTACCGGGTTCTTCGATGCACTTGCGTCCAAGAACGGACAGCTAGTCCTCACCGGCACGCGCGGAGACAGCCCACAATACAACGAGATGCTGGAGCGCCCGGACCCGCGCACCTACGTGTGCCTGCACAGCGCCACCAAGGAAGACGACGCCGCCGACCCCGAGACATGGAAGAAGGCCAACCCGGGCCTTGGCCCTATCAAGTCTCTGAGCTTCATGCGCGATGCGCACACCAAGGCGGCGCAGTCTGGGGACCTGAGGGAGTTCCGGGCGTGGCACTTGAACGAAAGCCTTAGCCCCCAGCGCGAGCTGCTGCTGGACTACGACTCGCTGGTCAAGGCCTACCGGGACGCGCCCCAGACCATCCCCGGTGAGCCCGTGCACGTGGGCATCGACCTTGGCGGCAGTGCGTCCATGACGGCGGCCACCATCGCCTACGAACAGTCCGGCGTCGTGAAGGTGCTGGGGGCGTTCCCCGGCGCGGACATCAACCTGCTGGATCGCGGCAAGCGCGACCAAGTGGGCGACCTCTGGCACCGCTGTGCGAAGGCAGGCGAGTTGATCGAAACCAGCGGCAGTGTGTCGGACCTTGCCGAGTTCCTGCCCGAGGTGATTGCGCGCATCGGCCCGCACCCCGTGCGCTCCGTGTCCTGCGACCGATACCGGCAAGCCGAATGGGAAACCGCCATGGCGCGGGCGCGGCTGTCGTGGCCAGTGCTCTACCGGGGCACCGGTCCGAAGGACGGCGATGCAGACATTCGGGCAACCCGCCGTCTGTTCCTTGCAGGGGCGATCCAGATGCAGCGCAGCGTATTGCTGGAAGGCAGCCTTGCAGAGGCGGACGTGAAGGTTTCGACCACGGGCGCCTGCCAGCTTTCCAAGTCCCACCTGCACGCGCGCATCGACGTGGCGCAGTCCCTTGTTCTGGCGTGCTCCGCAATGCTGCGGGCGCGTGATGCTGTGCAGCCCACCTACGAAGTGGAGGTGCTGTAATGGCCCGTACCGATACCCGCCCTCTGAAAACGGACCGTTGGGCCGCTGTGCGTGCCTTCGTTGCTCACCGCGCCGGGCTGCGCTGTGAACACTGCTTCACGTTCCTGGGCCTTACCGGACAGGCGGACCACGTGGTGCCGCGCGCCCACTGCGAAAACGCGGGCATTGGCGTCTATGATCCCAGCAATCTCCAATATCTTTGCACGTCCTGTCACAGCGCGAAGACCAACCGGGAGCGGTGGGCAGGGCATGAGAAACGCGACCGCAAGCCCAAGCGGAGCCGCGTCAAAGGTCGCGATGACTTCCTCAACGCGGCGGGCATTCCTGAAAATTCAAAGGAGCACACATGCTGAAATCTCAGGAAATCCAGCTTGCGCAGTCGAAGCGGCGCGAGCGTATGGCCGAAATTCAGAAAGCCGATGAAATCTCCGATGATGGGCGCACCGAACTGCGCAGCCTGACCGATGCTTACCAGAACGCTGAAACCGAGTACCGGGCAGCGGTCATTCTGGAGGACGCGGAACGCGCTCAGATCAAGGAACCGGACAACGCGGGCCGCGAGTTCGAGCGCGAATGCCGGTCCTTCGACCTGACCGCCGTTGTCGGAACGTTGGTGGACGGGAAACCGCTGTCGGGGCGCGAGGCGGAGGTGAACGAAGAATTGGAGCGGCGCCACGGCGTGGGGCAGAAGGGCGTCAGGTTCCCATGGGAGGCTCTGGAACAACGTGCCGACGCAGTGACCGACGCGCGCGCGGGCACGTCCGGCGAGCTGGCCAGCCGTCCGACAATGAACGCTCTGGAGCGGTTCTTTGAAAGCTCTGCGGCGGGCCGCTTTGGCGTGAACGTGCTGCAGGTGTCCGGTGCGCCCAGCTTCCCCGAGATCACCAGCGGCACCGGTCTGTCGTGGGTAGCGGAAGGTGCTGGCGCGGATGCTGGCACCATCACCACCACGGCCACGTCCCCGGCGATCAAGACCGCAACGGCCCGCTACCTGCTGACCCGGCAGGCGATCCGGCAGAACAGTGCCCTGCAGCAAATCCTGCGGCGTGACCTGTCCGAGGTGCTGCGCGAGGGTATCGACCTTGCGATTTTTCGAGGCACGGGGGCCGATGAACAGCCCGCCGGGTTCGAGACCGTGCTGACCGGCGGGCGCACGGCGGCGCTCACGGACGTGGCCAGCTTCTCGGACTTCCTGCTGCGCGCCACGGAAATTCAGGAGACGGCCAAGCTGTCCGACCCGTCGCAGGTGCGTATTGCCGGAGCACCGATCGTTGCCCAGACGCTGCTGGACACGCTCATTTCGGGCACTGCTGTGTCCGAGATGGACCGGCTCAAGTCCGCCGGGTTCTCGACCCTGTGGAGTTCGCAGGTGTCGGCGCGCGGGGCACGGGATGCGACCGACAAGGGCTCGTCCACCGTGTACTTCGGGGCGGGCAGCAACAACGCTTATGTGCCCACGTGGGGCAGCCCGGAGCTGATCGTGGACCCGTACAGCGAAAGCAAGTCGGGCAAGGTGGCGCTCACCATGTTCGCCTTCCTTGATGTGCTGATCCAGCGCACGGCCACCCACTACTTCAAACTGACCGGTGTGCAGGACCGCGCCTAGGATGGAGCACCGGGCAACATGGGTGGCGGCGGGGCTTGAACTTCGCCGCCAAGGGAAACAGCCGGTGATTGCCGGGGCCTTTCCCTTCAACACGCTGGCCACCATCGCAGACCGGGGCCGCGTCCGTAAGGAGCGCATCGCGCCCGGTGCCTTCGACTGGACGCTAGAGAAAGAAGACCGGGAGGTATCCCTGCTACTGGGGCACAGCTTTGACAGGCCCTTGGCCAGCCGCCGCAATGGGAGCCTGACACTGCGCGCCGATGATGCAGCGCTGAGCTTTGAGGCGACCATTGATCCGGCCTTGGAGGATGTGAGCCACGTGCGGGATGCACTGGCGCTGCTGGCCAGCGGGTTGGTTAAGGGTATCTCGCCCGGCTTCCGGGTGCCGCCCAAAGAGACCTTGCCGGATGCGGAACGGCTGGACCCGGAGCCCGGAAACCCCGGCGTCTTCATCCGGACCATCCTCCAGCTTGTTCTCTACGAACTGAGCTTGGTGACCCGGCCCGCCTATGAGGCCAGCCAAGCAGAACTGCGCGCCATGCAGAACGCTGCGCACCCGGTGCGCGCGGAAAGGATCATCCTGCCATGACCACCATAGACATCACGATGACGCGGGGTAGTCTGCCCAGCACGCCCACGGCGGTTGACGTTGCCTTGGAGGCTTCCACCACCAATGAGCGGGCCACCACCATGATTGCCGCAAGCTGGCGCATGTTGGAAAGCTACACGGGGCGGCTCTACTGGCCCGCTACAGCAGCCACCGCTGTGGCGGTGCTGGACGCGCAAGGGGACGCACAGTGGCCCCGGCAGCCGTACCCGGACAGCCTGACCGTGGAACAATGGAGCGGCGGCGCTTGGGCCGCTGTGGCTGGTGCAGAGTACGTGCCCGAGTTCGGCGCGGCGCTGGATCTGCCCGCCGGGCGCTATCGCCTCACGGCGGGCGCTGTGGACCCCGGCACCCCTGCGGAGAACGTGTCCGAGGCTTGCCGGGCACTGGCGCTCTACCAGCTCATTCACAGCCCGGCACGGCGCGAGTTCCGCAGTATCACGGCGGGGGACAGCACCATGACGCGCGAGGCACTGGCGGGCCTGTTTAAGGCATCGGGCGCGGGCTTGCTTTTGGCAGGGGAGGTGCGCTGGTGATGTGGCCCTTCAAGAAGCGCACCCCTGACATGGAACAGCGTGCTGCGTTCCCCAGTGTCACTGCGGAATACCTGAGCGCCCGGCGGGATGCGGTGCGGAGTGAAGGCAGCGCGGCGCTGTCCGCTACTATCGGCACGGCAGCGTTCTACTGGTCCCGTGCCTTTGCCATGCTCGACCCCACACCGGATGACGGACCGCTCCGGGCTGACGTGCTGGCGGCCATTGGCTTGGACCTGTGCCTGCGCGGGGAAAGTGTCTGGCACATCCGCGTGGAAGGCAATGAACTGACCCTGCACCGTGTCGCTTATTGGGATGAATTGGGGCGGGGCAGATATCACCTGCACATCGCCCGGCCTGCCGAAACCGAAAGCGTGCGCGCCATTGAGGGCGAGGTGCTGAGGCTGACCATCAACAGCGATGCAGGCCAACCGTGGCGTGGGCGGTCCCCGTTCCTGCTGATGGGTGGCAGTCCCCGGCTGATGGCCGAGATTGAAGGCGCCATTTCCAGCGCCACGGAATGGCTGGGCAAGGGCGTGCTGCCTTTCCCGGATACGGTGCCCGAGGAGCAACAGGCGGCTGCCCTGCGGGGCCTCAAGGGGGGCGGCACTCTGGCGGCAATCAAGTCTAGGGCGGATTTTGCCATGAACACGGGGCAATCGCGCGGCAATGAGTTTCGGCGCGTTGAGCTTGGCCCCGATCTGCGGCAGGCGGACCTCAATCCAGCGGTGGACAGCCTGCACGCCCGTGTGCTGGCGGCGGCGGGCATTCCCCCGGCGTTGACCACGGCCAACGGCAATGCTGGCGCGATGCGGGAAGCCTACAGGCTTTTTGTGCTGCAAACGGTGGAGCCGATGGCCCGGCAACTGCTCCCCGAGTTCGCCAAGGTGGGCGTGTTCAAAATGTCCAATGCTTCCATGATGAGTGCGGACGTTGCCGGGCGTGCGCGGGCCGTGGGTGTGCTTACCGGGGCCGGAGTGCCGCTGGACCGCGCCATGCGGCTGGTAGGCTGGGGAGAAGAGCGATGAGCCAAATTGAAGAAGTGTTTCAGCGAGCGGCCAAGCAGTCTGCCCTTTGGCATGTCCATTTGCTGTTTATCAAGTCGGAATTGCCGCCGGATCTTTCTGGCCTTGATCCCGAAGAGTATCGCTTTGCGCGCACTGTTCGGCGGACCGTTTTTGACTGGGCTGCATCCTGTTATGGGGCACTGCGCTGGCCTGATGCAGGCGGCGACGGCACTGCGGACCGGGGCATTCTTACGTTGATGCAGGTTCCGGACGGGCTGGTGCCCGATCTCGTGCAGGCTCCGGACGGCACATGGCTCACGACCCGTGAAGCCCTAGGGGCAGACACGTTGGGTCTCACCCAGAAATTCCGCGTGCAGCGCCGCACGGACTCCGCGCCAGAGTTGAGGGAGACAGCCCCATGACCACTAAGGAGATGCTGCTGGCCATAGCATCAGTTTACGGTATTCGCGAGGAGGTGGCGGCCCTGGTGGCCGATAGGCCAGACACCTACACGCCGGACAGCCTGCCGGACCTGTTGCGCACGTCGCGCGCGGCGACGGGGCTGCAGAGGGAAACTATTCACTTCCGTTGCGGGCTGAGCCGGTCCCAGATTTCTTACTATGAGAACAAACACAGTAAGAACCCCGGCCTGCGGAGCTTGACCGCTTTGGCAGACGGCTATGGCCTGCCGTTGTGGTTGGTGCTGTGCACGGCGCTGAGGGACATCCGCCCGCTGAGAGAGCCCGCACCGGATGCGGAAAGAAAACCTGTGCAACCGCCTGTAAGGAAACGCAAAAGACCTGTCGGTTTTTCGTGCACACCAGATCGGGCCGAGGCCGTTTAATATGAAGCCCCCTCCCTTGCGGGCGGGGGCATCGTTTGGGGCACCACCCCCAAGAAAGCTCTGTCGCACCACCAAGTACGAAAGATGAACACACCATGACAAACGGCGTTCGCAAGCGCAAGCGTTCCAAACCCGTTGACGATTTTTACTCCACTGAGCCGGACTTCTCCGCTTGTGAGAACAGGAACCACGAGGTGCTGTGCCGTCTGGTCTGGCAGTCAATTCGGGAGCGCGGCCACGACTGGGATGGGTTCAAATGGGCGGAGCCGCTTTCGCAGGCCGAGTGGGCCATCCGCGCCGGTGTTAGTGTCAGCACGCTGCGGCGACTCCAGAAGAAGCCCCCGCTCCAGTTTGCCACGCGAGGGTTCAAAGAGGACAAGGTGACTTTACTGCGGTTGGGTCGTCCGGACCCGGATGCAGCGCGCAAGGCGGAGGAGAAGCACGTAGCCAACATCATGGCCAAGACGTTCCGCACGGTCATGATCAAGATTGAGAGCGAGGGCCTGCCTGAGGCAGAGTGGGCACTGGTGGTGCAACGGTGGAAGGTGCTGCCCCGTGATGACTATGGGCGCATCCGTGGCATGATGGAGGAGTGGCGTGGCGCGCCACAGGCCGAAGTATTCCATCACGTTGTCACCAACTGGCCCGAGTTCATGGATAGGGTGAAAGCCGATTTGGAAATTGCATGGCACTTGCGGCAGGAGAACGTAGTGGTCGGCCGTGCCGACGCGCTACAGGGAAGCCACGAGTTGATGACGGCCTACATACTCAGGGACGAGGACCTGTCGCAGTACAGGCGCCTAGCCAAGAGCGTGAAGGTGACGGACCCGCGCACCGGCATCACGCGGATAGAGCGCAAGGTGGGGCGTCCGGGCCGGACCCACAACTGGTGGACATGGCGCAAGCCGCACCTGCCTTTCCTGCGGCGGTTCGCACACATTGCTCTGCGCATGTACATTGAAAATAAGGGGCTTCCTGATGCTGCATGACGAAATGACCGAATTATCATTTCTGGATATCTCTATTGGTAGTAGTTACTCCTCTTGTTATAATTCCAGAGAAGATGTTAATTCGGTAAAAAGAGGTGGAGCTACTACCGCATCGCCGCGCCGGGGGCGCGTCATTGCCCTGCTTGCAGGACTCTTGCCATGGGCAGAGGGGATTCCCTTTCCCATCTCCCTACAGAAGGCCAAGGGCGCGGGCTTGCCCTATGGACAGACCAAGGGGCCGCAGGCCCCATATGCCTATGAGCGCCAGAGAGCGCCCTACAGGGGCCTTTCGCTACATTTGGTAGGCTACCCCACCCGAGACCCCAAAAGGCCCTTCTACGTGCCTCTCCGTAGCTCTGCGGATCAAGGAAACTGAGAGCCTGCTGCGCGATGGCGGGAGTGGGGTCCGCGCGGGGCGCGGTACTGTCAGGGCTGTAGCGGGGATGTAAGCAGCGGGGAGTCAAACCGTGTACAATACGTGTACGCGTACAGCATGCCTCTCATTTTTTTCTAATAGTTCAACACCTTACAAGAAGGTAGTGGCGGAGAGACAGGGATTCGAACCCTGGGTGGACTTGCGCCCACAACGGTTTTCGAGACCGCCCCGTTCGACCACTCCGGCACCTCTCCGCGGGGGTCTGGGTAGAGGGGCGTTTAGACAATTCAAAAGGCAGGTGCAACAGCCAAAACAACGGAATTTCGCCGGAGCACCGCACAGGCCGCGCAACACGGTTGTTGCCGCCCGCCTGCCGGGCTACCTGTAATCCAGCAAACACGCACGAGGACCCGGACAACCCCATGGCCACCGCCACCAGATTCGCGCAGCAGCCCGCGGGGGCAGGGCTCATGCGCATCGCCGCCGCACTGATGCTCTGCCTTGTCGCCGCGCTGCCGCTGCGCGCCGATCCGGCGAAAGAGGGCATCGACGACCTGCTGGATGCGCTTCAGATCGATTCCATGCTCGAGATCATGCGCGTCGAGGGGCTGGCCTACGGGGCCGATCTTGGCGACGACATGTTCCAGGGCGGGGACAACGCCCGCTGGCAGACCCTTCTGTCGCAGATCTACGACGTGCCGAAGATGCACATCGTCATGCGCAACCACTTCGCCCATCTGCTGGACGGCACCGACATCGGGCCGCTGGTCGACTTCTTCTCGTCCGAGACGGGCACCCGCATCGTGCAGCTCGAGCTTTCGGCGCGCCGCGCGATGATCGACGACGAGGTGGAGGACACCGCGCGGCAGGCTTTCCTTGCCGCCGATCTCGACGCGCCGCGGATGCAGCAACTCACCCGCTTCATCGAGGTGAACGACCTGCTCGAGGCCAACGTGGCCGGCGCGCTCAACGCCTCCTTCCAGTTCTACCGCGGGCTGGTGGACGGCGGCGGCCTTGCGATGACGGAGGGCGACATCCTCGCCGACGTCTGGGGGCAGGAGGAAGAGACCCGCGACGACACGCGCGAATGGCTCTATGCCTTCCTGATGCTGGCCTACGAGCCGCTGACGGACGCGGAACTCGCCCAGTACATCGAGATTTCCGCCACGCCGGAGGGGCGGCTTCTGAACCGTGCGCTCTTTGCCGGGTTCAACGCGATGTACGACGAGGTGTCCTATGCGCTGGGGCTCGCCGCGGCGGAACAGATGCAGACGCAGGAGCTGTAGAACAGGGCGCGCCGCGGGGTGCGGGGCGCTTGACAGGCCTGTCGCACGCGCGTATAGGCACCGGACCAAAGGACGGGGCTCAGGCCCCGCCTTTCGTTTTTGAGATACCCGCCCGACGCAGGGCACATCAACCAACGTCTTGAGAAAGACGCGCAGTTCGAGGCCGGGGCAGGTGTCCCGCCAACGCCCGGAACCGGGGGCCGAAGGACGCGGCAGAGAAAAGGAAGACGCGCATGTTCGCGGTGATGAAAACCGGCGGCAAGCAGTACAAGGTCGCAGCCGGCGACACCCTCCGGGTGGAAAAGCTGGCCGCAGACGCTGGCGAGACCGTTCAGTTCAACGACATCCTGATGCTCGGCGGTGACTCCGTCGTCGTCGGTGCACCCTTCGTGTCGGGCGCGGCCGTGCAGGCCGAGGTCGTGGACCAGGTCAAGGGCGAGAAGCTGATCCACTTCGTGAAGCGTCGCCGCAAGCACAGCTCGCAGCGGACCAAGGGCCACCGTCAGCAACTGACCGTCCTGCGGATCACCGAGATCCTGTCCGAAGGCGCAGACAAGACCGGCGTCAAGGCCGCAATCGGCGCGGGCTCCGCTCCGAAGGCCGCTTCGAACGACGCAGCCGCACCCGCAGCCGCCGCCAAGGGTGGCGAAGGTGACGACCTGACCCAGATCACCGGTGTCGGCCCCGCCGCCGCCAAGAAGCTGAACGACGCAGGCATCACGACCTACGCGCAGCTCGCTGCTGTCGACCCGGAAACCTTCGAGGCCACCAAGGTGAAGCCGGAGTGGGTCGAGCAGGCGAAGACCCTCGCGTAACCGATAGTAAGGAGAGAGACACATGGCACATAAAAAGGCAGGCGGTTCCTCCCGCAACGGTCGCGACTCCGCAGGTCGTCGCCTCGGCGTGAAACTTTACGGCGGCCAGGCCGTTATCCCGGGCAACATCATCGTGCGTCAGCGCGGCACGAAGTTCTGGCCGGGCGAAGGCGTCGGCATGGGCCGCGACCACACGATCTTTGCCACGGTCGAGGGCGCCGTCCAGTTCCACAAGGGACTGAAAGGCCGCACCTTCATTTCCGTAATGCCGGCAGCGGAGGCTGCCGAGTAAGCCGGTTTTCAGGTCTGAAAGTTACAGACGGGGGATCGGCCAACCGGCCGGTCCCCTTCGCCTTTTGAGCGACCGGGCCCGGCCTTATATCGGACATGTATGTCCGTTATCCCAGACCTTCGTGATTGCGAGGGATGCACGAGAGGAGAGTGCAGATGGGCCTTGATTTGACGAATGACCTTCCTGTTGTGGAAACCGAACGGTTCGACCTGCGCCCGGTGCGCCGGTCCGACATGGGCCTGTGGGAGCTTTACGCCTCCGACAAGCGCGTGGCCGCCATGACCCCCACGATCCCGCACCCCGTGCCCCCCGGCGCGGCCGAGGCTTTCGTGACCCGCGCCGTTGCGCCGGACCGCGAATGGGACATCTGGGCGATGGACGGGACCCGCGTCGGCGGGTCGGAATTCATGGGCGTGATCAAGCTGATGCGGCTGGACCGCGACCAGTCGGAGATCCGCTACTGGGTGGCGCCCGCCTTCTGGAACACCGGCCTCGCGTCGGAGGCCGTGCGCGCCCTGGTAGAGGCCAACCCGCTGAACAACAAGACGATGTTCGCCTCGGTCTTTCAGGACAACCCGGCCTCGGCCAAGGTTCTGGTGAACTGCGGCTTCGAATACATCGGCGACGCGGAATCCTATTCCGTCGCGCGCCAGTCGAAGGTCCCGACCTGGACCTACCTGAAAAAGCTGAGCTGAGGAGTCCCCCATGTTGCGCACGAAGCGGCTGGTCCTCCGGCCTCTTCGCGCCGGGGACGAGGGCTGGATCACCCGCCACATCGCCGATCCCGAAGTGCATCGCTGGCTGACCTCCGTGCCGCATCCCTACGCGGCGGCGGATGGCGCGGCCTTCATCGAACGCTTTGCCGGGCGGCCCGGAACGCTGGCGCTGGTCGCGGATGACGTGCCCTGCGGGGTGCTGACCATCGAGCACGCCAGCCGCCTTGCCGACGACCGTCCGGCGGCGTGGGAACTGGGCTACTGGCTGCGCCGCGCCCATTGGGGCAGGGGGCTGATGACCGAAGCGGCGGAGGCCGCGATCCGCCACCACCGCGCCGAACATGGGGCCACCCTCCACAGCGGCTGGATCACCGGCAACGCGGGCTCTGCCCGGGTGCTGGCAAAGCTGGGGTTCCAAGGCCCGACACACAGCGAAGAACGGTACGCCTTCTTCCACGGCCGGCCGGTGACGGTAGAGCGGGTGATCCTGCCCGCCGATGCACCTTTCCCGCCACAACATGACCCCGCGGACGCCCACCCGGCGCACCCGTGACACCCCGCCTGCGCAACGGTCCGGCCCGCGCGCAGTCCGCCCCTTCCACACGCCGGGATCGCTTGTTCCCGTACGCAAATCCCGCTACATCCCGGCCACCCAGTTCGAAAGCACGTTCCGATGAAATTCCTCGATCTCTGCAAGGTCTATGTCCGCTCCGGCTCGGGCGGCAACGGCTCGGTCTCGTTCCGCCGGGAGAAGTTCATCGAGTTCGGCGGCCCCGACGGCGGTGACGGCGGCACGGGCGGTTCCGTCTGGGCAGAGGCCGTGGACGGCCTCAACACGCTGATCGACTTCCGTTACCAGCAGCACTGGTTCGCCCAGAACGGGCAGGGCGGCATGGGCCGCGGCCGTACCGGCAAGAACGGCGACGACATCCTGCTGCGCGTGCCCGTGGGCACCGAGATCATCGACGAGGACGAGGAAACCGTCATCGCCGACCTCTCCACGCTGGGCGACCGCGTCCTGCTGGCCAAGGGCGGCAACGGCGGCTGGGGCAACCTGCGGTTCAAGACCTCCACCAACCAGGCGCCGCGCCGCGCCAACGCCGGTCAGGAAGGCATCGAACGCACGCTCTGGCTGCGGCTGAAGCTGATCGCGGACGTGGGTCTCGTGGGGCTGCCCAACGCGGGCAAGTCCACCTTCCTCGCCGCCACCTCCAACGCCCGGCCGAAGATCGCGGATTACCCGTTCACCACGCTGCACCCGAATCTCGGGGTGGTGAAGGTCGACAACACCGAATTCGTCGTGGCCGACATCCCCGGCCTGATCGAGGGCGCGCACGAAGGCCGTGGCCTGGGCGACATCTTCCTCGGCCATATCGAACGGAGCGCCGTCCTTCTGCACCTGATCGACGGTACCTCCGGAACGCTGATCGAGGACTGGCAGACCATCTGCGACGAACTCGACGCCTACGGCGAGGGGCTGACCGACAAGCCCCGCATCACCGTCCTGAACAAGATCGACGCCATGGACGACGAGGAACGCGCCTTCCTCAAGGACGAACTGGAGGCCGCCGGGGCCGAGAACGTCATGCTGATGTCCGGCGCCACCAAGGAAGGCGTGACCGAGGTGCTGCGCGCGCTCCGGCCGCATGTCGATGCCCGCCGCGCCGCCGACCGTCCCGCCGATCCGGAGGACGAGGAGGACAAGCCTTGGAAGCCCTGACCGCCTCGCGCAGGCTGGTGGTCAAGATCGGCTCTGCGCTGCTGGTGGACCGCAAGACCGGCGACCTGCGCCGGGACTGGCTCGCCGCCATCGCCGAGGACATCGCCGAACAGAAGGCCGCCGGCAAGGACGTGATCCTGGTCTCCTCCGGTTCCATCGCGCTGGGGCGCGGGCTGCTCGGCCTGCCGCAGACCACGCTGCCGCTGGAACAGGCGCAGGCCGCCGCCGCCTGCGGCCAGATCCGCCTTGCCCACGCCTGGGCCGAGGCACTGGCCCGCCACGGTCTGATCACCGCGCAGGTGCTGGTGACGCTTGAGGATTCCGCCGACCGCCGCCGCTACCTGAACGCCCGCGCCACGCTGGCCACGCTGCTCAGCCACGGCGCCGTGCCCATCGTGAACGAGAACGACACCGTCGCCACGGACGAGATCCGCTATGGCGACAACGACCGCCTCGCGGCGCAGATCGCCGTCACCACCGGCGCCGACCTGCTGATCCTGCTGTCGGATGTCGACGGGCTCTATACCGGCAACCCCGGCAGCGACCCGCAGGCACAGCGCCTCGCGACGGTGAACGATATAACACCGCAGATCGAGGCGATGGCCGGTGACGCGGGCTCGGGCCTCTCGAAGGGCGGGATGAAGACCAAGGTGATGGCCGCCAAGACCGCCATGGCCTCCGGCTGCGCCATGGTCATCATGCACGGGGCGGCGGATCACCCGCTGGCGCGCCTCAGGGACGGCGCGCCGCACACGCTCTTCGTCGCCGACATGGACCCGCACGCCGCCCGCAAGCGCTGGATCGCCGCGATGAAGTCGCAGGGCACGCTGATCATCGACGCGGGCGCCACGCAAGCGCTGGCCCGCGGGAAAAGCCTGCTGCCCGCCGGTCTCACCCGGGTCGAAGGCACCTTCGGCCGGGGCGACCCGGTGACGCTGCGCGCCCCCGACGGCACCACGCTGGGGCAGGGGCTCGCCCGCTACACCGCCGCCGAGGCGCGCCAGATCGCCGGCCACCACAGCGCCGAGATCGAGCAGATCCTCGGCTACCCGGGCCGCGCCGTGCTTGTCCACCGCGACGACATGGCGCTCTGACCCGTTCTGACCCGGGGCGCGCGCGGGCGTCCGAAGAACTGGCGCCCCGCGCGCATCCCCTGTAAAAATACCCCTCGAACCCCAACCACGAAGGCAAGGCCCATGAAGGATCTCACCGACATCCCCGCCCTGATGCAGGACATCGGCACGCGCGCGCGCGCCGCCGCAGCGGATCTCGCCTTCGCACCAGCCGCAGCCAAGCAGAAGGCGCTCGAATCCGCCGCAGCCCACCTCTGGGACAACCGCGCCGCCATCGTCGAGGCCAACGCAAAGGATCTCGACTACGGGCGCGAAAAGGGTCTCTCGGACGCGATGATGGACCGCCTGACCCTGACGGAGGACCGCATCGCCGCGATCCGCGACAGCCTGATCGCCGTGGCACAGCAGGACGATCCCGTGGGCAAGGTCATCACCGAATGGGACCAACCCTCGGGCCTGCACATCCGGCGCGTGCGCACACCGCTCGGCGTGATCGGCGTGATCTACGAATCCCGGCCCAACGTGACCGCGGACGCGGGCGCGCTCTGCCTGAAGTCCGGCAATGCCGTGATCCTGCGCGGCGGCTCTGAATCGCTGC
This sequence comes from Sagittula sp. MA-2, assembly GCF_030126985.1. Lineage (GTDB taxonomy): Bacteria > Pseudomonadota > Alphaproteobacteria > Rhodobacterales > Rhodobacteraceae > Sagittula. The sequence goes on along the minus strand of NZ_CP126145.1, from coordinate 2,234,193 downwards.
ATTCCAGCGCCGCGATCCACGCCAGCCTCGTGCACGGCCTGCAGGAGGCCGGTCTGCCCGAGGATGCGGTCCAGATGGTGCCGACCCGTGACCGGGCCGCCGTCTCCGAGATGCTGACCATGACCGATTACATCGACGTCATCATCCCGCGCGGCGGCAAGGGCCTCGTGGGTCTTGTCCAGCGCGAGGCCCGCGTGCCGGTCTTCGCCCACCTCGAAGGCATCGTGCACATCTACATCGACAAGGACGCCGACCCGGTGAAGGCGCTCTCGGTCGTCAAGAACGCCAAGACCCGCCGCACCGGCATCTGCGGCGCCGCCGAATGCCTGCTGATCCACCGCGACGTGGTCGACGACATCGGGCAGGGCATCATCCGGGCGCTGATCGACGCCGGGGTGGAGGTGCGCGCCGACGAGACCCTGCGTGCCATCGCCGGCACCGAGGAGGCGACAGAGGCCGACTGGGGCAAGGAATACCTCGACATGGTGATCGCCGCGAAGGTGGTGGACGACATCGACGCCGCCATCGCGCACATCCGGCGTTACGGCTCGAACCACACCGACTGCATCATCACCGAGGACGATGCCGCCGCCGCCCGCTTCTTCCAGCGGCTCGATTCGGCGATCCTGATGCGCAACGTGTCGACGCAGTTCGCCGACGGCGGAGAGTTCGGCATGGGCGCCGAGATCGGCATCGCCACCGGCAAGATGCACGCCCGCGGCCCGGTGGGGGTCGAGCAGCTCACCTCGTTCAAGTACCTCGTCGAAGGCGACGGCCTCCTGCGGAAGTGACGAGGCTGACGGCACCCGCCCTGCGCGACATGACGTAGGGCGGGGCTTCGCGCCGCCGCCCCGCTCTGCTCCGGGCGGGCCGCCCCGGGATCTGGCGTCAGGCGATCTTCAGGGTGATCGAATCGTCCGTCAGGGTGGCCAGCAACTGCCGCCCGCGCACTGCTGCGAGGATTGGCAGAAGCGCGAAATGCACCTTGTCGGGCGGCGGCGTGTCCAGCGGCGCCGCGCCGTTGATGTGATCCCAGTACGTCCGGTCGCCGTTGATCCGCGCGCCCGATGCGCGCACCGTCCAGCCGGCCGCGTCGTTCTCGATCCGCACCGCGCCGCCCATGGGCAGCGCGCTCTCGCAGCACTGGAAGGCCAGGAAGCAGAGCTGCACCTCCGGGCGCGGCTGGTCCTCCGCCGCCGACCATTCCGCCGTCAGCCGCCCGCCGCTGGTCACGCCCGACAGGATGCCGGCGATCTCGCGGCGCGACATCATCTGCGCCTCGCCCGCCGCGCCGTAGGCCACCCGGAAGAACCGGATGCGCGCCGCGGCGCTGGCGCAACTGTCCTGGATCAGCGTCATCTCCGGGCTGGACTGGTCGGCCCCCGACAGGGCAATCAGCTCAAGTCCGTTCTGGATCGCACCGATCGGGCTGATAAGGTCGTGGCACAGGCGCGACCCCACAAGTGCTGCGAGCGTGGCGCTGACATTCTGCATTTCTATCTCCACAAGGACGAACGGACATGAACGACATCAACGCCTTGCTGGAGCCCGGTCAGATCGTCCGCCATCCGGATCAGCCGGATTGGGGCCTGGGTCAGGTCCAGTCCAACATCGACGGGCGCATCACCGTCAATTTCAGGGAACAGGGCAAGGTCGTGCTCGACGGCTCGGTCGTGGCCCTCGTTCCCGTGTTCGAAACCTAAACTAGGGCGTCACCGGTTGACAAATGGTTAACCACTGTGCGGTCGCGGCAAGCGCCGTGCCCGGCAATTGGGCGTTTCCAAACCGGGCCGAGATGCTCTAGAACGCGCCCGGATACGGGGTGGCACAGGGCGCCGGGCGGCCGGCGGAACGGAACACATGAGCGACAGCTTTACAGTGCGGCTGGCCCGGGACGCGGCGGACGTGGCGGCGGCGCAGCGGCTGCGCTACGACGTCTTCGTGGCCGAACTCGGCGGAGACGGCCCGCTGGTCGATCACGAGAACCGGCTGGAACGCGACCGCTTCGACCCGTTCTTCGATCACCTGCTGGTCTGCGACCCGGCGCGCGGCGACATGGTGGTGGGGGTCTACCGGCTCCTGCGCGACGACCGCGCGGCGGAAGCCGGGCAGTTCTATTCGGAGGACGAATACGACCTCGGGCCGCTGCGCCGCTCTGGCCGCAGGCTGCTGGAACTGGGGCGCTCCTGCCTGCATCCCGACTACCGCGGCGGGCCTGCGATGTTCCACCTCTGGCAGGGGCTGGCCGCCTACGTGACCGACCACGGCATCGAGGTGCTGTTCGGCACCGCCAGCTTCCACGGCACCGACATCGCGCGGCTGGCGCAGCCGCTGTCGCTCCTGCACCACCGCCACCTCGCGCCGCCGGACCTGCGGGTGCGCGCCCGCAATTTCCAGGACATGAACCTGGTGCCCGAGGCCGATATCGACCGGGTGGGCGCCATGCTCGAGGTGCCCGCGCTGATCAAGGCCTACCTCAGGCTCGGCGGCTGCGTGGGCGAGGGCGCCTATGTCGACCACGCCTTCAACACCACCGATGTCTGCCTCGTGATGGACACCGCCCGCATGACCGAGCGGCAGCGCGCGGTCTACACGCGGGAGCGGGCGACATGAGCTACACCTGGGAGGGGGAGGAGCCGCCGGCCCATCCGCCCTTCACCCTGTCGGAACGGCTGCGCGTGGCCTGGCGCGGCATACCGATCGCGCTGGTGCTGGTGACGGGGCTGCTGCTCATGATGTTCCTGCGCCTCATCGAGCGTCCGCTGCACGGCATGGACCGCCCCTGGACACCCCACATCACCCGCGTGGTCTGCCGCATCGTGCTGCGGATCATGGGGCTGAGGGTCAGGGCCAGCGGCAGCCCGCCCGCGCCGTGCGGCGCGCTTGTGGCCAACCATTCCTCCTGGCTCGACATCTTCGTGCTGAACAGCCGCTGGCCGGTCTACTTCGTCTCCAAGGCGGAGGTGGCGGGCTGGCCGGGGATCGGCCTCCTCGCGCGGGCGACCGGCACCGTCTTCATCACCCGCGACCGCCGCGATGCCGCCGCGCAGACCGCGCTTTTCCGCGAACGGCTGGCCCACGGCCACCGGCTGCTGTTCTTTCCCGAGGGCACCTCGACCGACGGCCTGCGCGTCCTGACCTTCCGCACGCCGCTCTTTGCCGCCTTCTTCGACGAGGACCTGGTGCACGAGGTGTCGGTGCAGGCGGTCAGCCTCGCCTACCACGCGCCCGAAGGCGCCGATCCGCGGTTCTATGGCTGGTGGGGCGGCATGGACTTCGCGCCCTCGCTGGCCCGCGTGCTGGCGCAGCGGCGGCAGGGATCGGTGGACCTGATCTGCCATGCGCCGGTGCGGGTCGACGATTACGCCAACCGCAAGAGCCTGGCCCACGCGCTGGAGACGCAGGTCCGCGCGGGGCACGAGCGGGCGTTGTCGCGGAAGGGGTGACGGGGGAAAGAAGGGCGTATCGCCGTGCCTGCGGCCCGGCGACACGCCGGGGGCGCTGCCCCCGGACCCCCGAGGTATTTCGGCCAAGATGAAGGAGCGGGGCGGGCCCCGGGCTCAGCCGGGGATCATGGCGGCCTGCAGGCGTTTCAGCGCGGCCAGCGGGTCGTCGTCGTTCCAGATCTCCTCGCCCACGGCGAAGAAGTCGGCGAAGGGGGCGAGGGTTGCGATGTTCTCGGGGTCGAGGCCGCCTTCGGCGACGACCGGGACCTCGATCACCTCGGACCACCACTGGAACAGCTCGGTTTCGGCATGGGCACCGTCGCCCAGGGCGCCGCCCACCGGGCCGAAGGCCACGTAATCCGCACCGGCTTCGCCCGCCGACATGCCCTCGTGCCGGGACTGGCCGCAGTGGCAGCCGACGATGGCATCGGGCCCCAGCGTCTTGCGGGCGGCGCGGACACCGCGCCCGCCGTCGAGCAGATGCACACCGTCGAGGCCCAGCCGTTCCGCCAGCACCACGTGGGTGTCGATCACCAGCGCCACGTCGGCGGCATGGGCCACCTCGCGCACGGCATCGGCGGCGCGCATCAGGCGGTCCTCGTCGCGGGTGGCCAGCGACAGGCGCAGGCAGGCAATCTCGGCCCCGTCCAGCACGCGCCTCAGCTCGGCCGGAAAGCGCGAAAGCTCGATTTCCGGCGGGGTGACGAGGTAGATCTGCGGGGTCTCGGGCTGGGTCATCGGGTCCTCTCCTGACGGAGGCCCTCTTAGCGCGGGATTTTCCGTTTGACCATGGGGATTTGTGGCGGGGTTTCGCGCGTAGCCGCCGGTGAAGGGGACAATCCTGCCTCTGGCGGGGGCTTGTGCTGCCGGGGCGGGCGTTCTAGGCGGGGACGATCGAGACGGAGGGGCCATGACCCGAGGGACACAGCAGCCGGCCATCGTGCTGGTCCGCCCGCAGATGGGCGAGAACATCGGCGCCGCGGCGCGGGCCATGTGGAATTTCGGGCTGGACCGGATGCGGGTCGTGGGGCCGCGCGACGGCTGGCCGAACCCGAAGGCGGTGGCCATGGCCTCCGGCGCGGGGCGCCTGCTGGACGAGGCGCAGCACACCGACACGCTGGCCGAGGCGCTGGCGGACTGCCATTTCGTGCTGGCCACCACCGCGCGGTCGCGCGACCTGACGAAGACGGTCTACGAGCCGCGCGAAGCCATGGCCGAGGCCGCCCGCCGGATCGCTGCGGGCCAGCGCGTCGCGGTGATGTTCGGCCCCGAGCGCGCGGGGCTGGAGAACGAGGACGTGGCGCAGGCCAGCGCCATCGTCACCGTCCCGGTGAACCCGGAGTTCTACTCCCTGAACCTCGCGCAATGCGTGCTCCTGATGTCCTACGAATGGCAGCGCGCCACGTCGGAATTTGCGCCGAAGGCGGAGGCGCTGGCCGGGACCGAGGTCGCCGAGGGCCACGAGGTCGAGCATCTGGCCCGGCACTACGAGCAGCAGCTCGACGAGGCGGGGTTCTTCTTTCCCGAGACCAAGGCCGAAGGCATGAAGCTCAACCTGCGCAACATGTGGTCGCGGATGCCGCTGACGCGGGCCGACGTCCAGATGCTGCATGGCATGATGCGCCAGATGGTGCGGTGGGCCAATAAAAAGGCCGGCTGATCCTTGGGGGGGATCAGCCGGCCAGTCAGCCGGGCCGGACAGGGAGGAAACCGGCCTGCTGGGGACGTCGTGCCGCGTCAGTAGCTGTAGCCATTGGGCCGGTAGCTGGGCTGGCGGTAGGTGTTCTTCGGGTGGGCGGCGCGCGGTGCGCAGGCCTGACCCCGCAGGTATTTCGCGGAGACCCAGTAATAGGCGTTGTGCCACGCCACCTTGGCCCAGCCGTTGGCGTAATCCACGGCGTTCAGCTCGGTGCAGGCGGGGAAGGTGGTGACCTTTGCGTACTGCGTGCCCGGCCCGCTGCGGGCGTTCAGCGCGCTGCCGCCCACCCAGACCTGATCGGCCAGGGCCGCCGTTCCCGCAAGGCTCGCTGTGGCGATGGCGGCGGAAAGCAGGATCGTCTTCATCGGGGCACCCTCGTTTGCAAATCATCAACTGACGGTCGGCGTGTGGCCGCTTGACGTGAAGGTAGGGCCGGGAAGGCGGAACGCGTAGTCCGGAAGTCCTGACTGGTGGAATACCCGACCCCGCCCTTGACGTGGCGGCCCCCGGGTCCATGGCGCGCTTGCGGGGCGACCTGCCGGGTCAATCGGGCGCGGCTCTGGCGCTTGAAGCCCGCCCGAACGCGGCTATGTTGGCGAAGCGAAAAAGGAGACCGGAATGGCCGAGAAACGCAAGCTCTTCGAGGAGGTTGGCGCCGAGACGCCGAAACAGGCCCCCACCGGCGGGATGATCGACAAGGCAAGCCGCGGCGCGCGCGGGGCGATCCGGATCTGGCTGATGGTGCTCTTTGCGCTGGTCGTGGTGATGATCGCCGTGGGCGGGCTGACCCGGCTGACAGACAGCGGCCTGTCGATCACGGAATGGAAGCCGGTTACCGGGGCGCTGCCGCCGATGTCGGAGGCCGCCTGGACCGCCGAGTTCGACAAGTACCGCGAGATCCCGGAATACCAGTTGCAGAACAAGGGCATGTCCATGTCCGAGTTCAAGACGATCTACTGGTGGGAATGGGGCCACCGGCAGCTTGGCCGGCTGATCGGCGTGGTCTGGGCGCTTGGCTTCTTCGGGTTCCTGCTGGCGGGCCGGATGCCGCGCGGCACCTCGGGCATCGGACTTCTGTATGGCGGCATAGCCTCGCTCGGCATCGGTGCGCTGGCCATCGCGGGCAGCATCGCGGGCCTCCTGCCGCTCGACACCAACGGCCTTGTCGCGGCGATGATCGCGGCGCTGGTGGTGTTCCTCCTCGGCTTCATGCGCGAGGAGGCGCCGGACTGGATCCCTCGCCTGCTGTTCATCGGTCTGCTCGGCGCGCTGCAGGGCGCGGTCGGCTGGTGGATGGTACATTCCGGCCTGTCCGGCGAACGGCTCGACGTGGCCTCCTACCGGCTGGCGACGCACCTTGGCGTGGCCTTCGTCATCCTCGGCTACATCGCGTGGTACACCTATGCGCTCGCCCGTCCGGAGCGTGACCTGATGCAGGCCCGCCGGCTGGGCGAGGCCAAGCTCTTCGGCATGACCACGGGCCTTCTGCACTTCGCCTTCCTGCAGATCCTGCTGGGCGCGCTGGTGGCGGGCATCGACGCGGGCCGCAACTACCCGAGCTGGCCGCTGATGGAAGGCGGGCTCTGGCCGTCGGACATGTTCGTCGAAAGCCCGGTCTGGCGGAACTTCTTCGAGAACCCCGGCCTCGTGCAGTTCATGCACCGCATGGCGGGCTACCTGCTCTTTGCCTTCGGCGTCGTGGTCTGGCTGAGGGGCCGCCGCTCGGCCAATTCCGACACCCGTTACCGCTACAATGCGATGTTCGCCATGTTGCTCCTGCAGGTGGTCATCGGTATCGTTACGGTTGTGTATATGGCACCGTTGCACATCGCGATCCTTCACCAGTTCGGTGCCGTCCTTCTTTGGGCACTGATCCTGCGCGCAAGGTTTGCGGCACGCTACCCGGTGCCCCAGTCTGTCAGGGGACCCAAGTGACACTCCAAGCTTTTAACGAGTTGATGGCCTTCCAGCGCGACACCGAAGCGCTGGCCCAGATCGCGGGACGTCTGTCCTGGGATCAGGAAACGATGATGCCGCGCGGTGCGGCGGACCAGCGCAGCGATGAACGCGCGGCGATGGAGGCGGTGCTCCACCAGCGCCGCATCGACCCGCGCGTGCGCGACTGGCTCGAGGCGATCCCGACCGATGGCCTGTCGGAACAGGACCGCGCCAAGCTGCGGCTCATCCGGCGCGACCACGACCGCGCCGCCAAGGTGCCCGAACGGCTGGCGTCAGAGATCGCGCGCACCGTCAGCCGGGGCCATGTCACCTGGGCGGAGGCGCGCGCCGACGACGACTTTGCCTCCTTCGCGCCGGTCCTGTCGGAGATCCTGAAACTGCGGCAGGAGGAAGCCGCGGCGCTGGCCTGCGGCGGCGACCTCTACGATGCGCTCCTGGACAAGTACGAACCGGAGGCGCGCGCCGAGGACCTCGTCGCCATGTTCGGCGCGCTCAGGCCGCGGCTGGTGGCGCTGCGCGAGGCGGTGCTGTCGAAACCCGCGCTGCCCGGCCTGACGAAATCCTTCAACGAGCAGGGGCAGATGAAGCTCGCCCGCCTGCTGGCAAAGACCTTCGGCTACGACTTCCGCCGGGGGCGCGTCGACAAGGCGGTGCACCCGTTCTCCTCCGGCTCCGGCGACGACGTGCGCATCACCACGCGCACCGTGCCGCTCGACCCGTTCAACTGTCTCTACTCGACGATCCACGAGGTCGGCCATGCCGCCTACGAACAGAACGTCGATCCGTCCTACCGCCTGACGCCGCTGGGGCAGGGTGTGTCGATGGGCGTGCACGAATCGCAAAGCCGGATCTACGAGAACCAGCTTGGCCGCTCGCGCGCCTTCTGTGGCTGGCTCTACCACCAGATGCGCGACACCTTCGGCGACTTCGGCATCCCCGACGAGGACACCTTCTACGGCGCCGTGAACCAGGTGCGGAACGGCTACATCCGGACAGAGGCGGACGAACTGCAGTACAACCTGCACGTGCTGCTGCGCTTCGACCTCGAACGCGCACTGGTGGCGGGCGACCTCAACGTCAACGACCTCGAAACCGCGTGGAACGACCGGTTCAAGGCCGATTTCGGGTTCGAGGTGGACAAGCCGTCGAACGGCGTGCTGCAGGATGTGCACTGGTCGGCGGGCCTCTTCGGCTACTTCCCGACCTACAGCCTCGGCAACGTCTACGCGGGCTGCCTGCACAAGGCGCTGACCGAAGCGGTGCCGGACCTCGACGCGCAACTGGCACGCGGCGATACCTCTGCCGCGACGGCCTGGCTCAAGGACAACCTCCAGCACCACGGCAGCCTCTACCAGCCGCGCGCGCTGATCGAGAAGGCGACCGGCAGCGCCCCTTCGGAGGAACCGCTGCTCGATTACCTCGAAGCGAAGTTCACCGCGCTCTACGACCTCTAGCCGTTCGCGGGCGTGTCGTCACCGGCATGCCCGCCCACAGGCCGCGCGGCCTCAGATCAGCGCCATGCGTTCCGCGCGCTCCGGGTCGGGGAAGGGGCGGTAAAGCCCGGTCTCCGCCACCGCGATCAGTTCGTGCACCGCGCGGTACAGCCCCTCGACCGTGTCGTCATGGGCGCCAAGCGCCCGGAACGCCTTGTCCAGCTGGGTCATGTCGTTCACCTCGATCTCCAGCAGGAAATCGCGATGCGTGCTTGATGCGAGGTTCAGCTTGCGGCGCATCAGGCGCCAGCTTTCGATCGCGCCGATGGCCCGCAGATGGGACATCCAGTCATCCAACGCCTTGGCAAAGACAAGCGCCTTGGCGTCGTTCTTCAGGTCGATTGCACAGGTGTACAGGTTCATCGCATCTCCTCCGACCGTGCAGGAGTGCACCCGTTTGCCTTTCAGCCGGGTTAAGACAAAAAAAGAGGTGGCTCCGAAGAGCCACCCTCAGTCGGTGTAGTACAGGGAAATACTTGCTCAAATGTCTTAAAGCGCCACGCGCCAGCCACCACGCACAAGGCTGTAGTGACCGCCACCGGCAAGGATAACGGGAAGGGCCAGTCCGGCCACGATGGCCACGCTCAGCAGCGAATGCGCCGTCAGCCGGTCGAGACCGGGCAGCAGCAGCGCCATGGCGCCGTAGATCGTCAGCCCCAGCGCCGCCACGATACGGGTGCGGACGCCGAACATCAGCCAGACAGAGATGACCCAGAGCAGGCCGGACATGATCGTCCCGGCTAGGGCGGTATGGGTGTCATTCAGGGAAAGCGCGCCATGCGACTGGGAGGAAAGGAGGATGTGCTCGGACGCGGTGTACGCCAGGGCACCGGCCAAGGAGATGCGCAAACCGCACATCAGACCGTCGAGGGTCTTTGCCATGAATGTTACCTGCTCGCATTTTTTGCTTTGTTAAGGAATGTTAATCATCCTTAACGTGTTTTCAATTGCGAGATCGGTAAACCTGACGTTGCAGAAATGAAATTACTCTGCGGCGGCGCGCTCGGTCCTTGTGGTTTCGATGTCCTCGAAACACCCCAGGACGAAGTCGACGGTGTTGCGGATCACCGGGTCGTCGCGGCGGGTTTCGTGGTAGAACATCCACACCTCGATCACATGCGGCGGCCTCTCCGGATCGTAGGCCACCAGCTCCGGATCGTTCATCCCGACGAGGTCGGGCAGGGGGGCCGCCAGCCCCGCGGCCTTGGCGACGCTGATGATGGCATCCGCGCTGCTCACCCGGATCTTGGGCGGCTTGCCAAAGGCGTCGAAGCCGAATTTCTGGAACGGCATGTCATCCATCTGCGCGCTGTAGCCCGCCCAGTTCTTCGGCTCGGGCACGCCTGCGGGGCGGTAGAGGCGCACGGGCAGGCGGCCCACCCGGCGCGTCACCACGCGGCCCTCGGCGGGCCGGTTCGTCTGGATGACGATGTCATGATCGCCGAGCCCGTCCTTGAAGACGCGGTCGGTCAGGTGCAGCTCGATCCCGTCAAGCAGGTCGCCGTAGCGGTTCATGCCGGGGATCAGGATGTTGCGCGCGATGAAGGGGACAGAGCCCAGCCTCAGCGGAACCGGCGCGGCGTCCGTCCCGACGCGGCTGTGAAGCGCGGTCTGGATCTGGCCGTCGAAGGTCTGGGCAATCTGGATCAGGCCCTTCACCGCCTCTGACGGCTGCCAGCCGCCGGGCGTCTTGATGAAGGCCGCCTCTCCCAGCGTCTCCGACAGCCTGTCGATCCGGCGGGAGACCGTGGCGGTGTTGGTGCCCAGCATCAGCGCGGCCGCCTTCATCGTGCCGGTGCGGGCCAGGGCCACGAGAAACCTCAGATCGTCCCAGTTTTCCATTGCAGTTTCCCGAGGGCCAGCCTGGCAGGTTAGAGGGGTGAAGACCCGGTTTACAGGACGTGATGCCCGCCAGGGCGCCGCACGTTTCCATAAACTTTAGGTAGATCAAGACAAAGCTGCAATGACGACTTTGCGAAATATGTACGGCACCGCCGTCTCGAAAGTATAGGCGGCATGTACCTGTTTTCGTTGTTTAAACCAATCGTGAACCAAAAGTTAACGCTGCGGAAACCACATCCAAAGGTTGATTCGACCGGGCGGGAAACGGTTGCCGGAACAGCAAACGGCCCGGCGCAGGGCCGGGCCGTGTCGATCTCTCGCAAAGGGCGCCCGTGTCAGTCGGCGCTGTCCTCGGGCTCTTCGTCGGCCTGGTCCGCGATCCATGCCACGGACACCACGGTTTCGCCCGCGCCGGTGTTGAACACCCGCACGCCGCCCGCGCTCCGCGACCGGAACGATATGCCGTCCACCGGCACCCGGATCGACTGGCCGGTAGAAGTCGCCAGCATGATCTGGTCGCCCTGTTCCACCGGGAAGGAGGCCACGATATCGCCGCCGCGCATGGATTTCTCCCACGCGGTGACACCCTGGCCGCCACGTCCGCGCACCGGGTAATCGTGCGAGGACGACAGCTTGCCCAGGCCCTTGGCGGTGACGGTCAGGATCAGGTTCTCGACCGCCGACATCTCCGCATAGCGTTCCTGCGGCAGCGGCGTGTCCGCATCGCCTTCCTCGTCGCCGGCTTCGTCGTCTGTCACGCCGGCCATCAGGCGGCGCATCTTGAGATAGCTGGCGCGTTCGTCCGACTCCGCCTCGAAGTGGCGGATCACCGACATCGACACGACCTCGTCGCCGTTCATCAGGCGGATGCCGCGCACGCCGGTCGAATTGCGCGAGTTGAAGACCCGCACCTCGGGCACCGGGAAACGGATCGCCCGGCCGGAGTTGGTGACCAGCATCACGTCGTCATCCTCCGAACAGATGCGCGCGTTGATCAGGCGGGTGTTCTCGTCCTCGCCCTCGAACTTCATCGCGATCTTGCCGTTGCGCATGACGTTGGTGAAATCCGACAGCCGGTTGCGGCGGACCGAACCCTTGGAGGTCGCAAAGACGATCTGCAGGTCGTCCCACTCGTCCTCGTCCCGGTCCACGGGCATGATCGCGGCGATGGAGACACCGGCCGGGATCGGCAGGATGTTGACGATCGCCTTGCCCTTCGACGTGCGTCCGCCCAGCGGCAGGCGCCATGTCTTCAGCTTGTAGACCATGCCGTCCGTCGTGAAGAACAGAAGCTGCGTGTGGGTGTTGGCGACGAACAGCGTCGTGACGACGTCGTCCTCCTTCAGCCCGCCACCGGACAGCCCCTTGCCGCCGCGCTTCTGCGCGCGGAAGTCGGCCAGTGCGGTGCGCTTGATGTAGCCGCCCGCGGTGACGGTCACGACCATGTCCTCGCGCTCGATCAGGTCCTCGTCGTCGAGGTCGCCTGCCCAGTCGACGATCTCCGTGCGGCGCGGCACGGCAAACTCGTCGCGGATGGCGGTCATTTCCTCGCGGATGATGCCGGTGATCCGCTCGCGGCTCGAAAGGATCTCAAGGTAGTCCTTGATCTTGGACGCCAGGTCTTCCAGCTCGTCGGTGACTTCCTTGACACCGATCTGGGTCAGGCGCTGCAGGCGCAGGTCGAGGATCGCACGGGCCTGCGTTTCGGACAGGTTGTAGGTGCCGTCCTCGTTGGCCTTGTGGGTCGGATCGTCGATCAGCGCGATGTAGGGCAGGATTTCGTGCGCGGGCCAGCGCCGCTCCATCAGCCGCTGCCGGGCCTCCGCCGCATCGGCCGACGACCGGATCGTCGCCACGACCTCGTCGACGTTCGACACCGCCACAGCCAGACCGCACAGCACGTGCGACCGTTCCCGCGCCTTGCGCAGCAGGTAGGCGGTGCGGCGCGCGATCACGTCCTCGCGGAAGTCGAGGAACGCCGACAGGAAACCGCGCAGCGTGAGCTGCTCGGGCTTGCCGCCGTTCAGCGCCAGCATGTTGCAGCCAAAGGAGGTTTGCATCGGGGTAAAGCGGAAAAGCTGGTTCAGCACCACCTCGGCGGTGGCGTCGCGCTTCAGTTCCACAACGACCCGAACACCATCGCGGTCGGATTCATCCTGGACGTGGGCGATGCCCTCGATCTTCTTGTCGCGCGCGGCCTCGGCGATGCGCTCGATCATCGTGGCCTTGTTCACCTGGTAGGGGATGGCGCTGATGACGATGGCATAGCGGTCCTTGCGGATCTCCTCGACCCGGGTTGCGGCACGGATGATGACCGATCCGCGCCCTTCGAGGTAGGCCTTCCGCGCGCCGGACCGGCCCAGCATGATGCCCCCGGTGGGGAAGTCCGGGCCCTTGACCCATTCCATCAGGTCTTCGGAGCTGAGGTCGGGGTTGTCCATCAGCGCCAGCGTCGCGTCGATCACCTCGCCGAGGTTGTGCGGCGGGATGCGGGTCGCCATGCCGACGGCGATGCCTTCGGCACCGTTGACCAGCACGTTGGGATAGCGTGCGGGCAGAACCGTGGGCTCACGCTCCTTGCCGTCGTAGTTGTCCTGGAAATCGACGGTTTCCTTGTCGATATCCACCAGCAATTGCAGCGCCGATTTCGCCAGCCGGCTTTCGGTGTAACGCATGGCCGCCGGCGGGTCGCCGTCCATGGAGCCGAAGTTGCCCTGGCCGTCGATCAGCGGCAGCGACATGGAGAAGTCCTGCGCCATGCGGACCAGCGCGTCGTAGATCGCGGAATCGCCGTGCGGGTGATAGTTGCCCATCACCTCGCCCACGGATTTCGCCGACTTCCGGTACGACTTGTCGGGTGTGTAACCGCCTTCGTGCATCGCGTAGAGGATGCGCCGGTGCACAGGTTTTAGGCCGTCGCGCAGGTCCGGAATCGCCCGGCTCACGATCACGCTCATCGCGTAATCGAGATAGCTCGACTTCATCTCTTCTTCGATGGAGATCGAGGGGCCGATGTAGCTCGGACGCTTTTCTTCTTCGTTTTCAGGGGGTTCGGGCGTATCGGTCACGTCTGGAGCCTGTCCGTCATTCTGCCATATCTTGTTGGCGCTCTTATATCAGATGCAGGATATGGGGTGCAATGGCGCGGGGTGCAGTGCTTTTGGCAGCCACCGGATATGCCTGCTAACACACTGTTTTCATTGAAAAGTAATAACGGTCTCGGCACCATGTCCTTACGGCAAACTCCAAGGGCTAACAAGATGCAGATGACCGAAACGGAATTGATGCTGAAAGGCTACGGGCTCACCACGGCAGAGATCTTCTATCGCATGCCGGATTACCGCAACGTGCTGAACACCTTCGTCTGGCAGGATTACGACCTGGCGCCGGACCATCCGAAGCTTTTCGGCTTCATCGAGTTCTGGCAGGACAGGATCGAGGGGCCGCTGCACTCCATCCGTTTCACCCACCGCAAGATGATCTCGCCGGGCGAATGGCGCAACGTGGTGGGTGAATTCCGCTACCACTGAGGGGCTTTCACACAAGGGCGACCCGTGGCCGCCCTTGTGTGAAAGCCCGATCCGGCGCGTTACTGCGTACAGATCTCCCGCGGTCCGCCACCGTAGGGCTGGAACGTGCAGTCCGACGCGCGGAACGAACGATAGGCACGCTGGCAGGCGCGGATGTTGCACTGCTGCTGAGCGGTGGTCTGGCCCACGGAGTCGGCCCAGGACCGGATCACGAACTCGCGCAGCCCGTGCACGTCGCCGTCCTGCAGCTCCCGTTCCACCGTGCGGCGCAGCTCCTCGATGTCCTTGCCGTGCACACGTCCGTCGTTCTCCATCCGCGAGAGGGCAGCCCCCAGCGCGATCTCCAGCTCGGAGCGGTCGTCACGCGCCACCGCTTCCGCCTCGCCCGGCTCGGACCGCACGGCGGCGACAACCGCCTGCGCGCCACTGGCAGCAGGGTCAGGGGTGCCGGGCGCGACCGCCTCCGGCTCCATAGCGCGCGGCTCCGCCACCTGCGGGATGCTCACGTCCATGCCCTGCGCCGCGGTCAGGAAGTCCGACCAGATCTCCGCCGGGATCGAGCCGCCGGTGACCTCGTCCATGGGAGAGTTGTCGTCGTTGCCGACCCAGACGCCCACGATCAGCGCGTCGTTCCAGCCGACGAACAGCGCGTCGCGGAAGTTCTGGCTGGTGCCGGTCTTGCCCACGGCGCCGGGCACATCCGCCACGGCCTTACCCGTGCCGTCCGTCACCACGGCCCGCAGCATCGCCGCCATGTCGGCGCGCGCGTTCATCAGCTCCGCGGCGCGGCCGGTCATCTGCGGCGTCTTCCACTTGAACGGATAGTAGGTCTGTTCGTTGCCCGCGGTGATGCCGCTGACGAAATGCGTCTCGAAAGGCGCGCGCCCGGTGGCGATGGCGCCATAGGCCGCCGTAAGGTCCAGCAGCGACACGCCCGAGGCGCCAAGCGCGACCGACGGCGTCTCCGACAGCTCGGCGTCGATGCCCAGCAGCCGCGCGGTCTTCACCACGTCGGCCAATCCCACGTCCATCGCCAGCCGCACGGTCGCCGCGTTCATCGACTTGGCAAAGGCGGTGGCCATCTGCACGTCGCCGTAGAACCGGCCGCCGAAGTTCTCCGGCGCGTAGCCGTCGATGTCGACGGGCCGGTCGGAAATCACCGTGCCGGGGCTGTAGCCGTCGGCCAGCGCGGTCAGGTAAACGAAGGTCTTGAAGGTCGATCCCGGCTGCCGCTGAGCCTGTGTCGCCCGGTTGAACTGGCTCACCTGGTAGTCCTTGCCGCCGACCAGCGCCGCGACGCTGCCATCGGGACGCAGGGCGACCAGCGCCGCCTCCATCGGCAGGCCCGCCAGCCGGGTCTGCACCGCGCGCTCCGCCAGCCGCTGAAGCTCGGGATCGAGCGTGGTGCGCAGCGCACCGGCACCGGAGAACCGCGCCGCAAGCTGTTCGCCCTGACGCGCCGCGATGTCCGCGAACCAGCCGCCATAGGGCTGCTCACCGGAGGAGGGCGCCATCACCGTCAGCTCGGCCAGTGCCGCGTTGGCGGCGTTCTCGTCGATGCTGCCGCTCGCAACCATGGCGCGGATCACCACCTGCGCGCGGTCGCGCGCCGCTTCCATGTCGTTGCGCGGGTTCACGATGGACGGCGCCTGGATCGACGCCGCCAGAAGCGCGCTTTCCGCAAGGCTCAGGTCGTCGATCGGCTTGCCGAAGTACACCTGCGCGGCAGAGGGCATCCCGTAGGCGCCGCTGCCGAGGTACACCCGGTTGAGATACATCTCGAGGATCTCGTCCTTGGTGTGCGCCGATTCCAGTTCGCGGGTCAGCAGCGCCTCGTGCAGCTTGCGCTTGTAGGTGCGTTCCGGCTCAAGGTAGCTGATCTTCACAAGCTGCTGAGAGATGGTGCTGCCGCCCTGAACGATCTCTCCGGCGGCGGCGTTGGTCCAGAACGCCCGCCCGATGGAGCGGTAGTCGAGTCCGCCGTGATCGCGGAACCGCTGGTCCTCGATGGCGATGACCGCGTTTTCCAGCGTGTCGGGGATGCGCTCGATGGTGGCGTAATCGGCGGGACGTTCGCCGCGGGCAAACAGCGGCCCGCCGGTGGCGTCCTCCAGCCGCAGGGGCCGTTCGCGCCGCGCTTCGAGCGCGTCCAGATCGTCGAGGGAGGCAACCGCCACCGACACGCTGGCGGCGCCCAAGAGGGCCACGGTGCCCAGCGCAAGGGCCGTGCGGGTCTTCCAGCCGGTGCGGCCCAGCCTGCGCCCGACGCCCGACCCGAAGGTCCGCGCGCCGCCGAAAAGCTGCTTGCCGTGGTGCCGGATGGCGTTGCGGGAGGTGGACGGACGGTCCTGTGACTTTTGCTCGCTGGTCATTCTGGTCTCTCCTGTCGAAAGACCAATGCCCGGAGCCCTTTACCGTTCCCGCCTGATACAAAAATTTGCCGCAAAGGCGCGGCCGGTGTGGCCGCGCTGCCGTTTGGGGCATCTTGTCCGGTCAGGTCAGGGAATGATGCGCGTGTATTTCACGCCTTCCAGCGTCGCGCCGACCCGCAGGCCGGACTGGCCGAAGATCACCGCGATCACCGGCGCAAGCGACGTGGTCGTCTCGGCTGCCAGCGCCTCGCCCTTTTGCGGGGTGGCATAGGCAATACCGGCGCCCGCGGCGAAACCGCCGGAACGGCGGAAGGTCTGCAGCGCGTCGTCGGTCATGAAGAACAGGACATGGCTGTACTGCTGGACACCGATCTGAAGGCCGCCCGACGCCTTGACCATGTTGTAATAGTCGACCGTCGCGCCACCGATCCGCAGCGCGCCGTTGCCGCCGCCGCCGCCAAAGCCTAGACCCGCTTCCGTCACCAGCGGCATGACAAGCTGGCCCGCGGATTTCTCCGCCAGTTGCCGGGTCGCGGGGTAGTCGCCGTAAAGCTGTGCAAGCGTGGAGTCGACCCTCGCGTCGATGGTTGCCCCTCCGTTGCCGCCGACGCCGTTGGCGCAGGCGCCCAACAGGCCCACGGCCCCAAGGCCGAGAAATACGTCGCGTCGCGTATGTGTCATGGTGTGCTCTTTTCTGCCGATGCCTCGTTCGTCCGGCTGTGCCGCCGGTTGCGCCTTTTATACGCGCGCGCGGGCGGCTTGTCACCTCAACTTGTGGTCGATGCGCGAAGACCCGCTATTGATGGGGGCAGGCGATGGGGAAACGGGCAGGGGCCGCCTTGCCCGGCGCAGGCCGGCGGACGCGGCGTCAGCCGCCGCCCCTCTGCAAGGCGTTGAAATCGTTGACGGGGCAGCGGCCGGGCGCCAATAGCGCCCAGCGCGCCTCAGCCGTTCAGCAGACGCGCGGCGGCGGGGGCGAAGTAGGTCAGCACCCCGTCGCAGCCCGCGCGTTTGAAGGCGGTCAGGCTTTCCATCATCACCTTCTGGCCGTCGACCCAGCCGCGTTCGCCGGCACCCGCCAGCATCGCGTATTCGCCCGACACCTGGTAGGCGAAGGTCGGCGCGCCGAAGGTGTCCTTGGCGCGACGGCAGATGTCCAGATACGGCATCCCCGGCTTCACCATGATCATGTCCGCGCCTTCGCCCAGGTCGCGGGCGATCAGCCGCATCGCCTCGTCTGAATTGCCCGGGTCCTGCTGGTAGGTCTTCTTGTCGCCCTTGAGCGCGCCGGACGCGCCCACCGCATCGCGGAACGGCCCGTAGAAGGCAGAGGCATACTTGGCCGCGTAGCTCAGCAGCAGCACGTCCTGATGGCCCGCGCTCTCCAGCGCGGTGCGGATCGCGCCGATGCGCCCGTCCATCATGTCCGAGGGCCCGATGATGTCGGCGCCCGCCTCGGCCTGGGACAGCGCCTGCTTCACCAGCGCCTCGACGGTGCGGTCGTTGACGATCACCCCGTCCTCCACAAAGCCGTCGTGGCCGTCGATGCTGTAGGGGTCGAGCGCGACGTCGGTCATCACCGCGATGTCCGGCACCGCCGCCTTGATCGCGCGGGTGGCGCGGTTCGACAGGTTCTCGGGGTTCCAGGCCTCGGCGCAGTCCTTGGTCTTGAGTGCGGGGTCGGTATAGGGAAAGAGGCAGATTGCCGGGATGCCCAGCGCATGGGCCTCGCGCGCGGCTTCCACCACCTTGTCGACCGACAGCCGGTTCACCCCGGGCATGGAATGGATCGGTTCCGACACGCCCTCGCCGTCGCGTACGAAGACCGGCCAGATGAAGTCCGCCGGGCTCAGCACCGTCTCGGCCACAAGCGCGCGAAGCGCGGGCGTGCGGCGCAGACGGCGAAGTCGCAGGGCGGGGAAGGGGGCGTGGCTGTGCATCTGGCATCTCCTTTGGCTTCGCGCGCAAAAGGGATGCACCCGCGGTCCCCGCTTGTCCAGTGGCCCGCCCGCGACGAATTGGGGCGGGCCGCAGGGGCGGTTCCGTCAGGCCAGGGCGCCTTCGCGCACCTCAAGCGCCTCGGGCGTGCCGCGGCGGGCCAGGTAGTCCGGGCGCGGCGCGGGGGCGGCAAACGGCGCCACGGGCGCGTTCGACACGGCGTTGTAGACGAAGAACGCATTGGAGCGCGGGCTGGGCGTGATGTTCCCGTTCGAGCCGTGCAGCGTATTGCAGTCGAACAGGATCAGCGTGCCCGCCGGCCCCTCCGCATCGTCGATCCCGCAAAGGCGCGCCATGTCGGCAAGGCTCTCCTGCGAGGGCGTGCCCACCTCCTGGCGTGCGAGCGAGGACTTGTGGTTGTCCTCGGGCGTCTCGCCCCGGCAGGACACGTAGGTCTTGTGCGACCCGGGCATCAGCATCAGCGCGCCGTTGTGCGCCACGTTGTCGGTCAGCAAGAGCGAGGCCGACAGCGCGCGCATCCGGGGCATCCCGTCCTCCGCGTGCCATGTCTCGAAGTCCGAGTGCCAGTAGAACTCCTTGCCGGTGAAGCCCGGCTTGTAGTTCAGGCGCGACTGGTGGATCGCCACCTCGTCGCCCAGGATGAAGCGGGCGATCCCCGCCAGCCGGGCGTCGCGGGAAAGCCTGTCCATCAGCGCGTCTTCCGCCTCCAGTTGAAAGACGGTGCGCACCGCGTCGCCGCCCGGTTCGGTGACGACGTGATCGGCATCGCTGCCCGCCAGCCGCGACCGGATCTCTCCGGCGCGGGCGACCAGCGCCTGCACCTCGGCCGGGGTGAACAGGTCCTTCAGCACGAGATAGCCGTTCCTCTCGAAGAATGCGGCCTCCTCGCGGGTGATCGGCGCATCCGCCTCCCAGTCCTGCCAGAGCACCGGGTCCTCACGCTCCATCCAGCGCTCCCGCTCGGGGGCACGGGTGGGGTAGGCATCAGCGCATGCGGGATCGGGCGCGTATTCCAGCGGCATTGGTTCCTCCTGTGATTGGTTTTCGGCGACGGACGATCAAACATCCGTCTGCTTTCTCAGCGCACGGGACCCGCCCCGGGTTCCATCCTGTGTGCACCCGCCGCGGGGGAAGGAAGCCACGTCAACGCCGCCCGCGGGTCCCGACTGTTTGTCGCTGGGCATTTGCGCGGACGCGCGGTAGTAAGTCCGAAAAGCAGCAGGGAAAAGGCAGGCATGGACTGGTACGGCACGGTGTTCGAAGTGATCGACATGCGGTCCTTCTCCAACCTCTGGTTCTGGATCGTCCTCGCCGTCCTGTGGTCCTCGACCAGCCACTGGGTGCTGGGCGTGCCCTTCGACATGGTCGCCCGCGCGCGCCGCAGCGGCGGGCAGGCGGAGCAGGACCTCGAGGACCTGGTGCGCATCAACACCAACCGCTTTCTCTACATCGTCGACGAATCCGGTCTGTTCCTCTCGGCCCTGACGTCGGCCTTCCTGTCGGGCGCCGCGATCCTCGGATTCTGGTACGGGGTGGAACTGGCGCAGGCGCTCTTCCTGCTGGGCTTCCCGATGACGCTGGTGGGCCTGCTGAGCGTCTATTCCGCGCGCCGCATCCGCGCGGGCGAGCAATCCGGAGAGCCGCTCTGGCGCCGCCTCCGGGTGCACCGGGTCATCACCCAGATGATCGGGCTTGTGTCGATCTTCGTCACCGCGCTCTGGGGGATGTTCCAGAACCTCTCCATCGGCGTGCTCGGCGGCTGAGCGCCGGGCAGGGCGGCGCATAGCCCCGCCCTACGTCGGGCCGGTCCTTCGTGGGCAGGTGCGTGCAATGTCCTTCGCGGGGAGGGCTTCGGGACTCACCAGAAGAAAACCCTGCTTTCTGCCGATGCCGTCCCTCGCCGTCTTGCTGCCTGACAGGGCCGCAGCCCCGCGCCAAGCAAAATAGCCGTATCCCCCTTGCGGGGGCCCCTCGGCGATTTGGCTTGTCCCGGCGCGTCGCCCCCGTCGGGGCATCGACAGGCGAGGGACGGCTCCGGAAGAAAGCTGGCGGCGGTCGGGCCGGTGCGGGGGCCCTTGCGCGGGATCGGTGACGGCGGGGGACGGAGAGGTCGTGCTTGACGGCGCCGCACGGTCGGGCCATCTGGGGCGGCATGGCTGGACAGGTGATCATCGGCGGCGCCCCCGAGGGCTTTGACGCGCGGCTCGTGCTGGGCGAAGTGGCGAAGGCGGGCGGGCCGGTGGTGCACATCGCCCGCGACGACAAGCGGCTGGCGGCGATGCGCGATGCGCTGGCCTTCTTTGCCCCGGACATGCCTGTGGTGGTCTTCCCCGCCTGGGACTGCGTGCCCTACGACCGGGTGTCGCCCAATGCCGACATCTCGGCGGCACGCATGGCGACGCTGGCGGGGCTGGCGCACGGCATGCCGGACCGCTTTGTCCTCCTGACGACGCTGGGCGCGGCGATGCAGCGCCTGCCCGCCCGCGAGGTGCTGCGCGAGGCAGCCTTCACCGCCCGCGTGGGCGACCGTGTCGACGAGGAGGCGCTGCGCGCCTTCCTCGTGCGCATGGGATTCAGCCAGGCGCCCACGGTGACGGAGCCCGGCGATTACGCCATCCGCGGCGGCATCATCGACATCTACCCGCCGGGCGAGGGCGGGCCCGTGCGGCTCGACTTCTTCGGCGACACGCTGGAGGGCGCGCGCCGCTTCGACGCGGCCTCCCAGCGGACGACGGAAAAGCTCGACGTGGTGGAGCTGGCGCCGGTGTCCGAGGTGATCCTAGACGAGGCGGCGATCCTGCGCTTCCGCCAGAACTACCGGATCGAGTTCGGCGCGGCGGGCACCGACGACCCGCTTTACGAGGCGGTCAGCGCCGGCCGCAAGCACGCCGGGATCGAGCACTGGCTGCCGTTCTTCCACGACCGGCTGGAGACGCTCTTCGACTACCTGCCGGGCGCGCCGGTGCTGATGGACGACCAGCTGACGCCCGCGCGGCTGTCGCGCTGGGACAGCATCGCCGACCAGTACGAGACCCGCAAACACGCGCTCTCGCAGAAGAAGACGCTGGGCAGCACGGTCTACAAGCCCGTCCCGCCGGACCTGCTCTACCTCGATGACGGCGCGTGGGAACAGGCGATCGGCGACCGCCGCCGCGTGCAGTTCCATCCGCTGCCGCAGGCCACCGGGCCGGGCGTGGTGGACGCGGGCGGGCGCATCGGGCGCAACTTCGCCCCCGAGCGCCAGCAGGAGAACATCAGCCTGTTTGCCGCCCTCGCCGACCATGTGAAGAAGAAGCTGGATCAGGGCCCGGTCGTCATCGCGTCCTGGTCCGAAGGCGCGCGCGAACGCCTGACCGGTCTGATCGAGGACGAGGGCCTGGCCGAGGTCATCCCGATCTCGAACGCCACCCGCGTCGGCAAGCGCGGGCTGCACCTTGCGGTCTGGGCGCTCGACACCGGGTTCGAGGCCCCGTGGGAGGCCGCAGGCGACAAGGGCCGGATCACCGTCGTCTCCGAACAGGACGTGCTGGGCGACCGGCTGATCCGCAAACCCGCGAAGCGCCGCAAGGCCGAGAACTTCCTGACCGAGCACCAGTCGCTGTCTCCGGGCGATCTCGTGGTGCACGTCGACCACGGCATCGGCCGCTACATGGGGATGGAGGTCATCACCGCCGCGGGCAGCCCGCACGAATGCCTGCTGCTGCAATACGCCGAGGACGCGAAGCTCTACCTGCCCGTGGAGAACATCGAGCTGCTGTCGAAGTACGGCCACGACGAGGGTCTGCTCGACCGGCTGGGCGGCGGCGCATGGCAGGCGAAGAAGGCCAAGCTCAAGGAACGCATCCGCGAGATGGCCGACCGGCTGATCCGGATCGCCGCCGAACGCGCGCTGCGCAAGGCGCCGATGCTCGACCCGCCGCCGGGCGCCTACGAGAGCTTTGCCGCGCGCTTCCCGTACTCGGAAACCGACGACCAGCTTGCCGCCATCGAGGATGTGATGGCCGACCTCCAGTCCGGCCAGCCGATGGACCGGCTGATCTGCGGCGACGTGGGCTTCGGCAAGACCGAGGTCGCGATGCGCGCCGCCTTTGTCGCCGCCATGTCCGGCGTGCAGGTGGCGGTGATCGCGCCCACGACGCTGCTCGCCCGCCAGCACTACAAGTCCTTTGCCGAACGCTTCCGCGGCTTCCCTCTCGAGGTCGCGGCCCTGTCGCGCTTCGTCCCGGCCAAGCAGGCCGCGAAGACTCGCGAGGGCATCGCCAAGGGCACCGTCGACATCGCCATCGGCACCCATGCGCTTCTGGCCAAGAACATCCGCTTCCAGAACCTCGGCCTCTTGATCATCGACGAGGAGCAGCGCTTCGGCGTGCAGCACAAGGAACGGCTGAAACAGCTTCGCTCCGACATCCACGTGCTGACGCTCACCGCCACGCCGATCCCGCGGACGCTGCAGCTTTCGCTGACCGGGGTGCGCGACCTGTCGATCATCGGCACGCCGCCGGTCGACCGCCTGTCGATCCGCACCTACGTCTCGGAATTCGATCCGGTCACCGTGCGCGAGGCGCTTTTGCGCGAACATTACCGCGGCGGGCAGTCCTTCGTCGTCGTGCCGAAGATCACCGACCTGCCGGAGATCGAGGAATTCCTGAAGGAACAGGTCCCCGAATGCTCCTACGTGGTGGCGCACGGCCAGATGGCGGCGGGCGACCTCGACGAGCGGATGAACGCCTTCTACGACGGCAAGTACGACGTGCTGGTGGCCACCACCATCGTGGAATCCGGCCTCGACATCCCGACCGCCAACACCATGATCGTGCACCGCGCCGACATGTTCGGCCTCAGCCAGCTCTACCAGATCCGGGGCAGGGTGGGCCGGTCCAAGACCCGCGCCTACTGCTACCTGACGACGAAACCGCGCGCAAAGCTGACTACCACCGCCGAGAAACGCCTGCGTGTTCTGGGGGCCATCGACATGCTGGGCGCGGGCTTCAGCCTCGCCTCGCAGGACCTCGACATCCGCGGCGCGGGCAACCTCCTGGGCGAGGAACAGTCGGGCCAGATGCGCGACGTGGGCTACGAGTTGTACCAGTCCATGCTGGAGGAGGCGATCTCCAAGATCCGCTCCGGCGAGATGGAGGGCCTGACCGAGGAAGACGGCCAGTGGGCGCCGCAGATCAACCTCGGCGTGCCGGTGCTGATCCCCGAAGACTACGTGCCCGACCTCGACGTGCGGCTGGGCCTGTACCGCCGCCTGTCGTCCCTGACCACAAAGGTGGAGCTGGAAGGCTTTGCCGCCGAGCTGATCGACCGCTTCGGCAAGCTCCCGCGCGAGGTGAACACCCTTCTTCTGGTGGTGCGCATCAAGGCGATGTGCAAGCGCGCGGGCATCGCCAAGCTCGACGGCGGGCCGAAGGGCGCGACGATCCAGTTCCACAACGACAAGTTCGCCTCGCCCGAGGGGCTGGTGGCCTTCATCAACGACCAGAAGGGGCTGGCGAAGATCAAGGACAACAAGATCGTCGTCCGCCGCGACTGGAAGAAGGACCGCGACAAGATCCAGGGCGCCTTCGCCATCGCCCGCGATCTGGCCGAACACGCGGGCGTCCTGAAGAAGCGCGCCGAGAAGGCCTGACTCCGGTCATGCGCCTGTCGGTCTGCGACCGCGTGCCGCCGGGAAAACCGCGTGGTGCGGCGGCGTTTCCTGTTTGGCGGGCGGGACCGCTCCGTTAACGTGTATGAACGAAACGTTAACGGGTGTTCACCATGCGAGTTCTCACGGTTCTTCTTTTCATCGCCACCACATCCTCCGCCACGGCGGAACCGCTCACGGCCGCCGACCTGCGGTCGCGGCTGGCGCCTTACCAGACCGCGCAGGCCTACGACTGCCGGGACGTGAGCTGCAAGCAACTGCGCTCCTGTGAGGAGGCCTGCTTCAAGCTGATCCAGTGCGGTCAGTCGAAGCGGGACGGTGATCACGACGGCATCCCCTGCGAAAACCTCTGCCGCTCCCGCTGCTGAGGTTTTTCCTGCCTTCCGGCCCGGCGTTCACGCGGTCGTGATGACCGTTTGCGCGGAAATCCTGCGTCGCACCGGAAAATGGTCTGGCTGACCCCGATTGGGGCGCGCCCGGGCCGGGGCGATGGTTAACAACCGGCCGGTTCAGGGGGCCGAACCGGCCGGGACTCACCTTTCCAAAACGTAAACGGCGCGCGGTTAACAGGCCGCGCGCCGCATGTCTTGACGTGGTGTGGGGCCGGAGCGCGGGCGCTCAGGCCCGGCGGCGACGCCCGCCACGGCGCCCGCCGGCACCGCCACCGGCTTCACCGGCGGGTTTGTTAAAGGAAATCCAGGCCGCGCCACCGTCGTCGTGGTTGGTCAGCAGGTTGGCGGCGCGGATGGCCTCCATCTCCTTGCCGGGACGCGGCTTGGTCGACCCCATGCCGAACAGGGTGACGAAGGTTTCGTCGTCCATGTCCTCGGGCAGGATGATGCCTGCGGCTTCAACCTGTTGTTTCTTCTCGGCAATCTTGGCCGCGTTGATCGGCAGCGCCACCGGGTTCATGATCGCGGAGGTCATGCCCGCGCCCATCGCCATCGGCAGGAAGGCATTGTTGATGCCGTGCCGGTTGGGCAGGCCAAAGCTGATGTTGGACGCGCCGCAGGTGGTGTTCACGCCCAGCTCCTCGCGCAGGCGCCTAACCAAGGTAAACACCTGATGACCAGCCGTGGCCATCGCGCCGATAGGCATGACAAGCGGGTCGACCACAATATCGTGTGCCGGAATGCCGAAATCGGCCGCGCGCTGGACGATTTTCTTGGCGACGGCAAAGCGGACCTCCGGGTCCTCGCTGATGCCCGTGTCGTCGTTCGAGATCGCCACGACCGGCACGTTGTATTTCTTCACCAGCGGCAGAACCAGCTCCAGCCGCTCTTCCTCGCCGGTGACGGAGTTCAGGAGCGGACGCCCCTCTGCCGCTGCAAGACCGTTCTCCAGCGCGCCGGGAACGGATGAGTCGATGCACAAGGGAGCGTCCACAACCTTTTGAACACACTCGACAAGTTGGCGCATCAGCTCCGGCTCGACAAAGTTGTTGTCGGCATAGCGCGGGTCCTCGGCCATCTTGTTGGAGAACACCGCGCCGGAGTTGATGTCGAGCACCGTGGCCCCCGCCGCGACCTGCGCGATGGCGTCCGCCTCCACGCGGGAAAAGTCGCCGCGCTCCAGTTCCTCGTTGAGGATCTTGCGCCCGGTCGGGTTGATACGCTCCCCGATCACGCAGAACGGCTGGTCAAATCCGATGATCGCGGTTTTGGTCTTCGACTCGACGACGGTACGGGTCATGTGGTGGTCTCTCCCTTCAATCGCGCGCACAGAGCGTCGAGCGATATGTCCTTGAAATCCTGTAGTGTTTCGCGTGCGCCGCTGGCCCGCAAAGTGGCATCGTCGAGGCTGGAGCGGATGCCGATGGCATAGGCCCCGGACCCCGCCGCAGCCCGCATCCCCGAGGGGCTGTCCTCGAAGGCGATGCAGTGGCCGGGTGCCACGCCAAGCTGGCGCATCGCCTCCCGGTAGGGCATCGGATCGGGCTTGCCGCGTTCACATTCTTCCCCGATTACAATGACTTCGAAGGCGTCCCGCAAATCGATGGCCTGCAGCATCGCCTCGGCGTTGGCGCGCATGGCGTTGGTCACCACCGCCAGCCGCCAGCCCTCGGCCTCTGCCGCGCGCACCAGCGCCTGAACCCCCGGCATCCCCGGATAGGGACGCGGCAGACGGTTGCGGAACTCCGCCTCCTTCGCCTCCGACAGGCCCTGCGGGTCATCCAGGTCGGGCAGGATTTCCGCAAAGATATCAACGTTCAGGCGGCCGTGGACCCTGGCCATGTAGAAGTCGTGGGTCACCTCGATCCCGTAAGGCGCCATCATTTCGGCAAAGACGCGGGCGTGAATCGCGTCCGTGTCCAGCATGGTGCCGTCGAGGTCGAAGAGCAGCGCGGGTTTGGTCATCCGTTCGCCGGGCGCGCCGCTTCGCCGCCGTTGTCGATGGCCCACTCGGCGTTGGTCTTGATGCCGCCCAGCGGGAAGAAGTGCACCTGCTCGATGCCGAACGCCGGGTTGGCCGCCTTGTGGGCCGCCAGCTCCGCCAGGACGTCCGTCGGCTCGTAGGGCAGCAGCAGCTTGGTCACGTCCATCGCGCGCTTCTGCAGGACTTTCAAAGACGGACCGACACCGCAGGCGATGGCGAACTTGATCAGCGTCTGCAGCTTGGCCGGACCCGCGATCCCGATGTGGACGGGCAGGGAAATCCCCTCTGCATTCAGGCGGTTGACCCATTCGATGATCGGCTTCGCCTCGAACGCGAACTGGGTGGCCAGCGCCATCTGCGCATCCGTCCGTTCCGAGAACGACTGCTTCCAGCGCAGCGCCTCCATCACCGCACGGTCGGAACCGTCGGGGTCGATGTCCTTGTTGCCCTCGGGGTGGCCCGCCACGTGCAGCCGCTTGAAGCCCGCCTTGTCGAACAGGCCGGTCTCCATGAGCTGCATGGAGGAGTGGAAGTCGCCGTGCGGCTCCGACACACCGCCGGCCAGCAGCAGCGCCTGCTCGACGCCGGCCTCGCCCTGGTACATGGCAATCCAGTTCCCGAGCGTCGCGGCGTCCTTGATGATGCGCGCGGGGAAGTGCGGCATCACGTTGTAACCCTCTGACGACAAACGCTTTGCCGTAGCGACCATCTCCTCGATGGGGGTGCCGTCAATGTGGGCGATGTAGACCCGGGTGCCTTCCGGCAGCAGGTCGCGGAAATTCTCCACCTTGGAGGCCGTGCGCGGCATGACCTCGATGGAATAGCCCTTCAGGAAGGCCTCCACGGCGGCATTGCCCGGGGTCTCGGTGAAAGAGCGGTCTTCGCGTTTACGAAATTGGAACAAAGCCATGAGAGCCTCCTTCAGGGTCATCAACTTCAGGCCTGGTTTTCCGCCTGCGCAGAAACATCGGCCCAGCCACCATTGGCGATCAGGGTCTTGAGGCGCTCGCTGTCGTATTCCGCATCCAGTCGCGCCGCCGCTTCCGCCGCCGCCTCCTGCGGATCGCCCGCCACCTCGCCGGAGGGCACCTTGCGCCACTCCGCCAGGTAAGCGTCGGTTTCCGCCGCACCGGATTTCATCGCGGCACGGTCGATCGCCTGTTCGAAGCGCTCGGGCAATTGTGCCTTGGCACCGCGACGGCCCTTGCCGACGATCACCTGCGCCGGGATGTCCCGCCAGTAGACAATGGTCAGTTCCGTGCTCATCAGCGTCGATTCCCCTGTTCGCCTGAAGGTCTCTCTACCTGCAGGGATGCGCCGGACGGTGTCGGTTTTCGACCCGTGACGCATCATGAGCGACAGCCTATGTGAAACAGACCGGAAGGTGAACGGCACCTTTGCCCCAAAGTTTTCAGGAAAATGATGAAATGATTGAGGACTCCCGACCCATTGACGCCGCATTTTCCGGCCAAACCTTTGATTAACCATTCAATCGGAGGCTGAAGGGGACGGGGCGATGACGATCACGGTGGACGCATACAGGCTGGCCTTCACGCCCTTGCCGAAATCGGCCTGCACCTCGGTCAAGCGCACGCTGGCGCAGGTCGACCCGGACGTGTCGCAGCCCGACACGCCGGACGTGCAGGTCTGGCACGATGTCTACCCGACCCGCCGTTTCCGCAGCGACCGCTGGGTGCGCTACGCCGACTACTTCCGCTTCTGCGTCGTCCGCGATCCGGTAAAGCGGCTGATGTCGTGTTACACCGACATCGTCGCCAACCGCGAAGAGATGTCGAACAGCCCGCGCCTGCGCAAGTCCGCGCGCTATCCCGTCGACCCGGATCCGGACTTTTTCTTTCTGAATCTGGAAGCTTACAAGATGCATTCCTCGCTGGTGAAACATCACTGCATGAGCGCCGCCTTTTTTGTCGGCCCCCAGCCCGAAGAGGACTTCGACCGCGTCTACCGCACGTCCGAGCTCGACGAACTGGAGCATGACCTCTCGGTGCGCACCGGGCGGATGCTGACGGTGCCGCATGCCAATGCAACGCGCCGCAAGCTGGTGCTCGACGACTTGCTCGACGAAACGGTGGATGCGATCCGGCCTTTCCTCGAACAGGAATACGCGCTCCTGAAGGGCTACTTCCGCAACCCCTTCGGATCTAAGATACATGCGGCTTGCGCGATACCGAACTGAGGCG
Organism: Sagittula sp. MA-2; assembly: GCF_030126985.1. Taxonomy (GTDB): domain Bacteria; phylum Pseudomonadota; class Alphaproteobacteria; order Rhodobacterales; family Rhodobacteraceae; genus Sagittula. The sequence continues at coordinate 2,205,666 of NZ_CP126145.1, read as the reverse complement.
TATCCTGAAATCAAGTTGAGATCGGAAGAGGCGCATCATCATGGCGCCCAAGCGTCCCAAGGCTGCGGGCGCTTTCCCGAGACCGGTTGAGAGTCCCGCGCCGACAGACCCGGATCCGAATGCCCTCTACGCGGCTCTGGATCTGGGAACAAACAGTTGCCGCATGCTGATTGCCCAGCCGAAGGGCAGCCAGTTTCATGTGGTCGACAGCTTCTCCAAGTCCGTCCAGCTGGGGCAGGGGCTGGAGATGACCGGAAGGTTAAGCCGTGCGTCCATGGGGCGCACGGTCTCTGCATTGCGTGTCTGCAAGCAGAAGATCGAACGCCACAACGTGCAGCGCATGCGGCTTGTCGCGACGGAGGCCTGCCGCCGTGCCAAGAACGCGCGCGAGTTCATCCGGCAGGTCCGGCGCGACACCGGCCTCACGCTGGAGATCATCCAGCCCGAGGAAGAAGCCCGCCTTGCCGTGATTTCCTGCGCGCCGCTCGTCTCCACCAAGACGGAGCAGCTTCTGGTGGTCGACATCGGCGGCGGCTCGACAGAGCTGGTGTGGATCGACCTCAGCGCGGTCGAACCGCGTGAACGGCCGCGTGCCATCATGCGGCTGCATGCCGGGTTCCACCCGCCGTCCTCGCCGTTTCCCTCTGCGAAAGTGGTAGACTGGATCTCCGTGCCGCTCGGCGTGGCGACCCTGCGCGACCAGTTCTCGGACGTGCAGGACGACGCCGCGCGATACGCTCTGATGAGCTGGTACTTCGAGGAAAACCTCGCCGAATTCGCGCCTTATCAGGACGAACAGGCGCGCGAGGGGTTCCAGATTGTCGGCACCTCGGGGACCGTGACCACGGTTGCGGCATCGCACCTCGGGCTGCGGCGCTACGACCGCACGAAGGTCGACGGGCTGCGCATGTCCTCCGACCAGATCGAGGCGGTGATCCAGAACTACCTCGAGATGGGGCCGACCGGGCGCCGCCGCGATCCGCGCATCGGGCCGGACCGGCACGCGCTCATCATGTCGGGGTCGGCCATCCTCCAGGCGCTGCTGCGGCTCTGGCCCACCGACCGGCTGAGCGTGGCGGACCGCGGCCTGCGCGAGGGTCTGCTTTACGCGCAGATGTCGGCGGATGGCGTTCTGGAAGACGGTCCGCTATAGACGGTTTCTCGGAAAGAGCGCGCCGGGGGGCTGACTGGCCGCCCGGACCGTTTTCACAGAACTGACAGGACAGGGTCGCGACACGATGGCGAAGGGGCCGAAGAACTCATCCGGACGCGGGCAGCGCGATCTGAAGGTCAAGGTAAAGACCGCCCGGGGGCGCAAGCTGTCCTCGACCCTCTGGCTGCAACGTCAGTTGAACGACCCCTACGTGAAGCGGGCGAAGGAAGAGGGCTACCGCGGCCGCGCGGCGTTCAAGATCCTCGAGATCGACGACAAGTACCGCTTCCTCGTGCCCGGCGCGCGGGTTGTCGATCTGGGCTGTGCACCGGGCGGCTGGTGCCAGGTTGCGGCGCGGCGGGTCAATTCCCTTGGCGAGAAGCCCGGCAAGGCTCAGGGCTTCGTGCTTGGCATCGACCTGCAGGAGGTCGATGCCATCGCCGGCGTGGAACTGCACCAGCTCGACTTCCTCGAAGACGGGGCCGACGACAAGGTGAAGGACTGGCTGGGCGGCAGCGCGGATGTGGTGATGTCGGACATGGCCGCAGCCTCTTCCGGTCACAAGCAGACCGATCACCTGCGCATCATCACCCTGTGCGAGGCGGCGGCGGAACTGGCTTTCGACGTGTTGGAAGAGGGCGGGACCTTCGTGGCGAAGGTGCTGGCGGGCGGGGCCGAAGGCACGCTCCAGTCCACCCTGAAGCAGCGGTTCGACAAGGTGGCGAATTTCAAGCCGCCCGCAAGCCGTTCGGATTCATCGGAAAAGTTCGTCGTAGCCACCGGCTTTCGGGGCTGAGAACCGGCTCAGCAGGGCCCGCAGAAGGCTGGGCCTGCGCCGCGGTCCCGCTGTCAGCGACTGCGCGGCACTGGCCTGAATGCGCAGGCTGTCCTCTGCCGCAAGCAGATCGGGCCGGGCCTCCCGCGGGGCCTGCGTCTGTCGGTGCAGGTCGAACAGGCGCGCGTGTCGTCCGGAGCGCTGCTCCGGCTGGTGAGTGGCGGTCGAGATGGTCACGTCAATACCCCCGGCAGAAGGGTGCCCCACGTGTTCAATTGCATGAGACCGGGGCGATTCCAAGACGGTCGAGGTGCGATTTGGTGGCATGGGGATTGACCATGGCCGCGCGCCGGGTCTCACTGCACGCAAAGGAGGCACCATGGCAGTCATTTTATGCTTCGGCGACAGCAACACGCACGGGACCGCGCCGCTGGACCGGCCCGGCGGTCAGGCGCGCCATCCGAAAGGCCAGCGCTGGCCCGACGTGCTGGCAGCGGAACTGGGCGACGGGCACGAGGTCATCCAGGAGGGCCTCCCCGGTCGGACCACGGTGCACGACGATCCGGTGGAGGGCGGCTGCCGCAACGGGCAGGCCGTGCTGACCGCGATCCTGCACACCCACCGGCCCATCGACCTGATGCTGATCATGCTTGGCACCAACGACCTGAAGAACCGCTTTTCGGTCACCGCCTGGGAGATCGCCCGCTCGGTCGAACGGCTGGTCATCATGAGCCGGGCAGAGGCCGTGGTGTCCGACTTCATGGTCATCGCGCCTGCTCCGGTGCGTGAATGCGGCGCGCTTGAGGCGCCCTACCTCGGGGCAGAGGCGCGACAGCAAGGATTGACCGAACGGCTGGCAGAGATGGCGGAACGTCAGGGCATCGGGTTCTTCGATGCGGGCCAATACGCCACCGTGTCGCCGAAGGACGGTGTCCATTGGGAACCGGAGTCGCATATCGCTCTGGGACAGGCGCTGGCCCCCGCCATCCGGGCCCGCCTGTCTTGATCCGCGCAGTGCCGGCGATCCTGCTTGTGGCGGCCTGTTCGGTCGCGCCCCAGGCACCGCATGCGCCGATCCCGGTCCGCAACCCGACAACCGCCGTGGCGTCGCAGGTCAACGCCGATCCCGCGCGCGTCCAGGGCCAGTGGGTCGTGGTGCAAAGCAGCCGGGCGCGGCCCGGAACCCCGGTCCGCATCGGCAACGGCGCCCTGCAGATCGGCCCGGACGCGCAGGCCTTCGTGCCGAAGGGTCAAGGCCGCTTCGTATCGGGCGAGACGGAGGTCTGGGTGCACTGGCTCGACGATGACGACCGGACGGTGGCCATGGGCGCGCCGGGGGGCGCCTGGTTCGCCATTCTCGACCGGACGGGCCGCCCCGGAGAACGGCTGAACGCAGCACGGGACATCCTGGAGTGGTACGGGTACGACCTGACCCGGGTGATGAAATGAGGGAGAGCGTCACATGACGAAGATAGCCACCATCGTCGGCGGCGGGGTGATCGGCGGCGGCTGGGCCGCGCGCTTTGCACTGATGGGTTGGGACGTGCGGATCTTCGACCCCGATCCGGAGGCGGAGCGCAAGATCGCAGAGGTGATGGCCGGCGCCGCCCGCGCCCTGCCGATGCTCTACGAGGCGCCGATGCCGAAGCGCGGCAAGATCACCTTCCACAAGGATCTGGCGGAGGCGGTCTCGGGCGCCGATTATATCCAGGAAAGCGTGCCTGAACGGCTCGACCTCAAGCACAGGGTCATCCGCGAGATTCAGGCCCATGCGCCCGAAGGTGCGGTCCTGGGCTCCTCCACCAGCGGGTTCAAACCCTCCGAGTTGCAGGAGGGCGCCACTCGACCCGGACAGATCGTCGTCGCGCATCCGTTCAACCCGGTCTACCTGCTGCCGCTGGTCGAGCTGGTGCCGGGCGGGGCGGACGATGCGACGGTGGTCCGCGCGCGCACCATCCTGACCGAGATCGGCATGTACCCCCTGCATGTGCGCGCCGAGATCGACGCCCATATCGCTGACCGTTTCCTCGAGGCCGTCTGGCGCGAGGCGCTGTGGCTGGTCAAGGACGGCATCGCCACCACCGAAGAGATCGACAATGCCATCCGCTACGGGTTCGGCCTTCGCTGGGCGCAGATGGGCCTGTTCGAGACCTACCGCGTCGCGGGCGGAGAAGCGGGGATGCGGCACTTCATGGCGCAGTTCGGGCCGTGCCTGTCGTGGCCCTGGACCAAGCTGATGGACGTGCCCGAGTTCACCGATGAACTGGTGGACCTGATCGCCGACCAGTCGGACGCGCAGTCGGGCCAGTTCTCCATCCGCGAGCTGGAGCGTCAGCGGGACGACAACCTCGTGGCGATCCTGCGGGCGCTCAAGGGCCGCGAGGCGGCGGCGGGCAAGCTGATCCTCGACCATGACGCGATGCTGCGCGGCGACCTTGGCGACGGCGTGCCGCTGGTGACCGTCCGTCGCACCGTACCGGTCGACTGGACCGACATGAACCGCCACATGAACGAAGGCCGCTACGGGCAGGTGTTCTCCGACGCGTCCGAAGAGCTGATGACCCACATCGGGGCCGACCGGGCCTACATCGCGGCGGGCCACAGCTATTTCACCGCCGAAAACAACATCAAGTATCTCGCCGAAACCATTGCTGGAGAAGAGTTTTACGTTAAAACGCGCGTCACGCTGGGCGAGGGCAAGAAGCTGCGCCTGTGGCACGAGATGAAGCGCGCTTCGGACGATGCACTCCTGTCGACCTGCGACCAGTTCATGCTGCATGTGTCCCTCGAGACGCGCCGTTCCTGTCCGCCGCTGCCGCATGTGCTGGAGGCCGTCGAACGACTGGCCGCCGCCCACGCCCGCAAGGAGGAGATGACCGATGGATAAGCGCGCCTTTCTGACCGATCTGTTCGAGGCCGCCGTGGCCGCCGCCGACCCCATGCAGGCGCTGCGCGACGTGCTGCCGCCGAAACCGCCGGGGCGCACCGTGGTCGTCGCCTTAGGCAAGGGCGCCGCGCAACTGGCGGCCGCCTTCGAAGAGCTGTGGGAAGACCCGGTAGAGGGCGTCGTCGTCACACGCTACGGCTATGCCGCGCCCTGCAAGCACCTGAAGGTGATCGAGGCCGCGCACCCGGTGCCGGATGCCGCCGGTCTCGCCGCGACGGAAGAGGTGTTCAACGCCGTCTCCGGCCTGACACCCGGCGATCTGGTCGTGGCGCTGGTCTGCGGTGGCGGCTCTGCCCTGCTGCCAGCCCCGCCCGAAGGTCTGACGCTTGAGGACGAACAGGCGCTTAATCAGGCGCTTCTGGCGTCCGGCGCGCCCATCGGGGTGATGAACGCGATCCGCAAGCATGTGAGCCGGATAAAAGGCGGGCGTCTGGCCGCTGCCGCAGCACCGGCGCAGGTCGTGTCGCTGGTGGTCTCGGACGTGCCGGGGGACGATCCGGCGCAGGTCGCCTCTGGTCCGACGGTACCCGACTGGGTCACGCGCGAAGACGCGCTGGCGATGATCCGGGCGCGCAACATCGCCCTGCCGGAAAAGGTCATGGCCCACATCGCGACGGAGGCCGCCGCGGCACCCTCACCGATGGACCCGGCCTTTGAACGCAACGTGGTCCGGGTCGTGGCCTCTGCCCGCTTATCGCTCGAAGCGGCGGCGGCCAGGGCCGAGGCAGCGGGCATCACGCCGGTGATCCTGTCGGACGCAATCGAGGGTGAGGCGGGCGATGTCGGCTCGGTCCACGCCGCCATCGCGCGCGAGGTGGCCCGCCGGGGCCGTCCTTTCAAGCCGCCGGTTGTCATGCTGTCAGGCGGCGAAACCACCGTGACGCTGGGCGAAACCCCGGGCCGCGGCGGTCGGAACACCGCTTTCCTGCTGGGGTTTGCCCTTAGCACAGAGGGGATGCCGATCAGCGCATTGGCGGCAGACACCGACGGCATCGACGGCACCGAAGACAATGCCGGCGCCTTCTGTGACGGTCAGAGCATGGCGCGGCTGCGCGAAGCGGGGCACGACCCGCGCGACTTCGTCCGCAAGCAGGACCCCTACGGCGCCTTCGACGCGATAGGTGACATCTTCGCGCCCGGGCCAACCGGGACAAACGTGAACGATTTCAGGGCGATATTCATCGAAGCTGAAACCTGACGCGAAGCGCGGTCAGTAGACGTAACCCAGGCGCGCCTCGGTCGTCAGGTCGAGGGCGTCGCGCAGGAAGTCGAGGTCGGCCTCCGGCACGTCGCGGGGCGTGTCGGGGCGATCCGCGACGGCGGGCGAGAACTTCGACCCGAGCCGCTTCATGACGGGGCGATAACCGCCTTCCGGCATCGGCAGGCCAAGACCCTCGTGAACGCCGCGCAGAAATGCCTGTGGGTCCGCCTGCACGGCTTCCATACGGCAGAGCACCACGGCCGACCCGCGCATCAGGAAAGACAAGAGCCCCTCCAGCTTGGCCCGCCGCAGCGCGAAGAGGTTGGCAAAGGTCGCCCCGGTCACCGGGTGGCGGTCGTGCTGCAATGGCAGACCTTCGCCGCCGATCTCCTGCACCTGCGGGAAGTATCGTTTGCGGTCGGCGATGGTGGCCCATTCGGCGCGGATGAAATCGGAGTACCCCATGGCCTGCATCGCGGCTGGCGTGTGCCAGGGCTTGGCGTGCATCGACAGGCTCCAGGCGCGGGCATCCCGGACGCAGCAGACCACCACCGTATCCGCCGGAATCGCGGTCATGTGCGGGAAGCCATGTTTCCAGCCAAGCGCCTCGGTCGGTTGCAGGGCAGAGTTCCGCCCGATCAGCCGCTTGACGAAATTCGTGCCGGACGACCGCTCTCCGAAGACCTGGAAGCGGCGCACGGAGGCGGGGCCGGAAACGATCTGCCAGCCTGTCCGGGAAAACTCGTCTGAGATCATGCTCGCGCCTCGCGGGTCTCTTTTTCGCAACCTTAGTGAGGCGCGTAACAGAATGCGATTCTCATGTTCGGGGTCCTGCGGTATCCTGCGGCGCAAAGGCCACGGAAGCGGGCGACACGAGGGATACGAGCGGATGCAATCGGTTGCGGCGGCACTCACCATGGTGCGGGACGATGCCTTCTTCCTGAAGGCCTGGTTGCGCCACTACGGCGAGGTCTTCGGGCGCGAGAACTGCTATATCGTCAACCATGGCCGGGGGGATGAGGTCGCCGCGCTGGCCGAGGGCTGCAACGTCATCGGCATCCCCGGCGATCCGCATCCCAACTTCGACATGAAACGCTGGCGGTTGCTGAACAACCTCGTGCAGGGGCTGCGCTGCTACTACACGCACGTGGTGGTGGGCGACGTGGACGAGCTGGTTGTGGTGGACCCGGACGACGGGCGCGACCTGCTGGAATACCTCACCGAGACGAAGCCGCGCCGGTTCCTGACGCCGCTGGGACTGGAGGTCATCCATCGCATCGACGTCGAGGAAGAGGAGATCTCCGACCATATCCTTGGGTCCCGCCGGCATGTGCGCCTTGCGCCGCATTATTCGAAACCCTGCATCGTCAGCCACGGGGCCAAGATCGCCCGGGGTGGCCATTTCACCCAGTACGACAAGCTGCACGCGCCGGACGAACTGTACCTGTTCCACCTGAAATTCTGCGATTTCCGCAACTATACGGAGGTGATGAACGCCCGCAACGCCGTGACGGAGAGCGTCGGTGCGGATGTTCAGACGGCGTCCATCGGGCGGCACTGGTTCGCGGAGGCGCGGGGAGAGGATCGCGCGGTGTTCGAAGCGTTCGCGGATCTGGAGATGATGGACGGCTTCGACTTCGGGTGGGTGCGGAAACGCATGCACCGAAGCTGGGGACCGCGCGGCGAAACCGGGTTCTGGCACTTTGCACGCCCCGAGTTCGAACAACAATACGTGGTGCCGGACAGGTTCGTGGGCGCGTTCTGAGGGGCGCGCTGGGTGTCAGTTGCCGCCGGACGAGACGAAGGCCAGATCGTGAACGCCAAGCCCGGGAAAGGTGCCCTCGATCGCTGCGCCCGCGGTTGCCAGGGCATTCCGGCTGTGGCCGTCCAGCATGCCGAAGCCCGTGCTCCAGACGCCGGATGGGGTGTAGAACAGCACCAATGCCGCGATTGCGCCGACAAGAACACCGCCGGAGTTCGTCCGCTTGCCGCCGGTCTTCATGAAGTAGCGGAAGACGTGCAGGGCCAACACTATAAAGGATGCCACGATCATCGCGGCGAGGCCGTTGAAGATCCAGTCGTGGTATTCAGCGGGAAGCGAGCCTTGCTTCAGCGAGGAAGCGATCAATTCACGGTTGGTCGAAACCGCAACCACGAGATAGATCCAGCCGAAACCCGTCAGAGTTGCGGCGAACGGGCGGGCGACCGTCGTGTCCCGGGTCGTAGCCGATGCACCGGGGCGACAAAAGCGGCTCTCCACGCGAGAGAGGCGTTGACAAAAATCCGCGTGGGTCTGTTTTCGGATCGCTGTGCTCATGCCTCATGTCTAAAAGCGGATTCGGGCCAAATCAGGGTCAATTGAGGCGAAATGGCCACAATCTGACCTTACCATGGGTTGTATTTTAACCTTTTGGGAGAGATTTGGCCGAAGCGGCGCAGTTTGATGGGGCGGAACGCCAAGGCCGCCGCATTCGGGTTGCACGGCTTGACCAAGGGTAAACTTGACATACCCAACAGCTAAACCCCTGCGTGTGCGGGCCGGTCCCCGACAGACCGGCCCGGCCGTTCGCTTGCCTCAGCGGATGGCGTCGAGAATCCGGGCCCAGCTCCGGATGCCTTTGTGGAAGCTCTCGACGTCGTACTTCTCGTTCGGGGAGTGGATCTGGTCGTCGTCCTTGCCCCATCCCACCAGCATCGTGTCGAGGCCGAGGTACGTCTTGAAGTAGCCCGCGACGGGAATGGATCCGCCGCATCCGGTGAAGGCGGCCTCTTCGCCCCATTCGTCGCCCAGCACCGCGCGGGTCTGCTCGAACGCCGGGTGATCGATGGACATCTGGCTGGCCGGAGAGGCGCCGTGGGCGTGGAACTCGGCGGTGACATCCTCGGGCAGCTGCGCCTTGACCCATGCCCGGAAGTGTTCGCGCAGGGCGTGCGGGTCCTGCTGGCCGACAAGGCGGAAACTGACCTTGGCAGAGACCTTCGAGGGCAGCACAGTCTTGAAACCGTCGCCGGTATAGCCGCCCTTGATGCCGTTGATCTCTGCCGTGGGGCGGGACCAGATCATCTCGAGCGCGGTATGATCCTGTTCGCCCGCGGGCTTCGACAGGCCGACGTCGCCAAGGAAGGTGGCGTGGTCGAAGTTCAGGCCGTCCCACTGTGCCTTGATGTCCGCCGGCAGGTCGGGAACGTCGTCGTAGAAGTGCGGCACCTGAATGCGCCCGGTGTCGTCATGCAGGTTGGCGAGGATCCGCGACATCACCCGGATGGGGTTCATTGCAGCGCCGCCGTACATGCCGGAGTGCAGGTCCTTCGACGGGCCTGTCAGGACGATCTCCTCGCCCAGAAGGCCGCGCAGCTGCGTCATGATGGCGGGCGCGCGGCTTTCGAACAGTCCGGTGTCGCAGATCAGCGCGATGTCCGCCTTCAGTTCGTCCGCGTTCTCCTTCAGGAACGGAATGAGCGAGGGAGAGCCGCTTTCTTCTTCGCCCTCGAAGAAGAAGGTGATGCGGCAGGGCATCTCTCCGTGCACGGCTTTCCACGCGCGGCAGGCCTCGACGAAGGTCATGAGCTGGCCCTTGTCGTCCGATGCGCCGCGCGCCCGGATCACGCGTCCTTTCGGCGTCTCCTCGATGGCCGGATCAAAGGGGTCGCGGTCCCACAGTTCCAGCGGATCGACCGGCTGCACGTCGTAGTGTCCATAGAAAAGGACATGAGGTCCGGTGCCTTCGACATGGCCGACGACCATCGGGTGGCCGGTGGTCGGGCGCTTGGTCGCCGCGATCCCGATGCTCTCGAGGTCGCTCACCAACCAGTCGGCGGCGCGGTCGACGTCCGCCTTGAACGCGGGATCGGTGGAGATCGACGGGATTCGGAGCAGGTCGAAGAGCCGCTCCATCGCGGCGTCGAGATCGGAATCGATACGGTCGAGTACTGGGTCGAGGGACATGTGTGCTCCTTTGCCATGGGCCGGCATTGGCCTTTTGGCGGAGCCTAGCGGCAAAGCGGTCGGTGTCCAGACGGCTCAGACCGCGACGATGGCCAAACCGCCAAGCACGATCATCGCGCCCAGTGCCTGCCTGAGCGTGAAGCCCTCGCCGATACCGAAGGCGAATCCCAGGACGATCACCGTCTCGACGCCCAGCACGAGAATGTAGATGATCGAAAGGTGAGTCTGGCGCATCAGCGCGACCTCTGCCGCGAAGGCGAGGAGGAACCCCACGACGGCAAGGGCGATTCCCGGCAGGAGCAGCCCGCTGGCCGCGCCCTTCATTCCGACGGTCGCCAGAACGTAGCCGAAAGCGGTGACGAGGATGAGGGGCAGGGTGGAGTTGACCGTGTTGTGAATGGTGAGCACTGGCAAACCTTTAAGTTGAAACGTACTGAAAATGTCATGAAAACGAATGCCTTGGAGGGTAGGCTGTTAACCATTTCACGCGAAGTAGGGAAAACCGGACCTCAGCCTAAGGTCGGTAAGTGGCAGGGTGGTCAAGGAGGTTTCCGATCCACTAAAAAGGTTCCGAGCGGAAAGGTGGAATGGAGATCTTTCTTTGAAGCCTTTGATCTTTGTCAAAGATGCGACGGAACGTCCGAGCCTAAACGGTAGACACATGACGCCGCGCGCATTAGTTATTCACGAACTTGAATGCAGCCCGGGGCCGCACAAGGGACGCGAACCACAGCGTCCCCACAATGACCAAGGAGGAGCCCGGTGGACTACACCGCGAAACTCGACGACGCACTGAACCGTCTGCATGAAGAAGGCCGTTACCGGACCTTCATCGACATCGAGCGCAAGAAGGGCCAGTTCCCGCATGCCACCTGGCGCATGCCGGACGGGACCGAGAAGCCGATCACGGTCTGGTGCGGCAACGACTACCTTGGCATGGGCCAGCACCCTGTCGTCCTGCAGGCTATGCACGAGGCCATTGACGCCACCGGCGCCGGTTCGGGTGGCACGCGGAACATCTCCGGGACCACGGTCTACCACAAGCGGCTGGAGGCGGAACTCGCCGACCTGCATGGCAAGGAAGCGGCGCTGCTGTTCACCTCTGCCTACATCGCGAACGACGCGACCTTGTCGACGCTGCCGAAGCTCTTCCCGGGCCTGATCATCTATTCCGACGAGCTGAACCACGCCTCCATGATCGAGGGCGTGCGCCGCAACGGCGGGGCGAAGCGGATCTTCAAGCACAACGACCTCGACGATCTGCGCGCCAAGCTGGAGGCTGACGATCCCGCAGCGCCCAAGCTGATCGCCTTCGAATCGATCTACTCGATGGACGGCGACTTCGGCCCGATCGAGGCGATCTGCGATCTGGCCGACGAATTCGGCGCGCTAACCTACATCGACGAGGTGCACGCGGTCGGCATGTACGGCCCGCGCGGTGCCGGTGTGGCCGAACGTGACCGCCTGATGCACCGCATCGACATCATCAACGGCACGCTGGCCAAGGCGTTCGGCGTGATGGGCGGCTACATCGCGGCAAGCGCGAAAATGTGTGACGCCGTGCGCTCTTATGCGCCGGGCTTCATCTTCACGACCTCGCTGCCGCCGGCCGTGGCCGCGGGTGCGGCCGCCTCCGTCGCGCATCTGAAACGCGACCAGGGACTGCGCGACAAGCACCAGACCCAGGCGAAGATCCTCAAGACCCGGCTGAAGGGCATGGGGCTGCCGATCGTCGATCACGGTTCGCACATCGTGCCTGTGATCGTCGGCGATCCCGTGCACACTAAGATGCTGTCGGACATGCTGCTCGAGGGTTACGGCATCTATGTCCAGCCGATCAACTTCCCCACCGTGCCGCGCGGAACGGAGCGCCTGCGCTTCACTCCTTCGCCGGTTCACGGGCCCGGCGAGATGGATCATCTCGTCCACGCGATGGACGAACTGTGGAGCCACTGTGCGCTGAATCGTGCTGAATTGGCGGGGTAACCTACGGTACTTCTGTCAATTGTCTTGCGATGTGGTAACGTTATCGCAATAACCGGGCTGCACGAATCGTGATTGCCCGGATGGGCAGGACGGACAGACAGTGAAGTGGGGCAGTCTCGTATGATCGGGCGCAAAACCCATAGCAATAACGGCGTGACGGACCCCTCGGTGCAGGGGTTCGACGATTACGCCCTGCGATTGGGCGACGTGATGCGCGGTGAGCGCGCGACGCTGGGCAAATCGCTGCTGGATGTGCAACGGGAACTGCGGATCAAGGCAAGCTACATCTCTGCCATCGAGAACTGTGACCCCTCTGCTTTTGACACACCCGGGTTTATAGCCGGTTACGTCCGTTCCTACGCTCGATACCTTGGTATGGATCCCGACGAGGCCTTCGCCGGGTTCTGCAAGGAAAGCGGGTTCTCCGTCGCGCACGGCATGTCGCAGGAGGCCTCCGTCATCCGCAAGGCGCATGACGACGAGGCGCCGAAGCCGCGGGCGCGCAATCCGCTGGCCGAACCGAAGATGCCCTTCGCACCGGCCTCCGACAGCTTCTTCAGCCAGATCGAACCGCGCGCCATCGGGTCGTCGCTGGTTCTGATCGCCCTGATCGGCGGCATCGGCTACGGCGGTTGGACCGTTCTTCAGGAAATCCAGCGCGTTCAGGTGACGCCGGTCGACCAGACCCCGGTCGTCCTCAGCGAACTGGACCCGCTTGACGCCGCCAAGGCCGGAAAAGGTCAGCCGGAAGGGGCCGAGACGGAGCAGATGGCAGGTGTCTTCACCCCGCCGTCCACCGAGGCCTTCGATCGGCTTTACCGTCCGCAGGCGCTCGACGTTCCGGTGCTCGTGGCGCGGGACGAGCCGATCTCGACCCTCGATCCGGACAGCGGCGGGCTTTACTCCGGTCGCGGTCCGTCGCTCCCGCGCGTGGACGACAGTTCGCTTGCCGCGGCGGCGCTGGCACAGGGCCTGATCGACCAGGCATCTACCGGCGTGGTGCCGGTAACGGCAGGGTCCGGCGTGACGGTCGTAGCAGTGCGTCCGGCCTGGGTGCAGGTCAAGGACGAGGCGGGCACTGTGCTTTATTCGCGCGTCATGAACGCGGGCGACGCCTACCCGGTGCCGCGCAACGCGGGAACGCCGAAGATCCAGATCGGCGAATCCGGCGCGATCTACTTCAACATCGAGGGCGAGACCTACGGTCCCGCGGGCAGCCGCGGCGCCGTGAGCGAGGACGTCTCGCTGGCGGCGGCGGACCTCGTCGACCGTTTCGAGCCCGCGCAACCGGGTGCCGACGACGATCTTATGGCGGTTCTCGTCGAACTCGACATGAAGCGCGCCGCTGAGCCGGTCAAAGTGGTGGCCGCACAGGCCCCCGCCGCACCTGTCGCACCCCGGGCTTTTGCCGCGCCGCGCCTCTACGATGCGCCGTCTTCCCCGGAACCGGCGCAGCAGGCACCGGCACAGGTGGCCGAGGCGGCGGCGGCACAGCAGGATGCCGTGCCGAATTCGCCGCGCGTGCTGGCCGAGACGCCCCCGGGCATCACCGTCGTCGCCACGCAGGAAACCTGGGTGGAGGTCACGTCGCCTTCCGGCAAGAAGCTGTTCGCCCAGACCCTGCAGGCGGGGCAGACCTACCAGGTGCCGCAGACCGATCAGCCGCCGACCATCTTCTCGGGCAATGCAGGCGGCGTGTTCTTTGCCGTCAACGGACAGACCTTCGGGCCCTACGGCTCTACCGGCCAGTTCGGACGCAACCTCGCCCTGTCGCCGACCGCCATCCAGCAGCAATTGCAGGTGGCGGACCTGAGCGCCAACCAGACCCTCGCGCGGGTCGTCGCCGAGCTGAACCTCCAGTCCGCGGACGGGCCGGGGCGCTGACGGCAGGTTGCGGGTTGCAATCTGCCTGTCACGATAACAGGTCACACTCAGCAAGCAGGTCGCTCGACCGCGTGTCATCGTAACGGGATAGCTGTCATGAGCATCAACCACGTCCGCCCCTGGCGGAACATCTACCGCCGCGCCTCGCGTCAGATCATGGTCGGGTCCGTGCCGGTGGGCGGCGGCGCGCCGATCAGCGTGCAGACGATGACCAACACGGTCACGACCGACATTCCGGGCACCATCGCGCAGATTCAGCAGGCGGCAGAGGCCGGGGCAGACATAGTGCGCGTCTCTGTCCCCGACGAGGCGTCGGCGAAGGCCTTGAAGGAGATCGTGCGCGAAAGCCCGGTGCCGATCGTCGCGGACATCCATTTCCATTACCGTCGCGGGATCGAGGCGGCTGAGGCGGGCGCGGCCTGCCTGCGCATCAACCCCGGCAACATCGGCAGCCCCGAGCGGGTCCGAGAGGTCATCAAGGCGGCGCGCGACCACAACTGTTCGATCCGCATCGGCGTGAACGCCGGGTCGCTGGAAAAACACCTGCTGGAGAAATACGGCGAGCCGTGCCCCGACGCGATGGTCGAAAGCGGGCTGGATCACATCCGCATCCTGCAGGACAACGACTTCCACGAGTTCAAGATCAGCGTGAAGGCGTCCGACGTCTTCATGGCGGCGGCGGCCTACCAGCAACTGGCCGAGCAGACCGACGCGCCGATCCACCTCGGCATCACAGAGGCAGGCGGGCTGGTTTCCGGCACGGTGAAAAGCGCCATCGGCCTTGGCAACCTGCTGTGGATGGGCATCGGCGACACGATTCGCGTGTCCCTGTCCGCCGATCCGGTCGAAGAGGTGAAGATCGGTTATGAGATCCTCAAGTCGCTGGGCCTGCGCCATCGCGGGGTGAACATCATTTCCTGCCCGTCCTGTGCGCGGCAGGGGTTCGACGTCATCAAGACGGTGGAAACGCTGGAAAAAAGGCTGGAGCACATCAAGACGCCGATGTCGCTGTCGATCATCGGCTGCGTGGTGAACGGTCCGGGCGAGGCGCTGATGACCGACGTGGGCTTTACTGGCGGCGGCGCCGGGTCGGGCATGGTCTACCTGGCGGGCAAGGCCAGCCACAAGATGTCCAATGCCCAGATGATCGACCACATCGTGGAAGAGGTCGAGAAGCGCGCCGAGGCCATCGAGAGCGGCGCGGCAGAGGCGAAGGCGGCGGAGTGATCGCCGCCATTCGGCGTCACTGCGTCAGGTAATCCTGCAAGACAAAATCCGGCATGTGCCCGCGGATCAGCCTGTCGGGCATGACGTAGGCGGGCAGGGTGTCGAAACCCAGGTCGCCGAACAGCGTCTGCGCGTCGGGTGTGGACGTGTCGAAGACCTGCATCCGCAGGCCGAGGCGCTCCGTGACGGCGCGCAGCTCGGTCTCGGCAGTTGCGCAGGCCTCGCAGTCCGGGCCAGTGAACAGGGCGATGGCCACGTCCCGGTCAGTGCCGAACAGGGTATCGGCACGTTCGTCGATCACCAGAAGGTCGGCGTTCTTTTCCTCGCGGTAGATGTCGACGGGCGGAGGCGCCACCAGAGCGCGCAGACGTTCCTCTGCGGTGGGGGCGAACTGGGCGTGGACCGGCGCCGCCATAAGCAGCGCCGGGATCAGCAGGTGTTTCACTCGGCGCGGCCCATGGCGACGATCTGTTCCATCGCGGCCAGCGGGGCGTAGCCGCGCACCATCTCGTCCCCGAAGACGAAGGAGGGCGTGCCGTTGATCTGCATGGCCTGTGCCAGCGCGCGGGTTTCGTTGATGCGGCGGGTGATCTCCTCGCTGCCCATCTCGGCCATGATCGAATCGGCGTCGAGGCCAAGCGTGTCGGCGATGCGCTTCAGGGAGGCTTCGGTCGGGTTGCCTTCGAGCGCGATCAGCGCGTCGTGCACCTGGCCGTAGGCCTCGTCACCGGCGACGATCTTGGTGGCGATGGCAAAGCGCGACGAAATCGTGGACGCATCGCCGAGGATCGGGAATTCCTTGACGATCAGGCGGATGTTGCCGTCGTTTTCCAGAAGCTCGGTGACCTCCGGCTGCGCCTTGCGGCAATAGCCGCAGCGGTAGTCCATGAACTCGACGATGGTGAAGTCGCCGTCCGGGTTACCGCCGACCCAGGAATAGCCGTCGTTCAGCAGCGCATCGCGGTGAGTTTCGACAAGCTGCTTGTCGTTCTGTTCCTGGGCTGCGGCTTCCTGCTGTTCCAGCACGGCGACCGCATCCATGATGACCTGCGGGTTGTCCATCAGGTAATCCCGCACCGCCTGACCGAAGGCGGCCTTCTGGTCGTCGTTCATGGCGCCGAAGTCGAAGGTGTCCTGGGCCGAGGCGGGGGCCGCGGCCAGGCACATCATTGCGGCGCCGGCTTTGAGAAGGGTTCGTGTCATGGGGGTCTCCGTTATATCGTTGTCCCGTGGGGGTTCGCTTACCGGCGCTTTGCCTGCTGTGCGGCACTTAGCACATCCTGTGCGCGCTGCCACGGGGCGGAACCGCGCGGCAGTTGATCGGAGGCGCGGCGGGCGTGAAGCTCCGCATCCTCCAGCCGCCCCAGGAGCGCGTAACGTTCCGCTGTGGCGAGCGAGGCCATCGCGTTGTTGCCGAGCTTGGCATATGTCACGCCGAGGTCGCGCAGAACACCCGGGTCCGAGAAGTCGCGCCCGCGGGCGGCTTCCAACGCCTGGAGCGCGCCGCGCGGATCGCCTGCGGCCAGCCGGGCGCGGCCCAGTCCGCCAAGGATCAGCGGTTCGCGCGGGGCGCGGCTGGCGGCGGCCTCGTACACCTGGACGGCGGGGCCGAACTGGCGGGATTCGAGCAGGATCTGGCCCTTCAGGTCCAGCAGGAAGGGGTCGCCGGGCCGGGTCGAGATGGCGCCGTCGATGGCGGCGAGCGCCTTCTTCAGGTTCGACTGGCGGTGCCAGGCGACGGCCTCCTGCATCAGGCGCACGTCCTTGTAGGGCACCGATCCGCTGCGCCGCAGTGTCCAGGACGGCGCGCGCTTGAAGGCACTCAGCTTGCCCCTGGCGCGGGCGAACCAGTATTCGCCTTCGGGCGAACGCTTGCCGGGACCGGCGGCAACGGCCAGCGCCTCCAGCGCGCGGAGGCGGTCGCGGGACAGCGGATGGGTGACGGCGTAGGGGTCGAGCCGGGATTCGGAGAGCGACACCTGCCCGGCGAAGATCTTGATGACCTCGACCGCGCCTTGGGGATCGAGGTCGGCGCGCTTCAGATACCGGACAGAAGCGATGTCGGCCGAGCTTTCCTCAGCCCGGGTGTGGCTGAACAGGCGCCGCTGTGCGGAGCTCTGCGATCCGAAGGCGATGCCTGCAGCGACACTCGGATCGGCGCCCGCAAGCCCCGTGGCCAGCGCCAGCAGCATGCCCATGCCGGCAGCGCTGCGCGCGCTGCGCATGTTGCCCAGGCGGCGCGTGATGTGGCCGTTGGCGATATGCGCGGCCTCGTGGGCGATCACCGCCTGCAGGGCGGCGGCGCTCTCGACCTTCATGATGAGGCCCGAATGCAGGAAGATGTGGCGCGCGTCCGCAACGAAGGCGTTGAGCGAATTGTCGTCCAGCACGACGATCTGCACCTGGCTGGGGGAAAGGCCGGCGGCGCTGAGGATCGGTGCCGCCAGTTGCCCCAGCGCGTATTCCATGTCGGCGTCGCGCAGGAAGGTCGCCGCGCGGACGGGCTGGGCCAGCATCAGGGTCGCCGCCAGAAGCACGGCCATCGCTCGGGTTAGGATCATTGACGTCTCGCAGGTCGCAGCCGTAAGCCTCGGGTTCAAGCGGCAGACTAGAGAGGCAGGCATGCGGAGTTCAAGACGCGGTGACGTCGATCCCTTTATCGTGATGGACGTCATGGAGGCGGCGCGCGCCCGCGAAGCGGCGGGTCATCGGGTGATTCACATGGAAGTCGGCCAGCCGGGCACACCGGCGCCGCGTCTGGCGCGCGAGGCCCTGGGCCATGCGCTGGAAAGCGACGCGCTGGGATATACCGTGGCGCTCGGCCTTCCGGAACTGCGCGCCCGCATCGCTCGGCTTTACGGCGAATGGTACGGGCTGGACCTCGATCCGGGGCGCGTGGTGGTGACCTCCGGGTCCTCCGGCGGCTTCATCCTGGCCTTTACCGCGCTGTTCGATGCGGGCGAGCGTGTGGCGCTGGGGGCTCCGGGCTATCCGTCCTACCGCCAGATCCTCAGATCGCTGGACCTCGTGCCGGTGGAGGTGCAGACCGCACCTGCCAACCGCTACCAGCCCGTGCCGTCCGATCTGCGCGGGCTCGATTTCGAGGGTCTGATGGTGGCCTCTCCGGCCAATCCCACGGGCACGATGCTGGACCGGCAGGCGCTGTCGGATCTGATCGACGTGACGGCGGAGAAGGGCGCGGCCCTCCTGTCGGACGAGATCTACCACGGCATCGAATACGACCGCAAAGCCGTCAGCGCGCTGGAGATCAGCGACGACGTGGTGGTCATCAACTCCTTCTCGAAGTTCTTCTCGATGACGGGCTGGCGGGTCGGCTGGCTGGTGGTGCCGGAAGGGCTGGTGCGGCAGGTGGAACGGCTGGCCCAGAACCTTTTCATCTGCGCGCCCCATGCGGCGCAGGTCGCCGCGCTGGCCGCCATGGACGCGAAGGAGGAGACAGAGGCCAACCTTGCCGTCTACGCGAAGAACCGCGCGCTGATGATGGCCGGTCTGCCGGAGGCGGGATTCGACCGCATCGCACCGCCGGACGGCGCCTTTTACGTCTATGCCGATGTGAGCCACCTGACCGACGACAGCCGCGCCTTCGCGCAGGAGATCCTTGAAGGGGCCGGGGTCGCGGTGACGCCGGGGCTGGATTTCGATCCGCTGCGCGGCGGCGGTACGCTCCGGTTCTCCTACGCCCGCAGCACAGCCGATATCGAGGAAGGGTTGGCGCGGCTCAGGGACTTCATGGCCAGGCGCCGATCGTGAACGGGCAGGGCTGGGCGAAGGGCCGCGCAACTGCTAGATTTGGCCGCAACGAGAACCCGCAAAGCGGGCCCGCCAATCGGGAAAGAGCAGCCATGCACAGGATCTTCGCGTTACTCATCGCCATGCTTTGCGCGTCGCCAGTAGTGGCGCAGCAGCAGGAAGAAACCTCCGGCCTTGCGCGCTATGAGGGAGGCGGGTTCACCGACTGGCGGTTCGGTGGCGCGACGGAACTGTCGCTGAACCTCAGCCAGGGGGTGCCCTGGCGGCTCTTTACCGTCGACGACCCGCTGCGGCTGGTGGTCGATTTCCGCGAGGTCGACTGGGAGGGCGCAACCCCCGGCGAACTCGATGCCTCGGCGCGGATCGGTGCGGTGCGGGTCGGCGGCTTCCGGCCCGGCTGGTCGCGCATGGTGGCCGACCTGACAGAGCCGCTGTCGGTGGATTCGGCCAGCCTGACAGTGCCCAAGGACGGCGGCAGCGTGCAGTTGAAGGTGGTGCTCTCGACGACGGACGCGGCGAGCTTCGCAGCGAAGGCCGGCGTGCCGCGCGATCCGGGCTGGGATCACCTGCGGCCCAAGGCAAGGCGGCCCGCGCCGCGCGCGGCCGGCGCACCGCTGGTGATCGTCATCGACCCGGGCCACGGCGGCATCGACCCGGGCGCGGAACGGGCAGGGGTGAAGGAGGCTGACCTCGTCCTGCAATTCGGGCGCGAACTGAGGGACGTGCTGCTGCGATCCGGGAACTACGACGTGCGGATGACGCGGAACTCCGACGTCTTCGTGTCGCTCGAAGGCCGCGTTGCGGCGGCGCATGACGCGGGCGCGGACGTGTTCATCTCGCTCCACGCCGACGCGCTGGACGGCGGCGGCGCGAAGGGGGCGGCGGTCTACACTCTGGCCGAAGACGCCTCCGACGCGGCTTCTGCCGCGCTGGCAGAGCGGCACGACCGCGATGACCTGCTGTCGGGGATCGACCTTTCCGGGTCGGACGACCGGGTGGCGCAGGTGCTCTTGGACCTGGCCCGGCAGGACAACACCCCGCGCAGCCAGGCGCTGGCCAAAAGCATCGTCGCGGGCATCCGCAACAACGACGGCAAGGTCCACAAGGACCCGCTGCGGCAGGCGGCTTTTTCCGTGCTGAAGTCGGCGGACATCCCCTCCGTTCTCGTGGAACTGGGGTTCCTGTCCTCGCAGCAGGACCTGATGAACCTGCAGGATCCGGCGTGGCGCGCGGGCATGGCGGCGGGCATCCGGGACGGGCTGGCGCAATGGCTGATCGAGGACAAGGCCCTGTCGCGTCTGCGCCGGCAATAACGCGCGCATTCAAAAGCTTGGGCGGTCCGGCGCTGACGGCAACAGGGATGTGTTTTGACCGACGCCGCGTTACAGTATATGCGACGGTTTGAAATCGAGCACTTGCCACAAGGGTCCACGCGTGACGCGGTTCATCTTCTCATTCTTCGGCGGTATCTTCGCGGTGGTGACCATGGGCACCATGATGATCGCGCTCACCATCGGCGCGATCTTCTGGATGTACGGGCGCGACCTGCCCAGCCACGAACACCTGGCGCAATACACCCCGCCGACGATCAGCCGCATCTATTCGCAGGAAGGGCGCGTGATCGACGAATTCGCGCAGGAACGCCGTCTGTTCACGCCTGCGAACGAGATCCCCGACCTGGTGAAGAACGCCTTCATCTCGGCCGAGGACAAGAACTTCTACACCCACCAGGGCTATGACGTGCGCGGCATCGTCGCGGCGGGCGTGCAGGCGGTGCAGTCCGGCGGGCGCGACGTGCGCGGCGCCTCGACGATCACCCAGCAGGTGATGAAGAACTTCCTGCTGTCCGGCGACCGCCGGGCAGAGCGGAAGATCAAGGAAATCATCCTCGCCTCGCGCGTCGAGGAGGCGCTGGACAAGGACAAGATCCTTGAGCTGTACCTGAACGAGATCTTCCTCGGGCAGAACTCCTTTGGCGTGACCGCCGCGGCGCAGACCTACTTCAACAAGACCCTGTCGGAGCTTGAACCGCACGAGGCAGCGATGCTCGCCTCCATGCCGAAGGCGCCGTCGGACTACCATCCGGTCCGCCGGAAGGAGCGTCTGACGCAGCGCCGCGACTTCGTGCTGAAGGAGATGTACGAGAACGGCTACATCGACAAGGCGACCTACGAGAGCGAGGTCCAGCAGCCGCTGCGCTCGGTTCAGAACGGCGACTTCGAACCCTACAACCAGGCGCTGCCGCCGCGCGACTATTTCACCGACGAGATCCGCCGCCAGCTCAGCCGCGACTTCGGGGAGGACCAGTTCTTTTCCGGCGGTTACTCGGTGCGCGCGACGCTCGACCCGGAGATGCAGACCGAGGCGGCCCATGCTCTGCAGCGTGCGCTGGAGCAGTACGACCGCGGGCTTGGCCGCTGGCGCGGCACGGGCAAGACCATCGACGCCGGGCTGCTCGGCGACGAAGCCGCATGGCGCGAGGCCCTCGCAGGCGTGCGCGTGACGCGTGACGTGACGCTGGTGAGCAAGTGGCACGTGGCCGTGGTGCGCGAGGTGCGCGAGAATTCCCTGCTGATCGGGATCGAGGATGTGCCGCTGGACGATCCGCGGGGCATGGAAGTGCCGCGTGCGGACACCGACTGGTTCAAGGGCAACCTTTTCGAGAACTTCGAGCCGGGCGATGTGATCCACGTCCGCGAGATGACCGAGGACGACTCCGGCAACTTCATCCGCTGGACGCTGCGGCAGGTGCCGCAGGTGCAGGGCGGGTTCATGGCCATGGACGTGAACACCGGCCGCGTGATCGCCATGCAGGGCGGGTTCAGCTACCAGCACTCGGTCTTCAACCGCGCGACGCAGGCGAAGCGGCAGCCGGGTTCCTCGTTCAAGCCGTTCGTCTACGCGGCGGCACTCGACAGTGGCTATACGCCGGCCACCATCGTCGTAGATGCGCCGATCGAGATCGACACGCCGCAGGGTGTCTGGCGTCCGAAGAACGCGTCGAACCAGTTCTACGGCCCGACCCCCCTGCGCACCGGGATCGAACGGTCGCGGAACCTGATGACCATCCGCCTCGCGCAGGAGGTCGGCATGGACGTGGTCGCGAATTATGCCGAAAAGTTCGGGGTTTACGACAACATGGGCCGGGTTCTGGCCAACGCGCTGGGGGCCGACGAGACGACGCTGATGCGGATGATCTCGGCCTATGCCATGTTCGCCAACGGCGGCGAGCGGGTGGAGCCGACGCTGGTCGACCGGGTGCAGGACCGCTACGGCAACACGGTCTACAGTCACGATGCGGCGCAGGGGAACCGGCGGGTCTGTGTGGACTGTGCCGATCCGAACATTCCGCCGGGGCGGAGCCCGCGGATCGTGAACGACCGCGAGCGGATCATGGATGCGATCACCGCGTACCAGCTCACATCGATGATGGAGGGTGTGGTGGAGCGGGGCACGGCGTCGGGCACGGTGAAGCTGCCGGTGCCCACGGCGGGCAAGACCGGCACCACCAACGACGCGAAGGACGTGTGGTTCATCGGCTTCACCTCCAACATCGTGGCGGGCTGCTACATCGGTTACGACCAGCCGCGCAGCCTTGGCAGCGGTGCGTCGGGCGGCGGGTTCTGCGGTCCGGTCTTCACCCAGTTCATGCAGAAGGCGGTGAAGAAATACGGCGGCGGCCCCTTCAAGGTCCCGGAAACATGCAACTTCGTGAACATCGACCGGTTCTCGGGCGCGCGCCTTGGCGCGGGCGCATCGGGTGCGAACGTCGTGGCGGAGTGTTTCCGCGAGGACGATCTGCTTGACGGTGTCTGGGGCATCCAGCTGGACGGCGGCTTTGCCATCTCGGGCAGTTTCGACCTGATCCGTCCCGAAGGCGGGTCGGTCGCGCGGGAGGTCACGACCTCCACCGGCCGCAAGGCCGTGGTGGGTCCGAAGGCCGGGTTCGGCACGCTGTCCTCCGGTGGTCTGTACTGAGGGATCGCCGACAACCGGCTTAACCCTTCGGGTTGGACAATGGGGTAAACGGAGCGCGCGTTGGGGTTAACCCGGCGCGCGCTTCGCACATCTGGGGGGTGTCAAACCCCGGGATCACGAACATTTACCTGATCTTCACCGGGATGACCGCTGCGTTACCGGTGAACCGGCCGTTTCGACCCCCTGAACCGGCCGGTTGTTAACCTTTCCGGACGGGCCGCGCATGACGTTGCGTCGGAAAGGGTTAATCCGTCAGAATTCGACTTCGAGCTCGACGATCTCTTCGGGCTCCGCCAGCGCGCCCTCGGTCCATTCGCGCATCAGGTCCCAGCCGAGGATGTGGTCGGCGTAGCTTTGCAGCGTCGGGTCGAGGGCCACGGAATAGGTGCGGAACCGGGTGCAGACCGGCGCATACATCGCATCGGCCACCGTGGGCTTTGCCCCGAAGAGGAACGGCCCGCCGCAGGCGTCGAGGCATTCGTGCCAGATGGTCTTGACCCGTTCGATGTCGGGCCGGGCGCCGGAGAAGATCTTGAAGGCCGCGTGATGCGACTTGAGGTTCATCGGCAGGGCGGAGCGCAGGTTGTAGAAGCCGGAGTGCATCTCGCCCGAGATCGCCCGGCACCGGGCGCGCATCACCGGGTCCTTCGGGTAGAGACCGGCCTTGGGGAAGGTCTCGTTCAGGTATTCGGCGATGGCGAGCGTGTCCCAGACCGCGATCTTGCCATGCTCCAGCCGGGGCACGCGGACGGACGGCGAAAGCAGCAGCAGTTCCTGACGGTTGTCGGCGCTGTCGGGGTCCACCGGCGCCTCGGCGAACGCGATTCCCGACATCTTGCACAACAGCCATCCGCGCAGGGACCAGGACGAATAGTTTTTTGATGAAATCGTGAGCGTGGCGTCCGTCATGGTCTTCCCCGTGTCGCGGCGGTGCAGCGAAATTGCATTTTTTTGTCGCACCGCGCCGGGGGCCTGACTAGCGTTTTGTGGGAAGACACAGGCAGGAACCGCCATGCAGTACGCCATCTACCAGGGTTTCGATGATTTTTTCGCCCCTTTTCGAACGTCTGCCCTGATGGGGCTGTCGCTGGGCGGTGAAAAGTCCGGGGCCTTCGCGCCGATGCTGCGCCGCCACATGGCCGGGCTTGAGATGCTGTCCCGGTTCAGGCTGAGTCACACTCGGCCGCCCTACGGCATCCGTTCGGTCTCCATCGACGGGCGGACCGTGCCGGTGACGGAGGAGGTGGTCTGCGATCTGCCTTACGGCCAGCTTCTGCATTTCAAGCGCGAGATCGACACGCCGCAGCCGAAGGTGCTGGTGGTGGCGCCCCTGTCGGGGCATTTCGCGACGCTGCTGGCGGGTACTGTGAAGGTGCTGCTGCAGGATCACGAGGTCTATATCACCGACTGGAAGAACGCCCGCGATGTGCCGCGCAGCGCAGGGTCCTTCGGGGTGGAGGATTACGTGGAATACGTGATCCGCTTCATGGAAGAGATCGGCCCCGGCGGCCATATCCTGGCAGTGTGCCAGCCCTGCGTGCAGGCACTGGCCGCGGTGGCGGTCACGTCGGAGGACCGCAACCCGGCGACGCCCCTGTCGATGACGCTGATGGCGGGGCCGGTGGACGTGCGCGAAAGCCCCACGGCGGTGAACGACCTGGCCTTCGAGAAGCCACTGTCGTGGTTCAGGAACAATGTGATCGCCTCTGTCCCGTTCCGCTATCCCGGGGCCGGGCGGCGGGTCTATCCGGGGTTCGTGCAGCTGACCGCCTTCATGACGATGAACATGGACAGGCACATGGCGCAGCACAAGCGCATGTACCAGTTGCTCGCCGATGGCGAGGTGGAAGAGGCGGAGAAGATCAAGGCGTTCTACGACGAGTATTTCGCCGTGCTCGACCTGACGGAGGAGTTCTATATCGAGACCATCGACCGGGTGTTCCAGAAGGCGGAGCTGGCCCGGGGCGAGATGACCTACAAGGGCCGCAAGGTGAACCCGGCGGCGATCCGGCACACCGCGCTTCTGACGGTCGAGGGCGGGCGCGACGACATCTGCGGGCTCGGCCAGACGAGCGCCGCGCATGACCTGTGTTCGTCGCTGCGGCCGCACCTGAAGCGCCATCACCTGCAGGCCAACGTCGGGCATTACGGCGTCTTCAACGGCCGCCGCTGGGAGAAGGAGATCTACCCGGTGGTGCGCAACATGATCCTCGCGATGCTTTAGGTTTCCGCCAGAAGGGCGGAGAGCAGGTCGGCCTCCGGGTCGGTGTCCGGTTGGCCGCGCATGGCGATGGAATGGGCACATTTCGCCGCCGCCCACCCGGCGAGCCTGTGGCGGCTAACGTCCAGTGCGTCGGCGTAGGTGTCGAGGCAGGCGGCGATGCGCCCGGGGTCCCGGACGGTGGCGGGGATGCCCTTCGGATTGCGGATCGCGTTGGCGAGCTCGAACGCGGGGTCGCCGGTGAGGCCCTTGGCGTCGAAGGCCTTTGGCCCGGTGGCGGTCAGGATGACGTTATCGTGGTGCAGGTCGCCGTGCAGCGGCACGGGTTGGGCTGTCGTGGCGATGAGGTCGCGGGCGAGGGCCTGCGCGCGGGTCATGTCGCGGCGGACGCTGGCCGGGCAGGTGCCAAGGGGCAGGGCGAAGAGCCGTTCGAACCAGACGCCAACGGTCGGCAGGTCGGCAAGCTGCGGGCGGCCGGCGTGCAGCGCCCGGGCGGTGTCGGCGAGCAGGCGGCAGGCCTCTGCGTCGCGGCCCTGACGGGAGAGGTCGCCAAGCGAGGGGCCGTCGAGCGCCTCCATCAGGACGCTGTCGGGCCCTGCGCCCAGGATGGCGACCATGTGCGGCCCGGCCCAGGCCTGCATCAGCCGGACGCCCGCGGCCTCGTTCCCGGCGTGGCCCTGCGGCCAGAGTTTCAGGACGGCACGGCGGTCATCCCTGCGCACCTCGTGGAGTTCGGCGGCGGCGGTGGTGGCGAGGGGGCGGACGATCTGCACCGCGTGCCGCGCCAGGGCCTTTTCCAAGCGACGCTCCACCACATTCCCCACCTTGCCCGTCCTCTGGCCCCTTGGTATCACGCGGGGCCTGAGAGTACGAGGAGTCCCCCATGCGCGCCGAAGCCCAGAACCACGTGGAGAAGATCGAGAAGTCGCTTGATCTGCTCAAGCAGCGGCTTGGCTGGGAGACGGCGCAGCACCGGCTGGAGGAGTTCAACGCGCGGGTCGAGGACCCGAACCTGTGGGACAACCCCGAGGCCGCGCAGAAGCTGATGCGCGACCGGCAGTCGCTGGTCGACGCGATGGAATCCTACACCTCGCTCAAGCAGGAGCTGGAGGACCAGGTCGAGCTGATCGAGCTGGGGGAGATGGAGGACGACGAGGAGGTCGTGCGCGACGCCGAGGCGGCGCTGAAGGCGCTGGTCGAGACTGCCGCCAAGAAGGAGCTGGAGGCGCTGCTGGACGGCGAGACCGACGGCAACGACGCCTTCCTCGAGATCAAGGCGGGCGCGGGCGGCACGGAGGCCTGCGACTGGGCCAACATGCTGGCGCGGATGTACGTCCGCTGGGCGGAAAAGCGCGGCTTCGAGGTCGACCTGCAGGAAGAGCAGGCGGGCGCGGAGGCGGGCATCAAGTCGGCCACCTACCAGATCAAGGGCAAGAACGCCTACGGCTGGCTGAAGTCCGAGAGCGGTACGCACCGGCTGGTGCGGATCTCGCCCTTCGGGAAGGGCACGCGGGAGACGTCCTTTGCCGCGGTGGGCGCCTACCCGGTGATCGACGACAACATCGAGGTTGTGGTGAACCCCGCCGATATCCGCATCGACACCTTCCGTTCGTCGGGCGCGGGCGGGCAGCACGTGAACACCACCGACTCCGCCGTGCGGATCACCCACCACCCCACGGGGATCGTGGTGACGAGCTCGGAGAAGTCGCAGCACCAGAACCGCGACATCGCCATGAAGGCGCTGAAATCGCGGCTCTACCAGCTTGAGCTCGACCGCCGGAACGCCGAGGTGAACGCGCTGCACGAGGCGAAGGGCGACGCGGGCTGGGGCAACCAGATCCGGTCCTACGTGCTGCAGCCCTACCAGATGGTGAAGGACCTCCGGACACAGTACGAGACGGCCGACACGCAGGGTGTGCTGGACGGCGACCTCGACCCCTTCATGGAAGCGACGCTGGCGCTACAAGTGTCCGGCAAGAGCCGCGCAGACGCACGCGGCGAGGACTGATCCCTTTCAGGCAGACGCTCCGGGTGTGAGCGGACGGGAGGGCGGAGAATCTCCGCCCTACGATGCCGCGCGCCTGTGGCGTTGCGGGATGCCTCGTCCGGCGGTCGGGGTTTGTGTGGTGCGGTGGATGCCAGGCCCGGGGGGCTGCACCGCACATTGGCGCATGACCGTGGTCGCTGGACCAGACGGCGCGCGGCATTTTCAATGACTTACGACTGGACCTCGGTGGCTGAACGTGCAGCCTCTTTAGCCCGCGGGAGTGGTCGGATCCGGGGACATTGATCACGTTCACCCGCTGGCGAAGGCGGAGAATCTCCGCCCAACGTTGGCGCGCGCGCAGACCTCTCGGACCGCGATGTCCGGTACTTTGAGCATGTGGCTGGCCGGGGTCAGGTCAGGGTTTCGTAGAAGCCCTGCCAGGCCGGCGGTTCGGGGTGTTCGGCGCGGATGCGGGCCTGTCGTTCGGGGCTTTGCCCGCGGTACCAGGCGATGAAGCCGGACATGGCGGTTTCCCCGCCCGTGGTGTGCCAGGCGACGCTGCCGCGCGGCATGTCGGGGCAGATCGTCCAGGGCGGTTCGTCGTAGACCGCACGTGGCGCGGGCATCCTGTCCGACAGCTCGCTCAGCGCGGCGCGCAGACGGGCAAAGCCGTCGGGCCGCCGGACCAGTGCGGGCACGTCGATATTGCGAATCCTGCCGTCGTCGCCACGCCGAATCGGATCGGGTGCGTGTGTCATTGAAGCTCCTCCCACAGCCAATGGTAGAACACAGGCGTAGAAGGAAAATGTTAATAAGAGACGAATCTTGCCCGTCGGCGACATATCGCCTTTAGTGAATGCCACCGCGCGCAACGGGACTGACCCTGAGGAGGAGAGGCCATGCCCGACACACCTAAACCCGGCGTTCCCGAACTCGGCCCCGTGTCCGCCGAGATGCTGCGCGAGGCACTGCGGCGCGGCTGGCGCGACCTGCGCCGCGCGCCCGGTTTCGCGCTGGTCTTTGCCGGGCCCTACGTGCTGGCGGGGTGGCTCATGGTCTGGGTCACATGGGTGACCGGGCAGAGCTACTGGCTGGTCTTCGCGGCCATAGGCTTTCCGCTGATCGCGCCATTCGCGGCGGTGGGTTTCTACGACGTGAGCCGGCGGCTTGAGGAAGGGCGCCCGCTGGACTGGATGCAGATCTCGAGCGTGATCGCGCGCCAGTCGAAACGCCAGCTTCCGTCGATCAGCGCGGTGATCCTGGTGATCTTCCTGTTCTGGTTCTTCCTGGCGCACATGATCTTTGCGCTGTTCCTGGGACTTGCGCCGATGACCAACGTGTCCTCGTCCTACGACATCTTCCTGACGCCGAACGGGCTGACCATGCTGGCGGTGGGCACCGGGGTTGGCGCGGGCTTTGCGGCGCTCCTGTTCATGATCACGGTGCTGGCGCTGCCGATGCTTCTGGACCGGGAAATCGACTTCGTGACCGCGATGATCACCTCCTTCGGCTACGTGCAGCGCGAGCCGGTGGTGATGTTCGGCTGGGCGGCCTTCATCGCCGTCACGACCTTCGTGTCGATGCTGCCGGGGTTCCTGGGGCTGCTGGTGGTCCTGCCGGTGCTGGGGCACGCCACCTGGCACCTCTATGACATGCTGGCCTACGGCACGCGGCGCGGCACGGTCTCCGCCGCGGAGGCGGTGGCCATGCGCTGAGGCCGCGCGGACCCGGGGCGCCCGGGCTGGCCAACACTCGGGCTGGCGTGCGGGCGCTCGGGCTTGCGGGCGCCCTGGAGACAGGCGCGGGGCTGGCTGCGCGGGGACGGGCAGGGGGCCTGCCCATCCGTCAATAGAAGTTCTCGCCCACTTTCAGCAGGTTGCGATGGTAGGGCACCAGATCCTCGGCTGTGCAGAACCCGGCCTGACGTGCGGCAGGCAGGACCTCCTGCAGATCCGTGCCGAGATGTTCGTAGACCAGCCGTTCCACGCGCCGTCCGGCGACATTCTCGCGGACGGTACGGGTGACGTAACCGACCCAGAAGTTGTTCTCGAACGTCGGGACCCGGGCGAGGTAGTTGAACGAGGTGGTCGTAGCACCCTTGCGGCTGACCAGCGCCGCGATGCCGTCCTCCTGCGGGATCACCGTGCCGCGGAATTCGCGGTTGCGCGGCTCGACCGAGAGGCCCTGCGCGCGCATGGCGTCCTTGGCCTCGAATCCCTTCAGGAAGGTGCCGCCGCGGTTGCGGAACACGTAGATCACGCCCTGCACGAAGGCCTTGTCGTCCATGAAGCTGCGCCGCGTGAAACGGTAGAAGCCGGAGGGAAAGACCTCTTCCGGTACCGGGCGGGCGGTGCCGCCGAGGTATTCCGCCACCGCCGGGTTCAGCAGCACGCTGTTGTCGGTCGCCACGACTCGTTCGACCGGCTCCAGCAGGATGCGCGCATCGACACCGAAGTAGGAGCAGATCCTGTGCAGCACGTCTGGCCGGGGAAAGCTCTCTCCGGCGAGGTATCTGTTATATTGTGTCCGGTTGATCCCCAGTTCCCGGCACAGGGCCGAGATGGATGCTGCCTGTTGTGACAACTGACGCAGATTGTCACCAAGCATGTTGCGCAGTTCTGCCGGAGAGGGGCTGCGCTGTCGCATCTTGCCGCCGTCCTTTGCCATAAAAATTCCCGTTATTGTTGAGTCGTAGCACTGTTTTACGACTTATTGGAAGATGAGAACACAAGCTGATGCTTGACTTGCCGCTACTTGGCGTCACGGGTGATGCTTAACAGAGGCAAACCTGCCGATTCACGGCACAAAAATCAAGAAGCCGACGCGGAAAAATACGTGTTCTGTGCGAATGGTTTCCGGCACCTTTGATCTGCAACCATCAGCAGGTGTGGCGTGATGCAAGAACATATGTACGGAGTGGTTCTTTGGGCGGATGCCAGCGATACGAAGGCTGTGATCTGGTGTGAAGATCAGGGCAATCTGGCGTATTATACCGCTGCCGAAGAAGACATCCACGAAGGGCCCGCGCTCGACGCCGGCGACCTGATCCAGTTCGAACTGAGCGAATGCGCGAATTTCCGGCGCGCGGACAACCTCAGGCGCGTGGGCGCGGGCTATGCGCCCGATCTGGCGCAGAACCTGCGCGGCCGGGTGAACGACGCCGTCGCGCCGCGGCCCGAGCCGAGACGTTTCACGCGGACCGACAATGTCGTGGCGTTTCCCGGGGTCGTGATGTCGTGACCTGACTTGGCGGCCAACCAAACGCGAAAGGCGCGCCTCACCGGGCGCGCCTTCGCTGTTTCCAGGGGGTGATTTCAGATCAGGAGCCGGCGCCGCGGGCCAGGGCGGCCACACCCGTGCGGGCGATCTCGATCATGCCGAGCGGGCGCATGAGGTCGGCGAAGGCGTCGATCTTGTCCGGTGCGCCGGTGAGCTGGAAGATGAAGCTTTCCAGCGTCGAATCGACCACCTGCGCGCGGAAGATGTCGGCAAGGCGCAGCGCCTCGACGCGCTTGTCGCCGGTGCTTTTCACCTTGAAGAGCGCCAGTTCGCGTTCCACCGAAGACCCTTCGACCGTCAGGTCGTGCACGTCGTGGACCGGGACGATGCGGCCAAGCTGCGCCTTGATCTGCTCGATCACCTGCGGGGTGCCCTTGGTGACGATGGTGATGCGCGACAGGTGGCCCTGGTGGTCGACCTCGGCCACGGTGAGGCTTTCTATGTTGTAGCCGCGGCCCGAGAACAGGCCAATGACGCGCGCCAGCACGCCGGGCTCGTTTTCGACGAGGACGGCGAGGGTGTGCGTCTCCGTCACGTCCGAGAAGTTCGGGCGCAGGTTGTAGGCGGAGTGCTTCGAAGAGCCCTTCTTGATCTTTAGCGCGGACATGCGGTGTTCCTTTGTCAGTCGTTGCGGGGCCGGATCAGTCGAGGCTGTCGCGGCTTTGTTGGTCGAGACGGTCGGCGAGGCGGCGCAGCGCGTCCGCCTGATCCGGGAAGGCCGTGAGGCCGGTGGCGCCGAGGCGCGCCGCGATGGCGCGCAGTTCGGCGGGGCTTCGGTCGTTCGAGAGGCGCTGCGCAAGAGAGCGGGCGCGCCCCTTCAGAGATCCGACGGGCGTTTCGTCGAGATAGCGGCGTTCCGCGTTACGGCGGTCCCGGTGCGCCGCGGCGTTTTGCGTGCCCCAGTGCCGGTCCTTCACACGGTGGGCGGTGGCCATGTCCTGTCCGCTCAGGTCGTCGGGATCGGTCATCGCTGAGAGATCCTGACGCCCCTTGCGGCGCAGGTGCCGGTTGGCCGTGGCCTTGATGGTGCGGGCATGGCGGCGGGCCGCCTTGTCCGAACGGTTGGAGACGATCTTGCGCTGGCGTGCGGAGTCCCGCGCCTTTCCGAGGCGCGGGTCCTTGCCGGGCTGATCGCTCCCCCCGCTCATGGCCTTACACCAGAACCGCGCCCTTGCCGGCGATGGCGTTGGTGGCCTTGGCTTCGCCGAGCAGCATCTTGTTGTGCGGCTCGCCCGAGGGGATCATCGGGAAGCAGTTCTCGTGCTTCTCGACGAGGCAGTCGAAGACCACCGGGCCGTCGTACTCCAGCATCTCCATGATCGCGTCGTCGAGGTCGGCGGGATCGGAGATCGAGATACCCTTGCAGCCGAAGGCCTCTGCCAGCTTCACGAAGTCG
This sequence comes from Sagittula sp. MA-2, assembly GCF_030126985.1. Classification (GTDB taxonomy): domain Bacteria; phylum Pseudomonadota; class Alphaproteobacteria; order Rhodobacterales; family Rhodobacteraceae; genus Sagittula. The sequence continues at coordinate 2,173,915 of NZ_CP126145.1, read as the reverse complement.
GGCAGCGATTCCGACCACGAGTGCGAGTAACGCTCGCCGTGCAGGAGCTGCTGCCACTGGCGGACCATGCCGAGGCGCTCGTTGTTGAGGATGAACTGCTTGACCGGCAGGCGGTACTGGGTCGCGGTGCCGAGCTCCTGCATGTTCATCAGCCACGAGGCTTCGCCCGCCACGTTGATGACGAGGCTTTCGGGATGCGCCATCTGCACGCCGATGGAGGCCGGGAAGCCGTAGCCCATCGTGCCGAGGCCACCGGAGGTCATCCAGCGGTTCGGGTCCTCGAAGCCGAGGAACTGCGCCGCCCACATCTGGTGCTGGCCGACCTCGGTGCAGATGTAGCGGTCCTTACCCTTGGTGAGTTCTTCGAGACGCTGCAGCGCGTACTGCGGTTTGATCGTCTTGTCGGAGTTCTTGTAGGACAGGCAGTTGACCTTCTTCCATTCGTCGATGCGCTTCCACCACTTGGCCAGCGCCTCGCGGTTGACCTTGCGGCCGCGCGATTTCCAGAGCGCCAGCACGTCCTCGAGGACATGGGCGATGTCGCCGACGATCGGGATGTCGGTCTTGATGACCTTGTTGATCGAGGACGGGTCGATGTCGACGTGCACCTTGCGGCTGTCCGGGCTGAACGCGTCGATGCGGCCGGTGATCCGGTCGTCGAAGCGGGCGCCGAGGTTGATCATCAGGTCGCAGCCGTGCATCGCGAGGTTGGCCTCGTAAAGACCGTGCATCCCCAGCATCCCCAGCCAGGCCTTGCCCGACGCGGGGTAGGCGCCGAGACCCATCAGCGTGGAGGTGATCGGGAAGCCGGTGGCCTCCACCAGTTCGCGCAGCAGCTGCGAGGCCGCCGGGCCGGAGTTGATGACGCCTCCGCCGGTGTAGAACACCGGCTTCTCGGCGGTCTCGATCGCCTCCACGAGGTCCTCGATCATCTCCATGTCGCCCTTGACCTGCGGCTGGTAGTGCCGGGTCGAGACCGAGGGCTTCGGCTGGTAGGTGGCCGAGGCGAACTGCACGTCCTTCGGGATGTCGACGAGCACCGGGCCGGGACGGCCGGCGGTGGCGACGTGGAAGGCCTCGTGGATGGTGGCGGACAGGCGCTCCGTCTCCTTCACCAGCCAGTTGTGCTTGGTGCAGGGGCGGGTGATGCCGACGGTGTCGGCCTCCTGGAAGGCGTCGGAGCCGATCATGAAGGTCGGCACCTGGCCGGTGAGGACAACCAGCGGGATCGAGTCCATCAGCGCATCGGTCAGGCCGGTCACGGCGTTCGTGGCGCCCGGGCCCGAGGTCACGAGCACGACGCCCGGCTTGCCGGTCGAGCGGGCATAGCCCTCGGCCATGTGCACCGCGCCCTGTTCGTGCCGCACCAGAACGTGACGGATGTCGTTCTGCTGAAAGATCTCGTCATAAATCGGTAGAACCGCGCCGCCCGGGTAGCCGAATACGACTTCCACGCCCTGATCCTTGAGGGCCTGGACCACCATTTTCGCTCCGGTCATCTGACGTGTCATAACTGTCTCCGATCTTGACACTTGGGCGGGATTGCCCGGGTTCGGTATTGCATCGCGCTGCGCGGGCAGCGGGCATAAAAAAGCCCCCGGTCGGCTGACGGGGGCGCATGGGGACCTGGAAGGGTGTCCGCGTTAGCGGCCCATGCGCCTTTCTCCTACGATGACTACTAGAGTGATCATGCCAGAGGCTCCTTCTTGCGGGGGCAGTTGTATGGGCCATGCGCCGGGGCGTCAACCGCAGAAAGCCCTGTGAGGGGGCATTTCGCGCAGATATTTTTCCATTTGTTGCGCCAGAGGGGGCGTTCTTGGAATTTTTGTCGCCGCCAAAGCGCGGGATTTGAGCGGAGATGCGCCGATATCCGATTGCGCGGGGCAGTTGTGCATCTTCGCAGGGGTCGCTTGACGAAAGGTCTTGCAGGGGGCGTGGAGCCAAGGGTTTCAATGGTTTGCCGGGCGAAGGGCTGGCGCACCATGGGGTGTCGTGCCGATTCTGCAACATTTCTGCTCAAATTCGTGAGTTGATCGGATCAACGCTTTCCCGCACTGTCGAAGCAGGCGGCATCGAAGAGCGCCGAGCAGACCCGAGGGATTTTCAGCGATGACCCGTAACGTCTTCTTTCGTGATTTCACCCTGTGCAAGGCGGCGGCCCTGGTGGGGTTGATCGGTGCGGCACTGGTGTTGGGCGGCGTACCCAAGGCGGAGCCCGACATGGCCGGTGCGGCGGAAGCGAATGCGGTGCTGTTGGTTCCTGCGGTCCTGTCCGCTCCTGACCTCGGTTGCGATCCGCATGAGACTGGCGTCAACATCTGACGCAAGAACTACCCAAGGCACGTTACCTCTACCGGCTCCTTCGGGAGCCGGTTTTTTCTTGGCATCGGCATGTGGCTGAGGTCGCGCTGCGCGTCAGAAGTTGACGCTGGTGCCCTGCAGGACGCCGTGTTCCAGCGCGTAGCGGGTCAGGCCTGCGGTGGTGGCGATGCCCAGCTTGCGCTTGATGTTCTTGCGGTGGGTTTCCACCGTGCGCACGGAGATGTCGAGCGCCACGGCCACCTCCTTGTTGGACTTGCCCTGCGCCAGTTGCAGCAGGATGGTCTGTTCGCGGGTGGTCAGAGGGTCGCGCCCGCCGGTGTTGATCGGGGTCAGCGCCCCGGAGGCCCCGGTGCAGAGATACCGTTCGCCCCGCATCACCGCGTCGATGGCATGCTTGATCTCGTCGGTGGGCACGTCCTTCAGCACGTAGCCCCGCGCGCCGTGGCTGAGCGCGGTCGAGATGTATTCCGGCGTGTCGTGCATCGAGAGCACGAGGATGCGGGTGTCGGGCGCACGTTCGAGGATCATCTCGGTCGCCGACAGACCGCCGAGGCCCGGCATGTTCAGGTCCATGAGGATCACGTCGGGGTTCAGCTCTTCCAGCCGGTCGATCATCGACTGCCCGTCCGACAGCGTCGCCACGACGGAAATGTCGTCGTAGCTGTCGAGGATGGCTTCGATGCCTTCGGCCACAAGCGGGTGGTCGTCGACGATGGTCACGCGCGTCGTCATCCTTTGGCCTTCCGTTTGGGCGCGCCTTCTTCCGGCGGCAGCAGGTGGGAGAGGGGGACCTGTGCCTCTACCACGGTCCCGGTGCGCGAGGAAAGCACCCTGAGCGTTCCGCCGAGCTGATCCATCCGCTCCTGCATGTTTCTGAGGCCGATGCCCGTGGTGGGGCGGCTGCGGTCGCCCATGCCCTTTCCGTTGTCGACGACCCGCAGCGTGGCGCCGGACCGGTGGCCGCGCAGGTCGATCGACACCTCGGTCGCGCCGGAATGGCGTTCGACGTTGGTCAGCGCCTCCTGCGCGATGCGGTAGAGCGCGATCTTGGCGTCCTGCGACAGCCGGTTGCGGAAGACCACGGTTTCGAACCGCGTGTCGATGCCTGTGCGGGTGCGGAAGTCGTCGGTCAGCGACTTGATCGCCGGGCCAAGGCCGAGGTCGTCCAGCACGCCGGGGCGCAGGTCGCGCGAGATGCGCCGCACCTCGGTGATCGCGCGAGAGAGGTTGTCGGCGCCCTTGGCCAGCGATTCCTCGGCGCGCGGATCGCCGGAGGACAGCCGGCGGCGGGCGATGTCGAGAGCGTATCTCACCCCCACGAGGATCTGGCTGATGCTGTCGTGCAGTTCACGCGCGACGCGGCCGCGTTCGTCCTCCTGCGCGTCGAGCACGCGCTGGGTCAGGTGCTTGAGCTTGGCGTCGGCCAGGCGGCGTTCGCGGATGTTGATGACGAGGCCGGAGATGAAGACCAGGAGCAGCGCCGAGAGGGTGATGGCGCCGATCCACTGGAAGGTGCGGTGAACGCGGTCCTCGACCTCTGCCCGGGCGGCGGCGACGGTCTGGAGCACGTCGTCGATGAAGACGCCGGTGCCCACCGCCCACCGCCATGACGGGAAGGAGGTGACATAGGTGATCATCCGCGCGTCCTCGCCCGTGGAGGGTTTGGGCCAGAGGTGTTCGACGTAGCCCGCGCCGGAGCGGGCGGTGTTGATGAACTCCTGCACCACGGGGGTGCCTTCGCTGTCGCGCATCTCCCACTGGTTGGTGTTGATCAGTTCCGTCTGGCGGGGCGAGACGAGGTTCAGCCCGTCGTAGTCGTAGACGAAGAAGAAGCCCTCGTCGCCGTAGATCATCGCGGCGAGGATCTGCATGACCTGCCGCTTGGCGTCCTCGTCGTCGGGCGGGGCGGAGCCGTAGATGAAGTAGAAACCGTTGCGGGCCTGCGTGACGTAGTTCCTCAGTTCGCGCTTCTTCGCCTCGATGAGCTGGGTCTCGAGGCCGCGGATCTCGCGGTCGGCCAGCGTGCGCGCCTGTTCCGCCACCAGAAGGGCTATGGCGGACACCGCGAGGATCAGCGGCAGCGAGGCCAGCAGGAAGAGCTTCTGACCGTAGGAGAGGCGGTGGCGTTTCATCAGGCCCATGGCGCAATGAAAGCAGAGCACGGGGCCGGGGAAAAGGGGCAACGGTCGTGCGGGCGGGCAGGGCGGCCCGGAATGCGGCTTCCGGTCCGGGGCGCGGCGCACTAGCCTGCGGGAAACACCGGCATGAGGGGCAGGACATGGCAGGCGCATTGATCCGGGAAAACCGCAACTACCGGCTGCTGATCTCGGCCAGCGCGGTGTCGAACCTTGGCGACGGGATCGGCATGGTGGCGCTGCCCTGGCTCGCGACGCTGCTGACGCAGGACCCGGTGCTGATCGCCGCCGTCGCCACCGCGCAGCGCCTGCCGTGGACGCTGTTCGCGCTGCCTGCGGGCGTCTGGACCGACCGCTCCGACCGGCGGCTGATGATGGTGCGCGCCGACCTCGTGCGCGTGGTGCTGATGGGGCTGACGCTGGGCATGGTCCTGTCGCCGGTGCAGGAGGGCGGGATCTGGGCGCTGGTGCTGATCGCCTTCCTGTTCGGCACGGCGGAGGTGATCCGCGACAACGCCGCCCAGACGGTGCTGCCCTCCATCGTGCCGCATGATGCGCTGGAGCGGGCCAACGGCCAGATGTGGAGCGCCGAGCAGGTCACGGGGCAGTTCATCGGGCCGCCGCTGGCCGGGCTGCTGATCGCCTCGTCCATCGCGCTGCCCTTCGGGGCGGATGCGTCCTTCTACGCCATTTCCGCCGCGCTGGTCTGGCTGATCGCGCTGCCGGCGCGGCCGGGCGGCGCCGCGGCGCGGTTCTGGCCCGCGCTGGTGGAGGGGCTGGCGTGGATGCGCGCCAATCCGACAGTGCTGCGGCTGGCGGTGATGCTGGGCATCATCAACGCGGTCTTCACCGGCGGCATGACGGTACTGGTGCTATATGCGCAGGAGGTGCTGGGGATGTCCTCGGCAGGCTACGGCCTGCTGCTGACGCTGGGCGCCTGCGGCGGCGTGCTGGGCGGATTGACGGCGCCGCGCGTGGCGGGTCGGCTGGGGATGCGGGCGGCGCTGCTGGTGGCGCTGGTCCTCTTCGTGGCGGTGCACCTGATGCTGGGTCTTTTCGCATCGCCCGTGGTGGCGGGGCTGGCGCTGTTCACCGAGGCGCTGGGGGGCATGTTGTGGAACGTGGTGACGGTCAGCTACCGCCAGCGGCTGATCCCGGATGCGCTGCTGGGGCGGGTGAACTCCGTCTACCGCTTCCTCGGCTGGGGCGCGATGCCGCTGGGGGCGATGGGGGCCGGGGCGCTGGTCTCGGTGCTGGAGCCGGACATGGGCCGGGCGGTGGCGCTGCACGCGCCCTACCTGCTGGGCGCGGCGGTCAGTGCGGGTCTGCTGGTCTACGCCGTGGCGCGGCTGCGGTTCGAGTGACCCGGGCGCCAACAGGACCAAGGTGAAGCTGCCGGGCGGGTCATTGCCGTGGAAGGCCTTGTCGTGAAGGCGTTGTCGGGCTGGCGGTTCGGGCCGCTTGCCGGGACAGCCCGGCCGCCATCGGGGGAATGCGCGATGGCGGCCGGTGTGCCCCGTCGCAGGTCCTGGCTATGCAGGCGCTGCAGACAGGAAACCGCCGTTTCGTGAGTGGTGGCAGGGAAGGCATCCAGCGGTCCGGTCGTCGAGGGGGAGGGGAACTCTGGACGCGGGATGCGCTCCGGCGGCGGTTGTGGAGGGACAGGTGAAATATGGCTGGCTGTTCAAGGGTTTCAAGGCAGCCTCCGCGGGCCGTAAAGGTATGGTTTGAATACATCAAATCGTAACACAGATTCGCGCATGAGTGAAGTTCACCGCCGCGATTAGTTTACCATAGGTTGTATTTCGGGGGCAGGTTCCCGTCACGAGCGGCATTTTCGGGTCATTTATCCGGCCCGTCTGCGCAGTAGTGGGTATTTCCAACCCCGGGAATCGTACCTAGTCTGCCTCCACTTTCAACGATCCGCGCAGAGTGGGGAGCCCTGCGCATCAAGAACAATCTGGGAGGATTTCAATGGATCGTCGTTCTTTTCTTCGCGCGTCCACCGTGGGCGCGGGCGCTGCAGCTGCGTCCACGCTGGCCGCTCCGGTCTATGCACAGGGCCAGCGCACGCTGACCATGGTGACGTCGTGGCCGCGCGGTTTCGCGGTTCTCGATGACGCGGCGCAGTACCTCGTGAAATTCGTCGGCGAGCTGTCCGACGGCAACCTGACCATCGACCTGAAGGCCCCGGGCGAGCTGGTGGGCGCGTTCGAAGTGTTCGACGCCGTGTCCTCGGGCCAGGCCGACATGTACCACGCCGCCGACTACTACTTCATCGGCCAGCACCCGGGCTTTGCCTATTACACGGCCGTGCCGTTCGGCGGTACCGCGCAGGAAATGGTGAACTGGTACTACCACGGCGGCGGCCAGGAGCTGCACGACGAACTGGGCATGATCTTCAACCTGAAGGGCCTGATGGCGGGCAACTCCGGTTCGCAGTCGGGCGGCTGGTTCCGCAACGAGATCAAGTCGGCCGACGACTTCAACGGCCTGAAGTTCCGCATGCCGGGCCTTGGCGGCCAGGTGCTGGGCAAGCTGGGCGCATCGGTCCAGAACATCCCGGGCGGCGAGTTGTACCAGGCTTTGTCCTCCGGTGCCCTCGATGGTCTGGAGTGGGTCGGCCCGCTGGCGGACGAGCGCGCCGGCTTCCAGGAAGTGGCGAAGATCTACTACACCGCCGGTTTCCACGAGCCGGGCTCCGCTCTGTCGGCGAACGTCAACCTCGACGTCTGGAACGACCTCAGCGACACCCACAAGGCGATCCTGAACTACGGCTCCATGGCGACCACGCACTACCAGCTGGCCGAGACGCTGGCCAACAACGGTGCGGCGCTGGCGCGTCTGCAGGCGCAGGGCGTGAAGACGCTGCAGTTCTCGGACGACGTGTGGGACGCCTTCGGTGCGGCGTCGAAGGAAGTCATGGACGAGAACATGAACGACGAGCTGTTCGCCAAGATCCGCAACTCCTTCGAGGAGAGCCTCGCGACCTCCGCAAGCTGGATCAACAAGTCGGACGGCTTCTACGTGCAGCAGCGCGTGCGCGTGCTGGGGCAGTAACCGAGACCGAACGGGTGACGGGGCCCCCTGCGGGGGGCTCCGTTTCCGCATCCGGGCGCTGCGCCTCGCGCGCCGCGCCCGTCGTGCCGCAGGCGGTCCGAAAGGGGCCGGCGGCCACCGGGACAATTGGGGGTCATCATGGACGAGACCGCGGCAGGCGGCGGGATTCTGAGCGGGATCGGTTGGGTCCTGCAGAACATCGCCATGTCTTTCTACAACCTTGGGTACGCCATCACCCATCCGGCCAGCTGGCTGGACTGGAGCGATCAGACGGCCATCATGCGCTTCATCTACTACGGCGCCTCGGTGGAGCTGTGGTTCATCGTCGTCACCTTCTTCCTCGTGCTCTTCGCGATCGGCCTGTGGAAGCGGTCCTTCCTCTGGGGCGTGGTGATCGGGCTTGAGTTCTTCGGCAACTGGGTCGGGCGCTTCTTCGCCTGGGCGGGCCTCCTGATGGTCCTGCAGCAGGTGATCATCGTCTTCATCCAGCGCATATTCGCGCGGCCGGACATCGTCGTGGGCTTCGGCATCCCCATCGGGTTCGACATCTCGTGGTGGGCGGAAGAGCTGAAGCTTTACAACGCGATGGTGGTGGCACTGTGCCTTGCCTACACCTTCATCCAGGGCGGCCACGTGCGGGTCGACCTCGTCTATTCCGCGGTCAGCTTCCGCACCAAGCGGATCATCGACATGGCGGGGTCGCTGTTCTTCATGATCCCCATGGCGACGCTGATCTGGCTGTATACCTGGTACTTCCAGTGGCGGTCGCTGATCGTGCCGCCGGTCAATCCCACCGATCCGCTGGACCGGCTGGAGATGAAGGCCCGCGCGCTGCGCTGGAACGTGGAGACCATCGGGTTCAGCCCCAACGGCTTCACCGCCTACTTCCTGTTCAAGATCCTGATGGTGATCATGGTCGGCATGATCTTCATCCAGGCATGGACCTTCTTCTTCCGCTCGTACCTCGAGTTCGTCGAAGGAGAGGAGTCGGAGGGCAAGTACCTCGACAGGGACAAGGTGGAAACGGGCGAAGAAGCCTACGACCACGCCGAATTCTGAAGGATCGAACAACATGCTATTCGGACTTGATGGCGTCGAGATCGGACTGATCATCGTCTTTCTGACGCTCTTTGCCGCGATCCTTTCGGGCTTTCCGGTGGCGTTTGCCATCGGTGGCGCAGGGGTCATTTCCTTCGGGATCATCGCCGCGCTCGACAGTGCCGGGATCCTGATCCACCAGGCGATGGACACGTCCTCGCAGCAGTACCGGGATCTGGTCGCCTCCGGCGTCAACCCGTCGAACATATCGATCTTCCGATACCCCGAACTGCCAAGGGTGCCCACGGAGTCGATCTTTCCCGCCGGCGGCTGGGAAGAGGGGCTGAAGCGCACCGTCGCGGGCATCACCAACCGCATCAACGAACGCGTCATCGCGGGCCAGTCCATCGAGACGCTGCTGGCGGTGCTGATGTTCGTGCTGATGGGGATCGTGCTGGAACGCTCGAAGATCGCCAACGACCTGCTGACCACCATGGCGCGCGTCTTCGGCCCGCTTCCGGGCGGTCTGGCGGTGTCCATCGTCGTGGTGGGCGCGTTCCTTGCCGCATCGACCGGCATCGTCGGCGCGACCGTGGTCACAATGGGCCTGCTCGCCCTGCCGACCATGCTGCGCAACAACTACTCGCCGGAACTGGCGACGGGGGTGATCGCGGCGTCGGGTACGCTGGGTCAGATCATTCCGCCGTCCATCGTCATCGTTCTTCTGGGGACGCTGGCGGGCGACCTTTACGCCACGGCGCAGGACGCCCGGGCGCAGGCGGCGGGCTGTACCGACGCGCTGACCTTCCTCGGCAAGCCGGCGGTGGTCTCCGTCGGCACGCTGTTCCAGGCGGCGCTGCTGCCGGGCATTCTTCTGGCGTTCCTCTATGCCGCCTATGCCTTCGGCTACGCGATGCTGAAGCCGCACAAGGCGCCGCCGGTCATGGCCGAGGACAGCCACAACGAGCCGGTCACGCGCGGTGAGGCCTTTACCTGGTACCTCGGCGTTCCGATCCTGCTGGTCGCAGGCACCATGGTGCTGGCGCAGCTCAACATCGTCGGCAGCCAGTCGTTCACGGTTAACAGCTTCTCCGACACCGCGGCGACCGCGTCCCTGCGGACCAACGTGAGCGATGCCTGCAAGACCTCGATGATCGAGCTGCACGGGCAGGAGGCCTGGGACCGCGCGGTGGCCGAGCAGACGGCCATCGACGAAGCCGGCGGCATCCAGGAAAGCGTCCGGCGCTCCCCGGAAGAGATCGCGTCGATCCGCGCCGGGATGATTTCGGACGCGGCCCCGATCGGTGTGGGCATCGCCACGCTGGCGGTGATCTTCGGCCTGATCCTCGCGGTGGCGCGCGGCGTGTCCCCGTCCTCCGATCCGCGCCCGTTGCAGATCGGCGCCTTCGGCGTCGTGCTGGGCCTGCTGGTGGACTGGCTGCTGCTGCGGCCGACCACCTCGGCGGGCATGACGGTGGTGCTGATGGCGATCCCATGGGCGATCACCCTGTTCGGCGTCGCCTATGGTTTCAAGCTGTTGTCGAAGAACGAGCTCCTGCGCGTGGTCTTCCCCCCGCTGGTGCTGATCGTGGCGGTGCTGGGGTCGATCCTGGGCGGCATCACCAACCCGACGCCCGCCGCGGCGCTCGGGGCGGCCGGTGCCATCATGCTGGCGGCCTATCGCAAGCTGGGCGACCAGGGCCGCAGCCCGAAGGTCATCATCTGGACCACGCTGGCCGTGATCGGGATGATCCTTATGGGGATGAACTTCGACCTGCGGATCAACACCGAAACCGTCAGCATCGAAACGTGGGTCGCCTTCGTCTTCACCTACATCCTGTGGCTCTACGCGCTGTTCGGCCTGCTGTTCTCGTGCTGGGTGCTGTTCACCTCGGGCGTGCTGACGCCGGCGGTGCGGGAGACGGCCAAGGTGACGTCGATGGTCTTCACCATCCTCATCGCCTCGCAGCTTCTGAACCTCGTGGTGATCTCCTTCGGGGGCGAGCATTACATCCAGGAGTTCCTCAAGAGCTTCGACGATGTGCGCACGGTGTTCATCATCGTGATGCTGGTGCTCTTCGTGCTGGGCTTCGTGCTCGACTTCCTCGAGATCATCTACATCGTGGTGCCGATCGTCGGCCCGGTGATCTACGGCGCGCATTTCGATCCGAAGTGGGTGACGATCATGATCGCGGTGAACCTTCAGACCTCGTTCCTGACACCGCCTTTCGGCTTTGCGCTGTTCTACCTGCGCGGCGTGGCGCCGAAGGAGGTCACCACCGGGCACATCTACCGCGGCGTGATCCCCTTCGTGATCATCCAGGTGGTGGGGCTGCTGCTGCTGGCGGTCTTCCCGGGCGTGGTCACCATCGTTCCGGCGCTGCTGGGCAGCGGCTGACGTGCACCGGGATGACCCGTGAAAAAGACGCCCCCGCGGATCACCGCGGGGGCGTTTTCGTTGCGGCAGGGGAAGTGAGGGCGCCGCGCCACATCTGCCACATTCTTTTAGGTTGAGTTAAAGTTCGCCATAAAATTGTATGATTGTGTGCGCTATGTTTTCCCAATCGGGTGCCACGCTGGCATCGTTCCGGGCGCAGACCCGGGCGGAAGACAATAAGACGAGGATACGATCATGTACGCATCACGCATCGCAGGCACGGGGCGGAGACAGGCCCGCCCGGCAAATGGCCCGCAGGAGAGCCGCGGCCCGGTCCGCGCGTACGGACTGACCGGCCCGGTGCACCGCCGGGGCAGCACGCGCCACGACAGGCACCTGATGGAGATGGACGACCCGGCGGCATGGCTGATGGAGCCCGCGACCGAGTTCCACGCGGTGGCCCGGCGCGCGGCGCGCGGGGTGTTCCTGCTGGCGGTAGGGCTTCTGATGACACCGGCGGTCCCAGCGTTCCTTGGCTGAAGGGTCAGCCGCGCCCGTCGGGGAAGGAGATGTTGGCGACCTGTTCGGCGATGGGATCGGTGGACAGAGGATGCGTCTCCGCCTCGTAGGCGGTGGGGTCGGTCAACCGCTCCCAGCGGCCCTGTCGGTAGATCTCCAGCGCGTCGAACTGGGCCTTGTAGCCCATCTTGTCGGACCCCGGCACCCAGTAGCCCAGGTAGACATAGGGCAGGCCGGCCTCGCGCGCGATGTCGATGTGGTCGAGGATCATCCACGTCCCGAGAGAGTTCTTCGCCTGCGATGGCTCGTAGAACGAATAGACCATGCTCAGCCCGTCATCGAGCATGTCGGTCAGGCAGGTGGCGATCAGGTCGCCCGTCTCGCCGTCGAGGTATTCGATCACGCGCGAGCGGATCGGCGTCTCTTCGATCATGGCGGCGAATTCGAACACGTCCATGTCGGCCATGCCGCCCTGCGCATGCCGCTCGTCGAGGTAGCGGCGGAACAAGTCGTACTGGTCTTCGGTGGCCCAGGGGCTGGTCGCGCGGCGTTCGAGGTGGGCGTTGCGCTTCAGCGTGCGCTTCTGCGAGCGGGACGGCTTGAAGTTCTGCACGTCGATGCGCGCCGACAGGCAGGCCGCGCAGTCGGAGCAGGACGGCCGGTAGAGCACGTTCTGCGAGCGGCGGAACCCCTGTTTCGACAGCGAGTCGTTCAGTTTCTGCGATCCTTCGCCCTGCAGCGCGGTAAAGAGCTTACGCTCCATCCGGCCCTCGAGATAAGGGCAGGGCTGCGGAGCGGTGACATAGAATTGCGGTGCAAGCGGCAGCGAGTGGCGCATGGTGGTGCCATTACTCCGGGATGTTTAACGAAACGGTAACAACGATCATGCCGCCCGCCAACCCCCACTTATGGGCAGGAAGGCATTAGGACAATCTTTACTGATCAATTGGTTAACTGAAGGTTAATTGGTTCGGTTCCCGGGAAGGCGGCGCAAAAGTGATTCTTCCGGACCCCTTCTGCGAGGGGTCCGGAAGCTGCGGGTCACGCCCGGCGGTTGAGGGCGACGGTGCCCAGCACCATGTCGGTCAGGCCCTGGCCGCGTTCGGAGGTTGCCATCAGCACGACCGAAACCACCTGGATGATGAAGGTCGACATGCTGATCGTGTAGCCTAGGACGTGCAGGAAAGCCTGTCCGCCGTCGAGCCGTTCGCCCCATGCGTTGCGGAACTCGATCGCCATGAGGCGCATGCCCCAGGTGGCGGAACCGCCCGCCAGCGTCATCCAGCGGTAGAGGAAACCCACCGCGAGGAAGATCAGCGGCATCATGAACAGGCCGACGATAGTCACGGTGGAGATCACGAGGGTCACGAGCGCGATCAGCACCACGTCGACGATCCAGGCGAGGAAACGCTTCACCAGAACCCCGTCGTAGAAACCGGCCTGACGCTCCGGGTCGGGCAGGTGGGACATCGGTTCGGTGTACATGCGGGGCTCCTGTAGGGTGAGATCTGTCATCAGTTTACCAGCGGTGGGGACGGGACAAAAGGGAAGCGCCCTCGGGGGCGCTTCCGGATGGCTGCGGGGGACGCTCAGGCGTCTTCGTCAACCGTCTTGGCGGACTCGGCGGCGCGCTTCTCGCGGTCGTTCATGAACTGGTCGAACTCCGCCTTGTCCTTGGCTTCGCGCAGACGCTCGAGGAAGGATTCGAAGGCTTCCTGTTCCTGTTCCAGCCGGCGCAGGGTTTCCTGCTTGTAGGCGTCGAAGGCCATGTTGCCCGAGGGCTTCATTGCCGCCCACGCGGTGTGGCGGTGGGATTGGAAGTGCTGTTTGCGCTGTGCGCATCCTTTGCCGAACATGCGTTTGCTCCAGATCATGTAGGCCAGAAGGCCGAGGCCCACGGGCCAGAAGAAGATGAATCCGAGGACCATGGCCGCGATCCAGGCGCCTTTGCCCTTGTGATCGAGCCACGCCTCGGCCCGGGTCAGCCAGCCTGCGTTGGCGGGCAGATGGGTCGTTTGGTAAGCGGCGGTGGTCATGTCTCTCTCCGTTTGGAAGTGAATGTGAATGTCTTTCACATGACATGAGATCGGGATTGCCGGGCGGCTTATCAAGAGGCGATGTGAAGGTTTTTTACATTTTGGCGCGGAATTTGCGGGGTGATGTGCGGATGGTAAGCGAAAACAATGGGTTGTGGTGCGTGCTGGTGTGATTTTTGGGGTTTTGCCATGGTCATTTGGCATGCCGAAGCCCGCGCCGGACGCGGTTTTCCGGCGGTTTTCGGGGGTTCGAGAACCGGAAAAACCCGCCCGGCTGGCCGCCGCAGGGCGTTCCGCGCGTGCCTCAGAGCGTGAAGTCGGCCGTCTCCGCGCCGGTCAGGCCGGGCAGGCGCCTGGGGTCAATCGGGAAGACGTGGCGCGGTGTGCCGGCGGCTGCCCAGGCCTCCTCGAACGCCAGAAGGCGCGGGTCGAGCCAGGCGCGGATCGGGTTCAGGTGGCCGATGGGGGCGACGCCGCCGATGGCAAAGCCGGTCTGCGCCCGGATCAGACCGGCGTCCGCCTTGCCCAGCGGTTCGCCCGCCAGCGCCGTGGCCTTGTCGGCACAGACGCGGTTGCCGCCCGCGGTCAGGAAAAGCACCGCCTCGCCCGAGGTTTCGGCGCGGAAGATGATCGACTTGGCGATCTGGTCGACGTGCACGCCGACGCTGTCGGCGGCTTCCTGCGCGGTGCGGGCCTGTCCGACCTCGCGGATGTCGGGGGTGAGGCCTGCCGCCTCGATGGCGGCGCGGACACGTTTGAGGCTCTTGCTCATTCAGGGCTCCGTGGGAAAGAGGTGGGTGGCCGCGCGGGTGAGGCGGGTCTCGAAACGGTTCAGGCGGGCGTGCGTGACCTTCTCGGCCCCGTTGAGGGCGAGGAAGCGGAACCGGGCCTTCGGCGCGCAGGGTTTGAAGACACCGTATTTCAGCGCGCGATACACCGGGCGGCGGGCCACAAGGCGGTCGTACCACGCGGGCGCGCCCATGGTGGTGACCGCCAGCACGGACTTCAGGCGGGGCAGGCCGGGGTGCAGCGTGCGGTGTTCCGGGTCGTGGGCGTAGGCGACGCCGGGCAGGAAGGTCCGATCGATCCAGCCCTTGAGGATCGCAGGCAGGCCGAACCACCATGTCGGGAAGACGAGGATCATGCCGTCGAAGGTCTTCAGCCCGGTCTCGTCCTCGAAGGGCGTGCTGTAATAGGCGCGCCGCTCGTCGGCGGTCAGGGCGGGCGCGAACCCTTCGGCATAGAGGTCGCGCAACGTGACATCGTGCCCGCGCCCTGTCAGATCGCGCGACAGGCGGTCGGCGAAGCGGTGGCTGAGGCTGTCCTTCAGCGGGTGGGCTATGACCATGAGCAGGCGCATGGCCGTCTTGTCTCAGAGCGCGCAGGGCTTGCCAAGCCGCTGATGTCATGAGCATCTGCCAGACATGACGCTGGAAAGCCGCATCACCCGCCTGCCACGCCCCTTCGATCCCGAGAAGGGGGAGGAAACCCTGTCGAGCGCCCCCTGGGCCAGCGGCGCCGTTGCAGACCTGCTGCGCGGCACCGGCGGCTCCTCGCCCTATCTCAAGGGCCTGATCGCCCGGGAGGGCGACTGGCTCGAAGAGGCTGCGGGCGACATGGAGGCTGCGCTGGCCACGGTACACGCCGGTCTGCGCGAGGTGGCGCCCGATACGCTCGGCAGCGCGCTGAGGCAGGCGAAGCGGAGGATCGCCCTGCTGACCGCGCTTTGCGATCTGGCCGGCGCGTGGGAGCTGGAGGACGTCACCGGCGCGCTGAGCGATTTCGCCGACCTGGCGGTCACGCTGGCGCTGCAGGCGGCCGTGGGTCACGAGATCCGGCGCGGCAAGCTGCCCGGCATGAGCGCCGACGATGTGGAGACGGCGGGCGGTGCGGCGGTGCTGGCCATGGGCAAGATGGGCGCGGGAGAGCTGAACTATTCCTCCGACATCGACCTGATCTGCCTCTTCGACGAAACCCGCTACGACCCCGACGACTATTTCGAGGCGCGCTCGGCGCTTGTGCGCGCCACGCGCAAGATGTCGTCGATGCTGAACGATCCCACGGGCGAGGGGTATGTCTTCCGCACCGACCTGCGGCTGAGGCCCGATCCTTCGGTGACGCCGGTCATCATGGCGATGGAGGCGGCGGAACGGTATTACGAGAGCTTCGGGCGCACCTGGGAACGCGCGGCCTATATCAAGGCGCGGCCCTCGGCGGGGGACATCCCGGCGGCGGAGCGGTTCCTCGCCGCGCTGAAACCCTTCGTCTGGCGCAAGCATCTCGACTTTGCGGCGATCCAGGACGCGCATGACATGCGGCTGCGCATCCGGTCGCACAAGCGGCTGCACGGGCCGGTGACGCTGGCCGGGCACAACATGAAGCTGGGGCGTGGCGGCATCCGCGAGATCGAGTTCTTCACCCAGACGCGCCAGCTGATCGCCGGCGGCCGCGACCGGGACCTTCGTGTGCGAGGCACGGTGGAGGGGCTGCGGGCGCTCACCGCCAAGGGCTGGGTGCCGGAGGATGTCTCGGAAAAGCTGGTCCGCCATTATCGCGCGCACCGCGAGGTGGAACACCGCATCCAGATGGTCAACGACACCCAGACCCACGACATGCCGACCAGCGAGGAGGGGCTGAACCGCATCGCCTGCCTCATGGGCCGTGACCTGGCCGACCTGGAGACGGAGATCGTCGACCGCCTGACGGAGGTGCATTCCCTGACGGAGGGCTTCTTCGCCCCCGACTCGTCTGCGCCCTGCGCCGAACCGGAGGTCTTCGAGGACAGCGACCTGCCGCGCCGCTGGTCGACCTATCCCTGCCTGCGCTCGGAACGCGCCCAGCAACTGTGGCAGCGCGTGCGGCCGGAGATCCTGCGCCGCCTCGCCGCCACCGCCCGGCCCGAAGAGGCGCTGGCCGCCTTCGACGGTTTCCTGAAAGGGCTGCCCGCGGGCGTGCAGTTGTTCGCGCTGTTCGAGGCCAATCCGCAGCTCGCCGACCTGCTGGTGGACATCGTCGGCACCTCGCCCGACCTTGCCGTCTACCTCGCGCGCAACGCGTCCGTGCTGGACGCGGTCATCGCCGGGGATTTCTGGAGCCAGTGGCCCGGCCGGACCCGGCTGGCAGAAGAGCTGTCGCGCGTGCTGGAGGCCGAACCGGACTACGAACGGCGCCTCGACCTTGCGCGCCGCTGGGCCAAGGAATGGCACTTCCGCGCAGGCGTGCACCTCCTGCGCGGCATGATGGCGCCGGAGGAGGCGGGCCGCGCCTATGCCGACCTTGCCGAAGCCGTGCTGGCGGCAATCTGGCCGGTGGTGCAGGAGGAATTCGCGCTGAAACACGGCGCGCCGCCGGGACGCGGTGCCGTGGTGCTGGGGATGGGATCGCTCGGGGCCGGGCGGCTGCACGCGCGCTCCGACCTCGACCTGATCGTGATCTACGATCCGCAGGACGTCGAGAGCTCGGATGGCCGCAGGCCGCTGCCCTCGCGCACCTATTACGCGCGGCTGACGCAGGCGCTGGTGACGGCGATGACCGCGCGCATGTCCGAGGGGCGGCTCTACGAGGTCGACATGCGGCTCC
Organism: Sagittula sp. MA-2; assembly: GCF_030126985.1. Taxonomy (GTDB): domain Bacteria; phylum Pseudomonadota; class Alphaproteobacteria; order Rhodobacterales; family Rhodobacteraceae; genus Sagittula. The sequence goes on along the minus strand of NZ_CP126145.1, from coordinate 2,156,849 downwards.
GTCCCTCCGGCAACCAGGGGCCGGTGGCGACCTCCTGGGCGTCTTTCCAGCGCTACCAGCAGGAAGAAGCCTGGACCTGGGAACACCTCGCGCTGACCCGTGCGCGGGTGATCGCAGGCCCGCGCGACTTCGCCGACGACGTGGAGGCCTTCCGGCTGGACCTGCTGGCCGAGCCGCGGGACCGCACGAAGGTGCTGTCGGAGGTGGCCAGCATGCTGCGCCGGATCGAGGCGGCAAAGGGCGGCTCCGGCCCGTGGGACGCCAAGATCGGCCCGGGCCGGATGCAGGAGATCGAACTGATCGGGCAGGCGGCGGCGCTGACCGCCGGCAAGCCGGTGCGCCAGACGCCAAGGGCGCTGCGGGCGGCGGACTGGCTCGACAGCGGCCCGCTGGTGGCGGCCTACGAACTTGCCTGGTCGCTGCAGATCGGCGCGCGGCTGGTCAGCGACAAGCCCCTCAACCCCGACACGCTGGGCGCGGGCGGCTGCGCCTTCCTGCTGCGGCTGACCGGGCACGAGACCCTCGACGCGCTGCGCGGGGAACTGGACGCGCGCACCGCGCGCGCCGCCGGCATCATCCGGGCGGTCCTGCCCGAAGGAGAAGAGACATGAACGACGCGGACCCCAAGGGGCTGATCCGGGAAGCCTACCGGATCGAGGGCATCACGATCGAGGAATGCCGGTCGATCTTCTTCGACTGGGCGCTGTCGCTGCCGGTCGACACCGAGACAAGCACGCTGATCGCCGCCCTGCTGGAGGAGTACGGCCAGGAGGGCCACCCGATGACGGAAGTCCTGCGCGAAGGACAGCACGGCATGGCTGCGCCGAAGCGGCGCGGCGGATGGCGTTCGCGCCCGCGCAACTGATCGCGGGTCTCCCCTTCATCTTGGCAGAAATACCTCGGGGTCCGGGGCAGAGCCCCGGCGTGTCGGATCGGCGTCAGCCGATCCGACACGGAACGCTTCACGCAGGGCGCGGCAGGGCCGCGGCCTCGCGGGCCAGCGCCTCGATCCCGTCCCAGTCGCCCGAAGAGACCATGTCCTTCGGCGCCACCCAGCTGCCGCCGCAGCAGAGCACGTTCGACAGGCCGAGGTAGTCGCCCACGTTCTTCATCGACACGCCGCCGGTGGGGCAGAAGCGGACCTGCGGGATCGGCGCGCCGATGGCCTTGAGCGCGGGCACGCCGCCATTCGCCTCCGCCGGGAAGAACTTCTGCACGGTATAGCCGCGCTCCAGCAGTTTCATCGCCTCCGACGCGGTGGCGGCACCCGGCAGCAGCGGCAGGTCGGCGGCCTCGCAGGCGTCGAGGATGCGGTCGGTGGCGCCCGGCGAGACGCCGAACTTCGCGCCTGCGGCCACGGCATTTTCCACATCCTCGGGGGTCAGCAGCGTGCCCGCGCCGACCACGCCGCCCTCGACCTTCGCCATCTCGGATATCGCGTCGAGCGCCGCGGGGGTGCGCAGCGTCACCTCGAGCACGGGCAGGCCGCCCTTGACCAGCGCCTCGGCGAGGCCGCGCGCCTTCGAGGCGTCGTCGATCACGAGAACCGGGATCACCGGGGCGAGGCGGCAGAGGCGCTCGCTTTCGCGGCTGGCGTCAGCTGGGGTCATGGGGAGCGTCCTTTTCGAGTATTTGTGAAGCAGAGAAGCAGGGGGCGCGCCCTTGCCGGGGCCGGGCGCGCCTTTGGGGTCAGACGACCACGGCTGCGCCGTTCGAGGCAAGCCCCACGTTGGCGCGGAAGGCGGCGAAAAGCTCGCGTCCGACGCCGTGGCCGTTGCCTGTGAGGTCGGCGGTCACCGGTTCGCGGTCGGCGAAATCGGGGGCGAGGTTCTCGAGCGTGCCGTTGGTGGCGTCGAGGCGGACGATGTCGCCGTTGCGCACGCGGGCGAGCGGGCCGCCGTCTGCCGCCTCGGGCGAGACGTGGATCGCGGCGGGCACTTTGCCGGAGGCGCCGGACATGCGCCCGTCGGTCACCAGCGCCACCTTCAGGCCGCGGTCCTGCAGCACCGCGAGTGTCGGCGTCAGGCCGTGCAGTTCCGGCATGCCGTTAGACTTCGGACCCTGGAAGCGGACGACGACGATGGTGTCCTCGGTGAACTCGCCCGCCTTGAAGGCCAGCTTGACGGCTTCCTGATCCTCGAAGACACGTGCCTTCGCCTCGATCACGTGGCGTTCGGGGGCGACGGCGGAGACCTTGATCATGCCGTGGCCCAGGTTGCCCTTGAGCTGCTTCAGGCCGCCGGTCTTCTGGAACGGGTCGGTGGCCGGGCGCAGGACCTTGTCGTTGTGGGTCTGGGTCGGGCCGTCGCGCCAGGTCAGCTTGTCGTCCTTCAGCTCGGGCTCGCGCGTGTAGGGGCGCAGGCCGTCGCCGATCACCGTCTTGACGTCCTCGTGCAGGAGGCCCGCGTCAAGGAGTTCGCCGATCATGTACTGCAGCCCGCCCGCGGCGTGGAAGTGGTTCACGTCCGCAAGGCCGTTCGGGTAGACCTTGGCCATCAGCGGCGTCACCGAGGAGATGTCGTCGAAGTCCTGCACCTCGAGCGCGATGCCCGCGGCGCGTGCCATGGCGGGCATGTGCAGCACGAGGTTGGTCGACCCGCCGGTCGCCATCAGCCCGACGATGCCGTTGACGAAGGCCCTGGCGTCGAGGATCTCCGACACCGGGCGGTAGTCGTTGCCGAGCGCCGTGATCTCGAGCGCGCGTTCGGTCCCGGCGACGGTCAGCGCGTCGCGCAGCGGCGTGTTGGGGTTCACGAAGGACGCGCCGGGCAGGTGCAGGCCCATGACCTCCATCAGCATCTGGTTGGTGTTGGCGGTGCCGTAGAAGGTGCAGGTGCCCGGCCCGTGGTAGGAGGCCATCTCGGCCTTCATCAGTTCCTCGCGGCCGACCTCGCCGGTGGCGAACATCTGGCGGACCTTGGCCTTTTCGTCGTTGGGCAGGCCGGTGGGCATCGGGCCCGCGGGCAGGAAGACCGAGGGGATGTAGCCGAAGGTTGCCGCGGCGATGATCAGCCCGGGCACGATCTTGTCGCAGACGCCGAGGTAGAGCGCCGCGTCGAAGGTGTTGTGCGAGAGCGCGATGCCTGCTGCCAGCGCGATCACATCGCGGGAGAAGAGCGAGAGTTCCATGCCGACCTGGCCCTGGGTGACACCGTCGCACATCGCCGGAACACCGCCCGCCACCTGCGCGGTGGCGCCCTGCGCGCGGGCCGCCTTGCGGATCAGGTCGGGGAAGCGTTCGAACGGCTGGTGGGCCGAGAGCATGTCGTTGTAGGCGCTGACGATGCCGATGTTGGGCGCGTGTTCGGTGGCGAGCCGGTCCTGGTCCTGTCCCATGGCGGCATAGGCGTGGGCCTGGTTGCCGCAGGTCAGGTGGGCGCGGCGCGGGCCTTCGTCGGCGGCGCGCGCCATGCGGTCGAGATAGGTGGCGCGCATGCCCGAGGAGCGTTCCTCGATACGGGCGGTGACGTCGGCGATGGTCTGATTGAGGGTCATGGAACGAGTCCTTTCCGGCTCCGGTTTCCGGTCTTCCGCGATACATAGACCGGTTAGCGCTAACGGTAAACCCCGTGATCCGTGCGGCCCATCAGGTTGACGTGTCGACGAAAGACCCTGCTGTCGCCCAAATGGCGCCACGTTCCGGAGCAAAACAACGTTAACAGCGGCCTTCGGGCAGCGACAGGGCAGAACGGCGCTTCGGGAGCAGCGAAGCGGCACAGAAGGGCGAAAAAGATGCGGATTGCACGGTTTGTTCTTGGGCTTGGGATGATGGCGGCGCTTGCGGCCTGCGGCGAGATGCCCGGCCGCGCACCGTTCGAGGCGATGCCCGGCGGCGAGGTGACCCGCGCCTCGACCATCCAGATGGAGCGCGCGGCCCCGGTTGCGGCGGTTGACGCCCCGGTCCTGCAGGGCGGCATGAAGCTGGTGGAGTACGAGTTCCGCGTGCCCGAGGCGCTCAGCGTGTCCGAGGCGAACCTGTACCTGCCGATTGCCGACATCGTCTGGCGCGGCGACGCGCCCGGCAACCGCAAGCAGCAGGTGGCGGCGATGTTCCAGGCGAGCCTCGAGAAGGCCCGCGCGGGCGCGCCGGCAGAGGGGCGTCCGGTCAAGGCCATCATAACGCTGCACAAGTTCCATTCGCTGACGGAGAAGGCCCGCTACACCACCGGCGGCATCCATACGGTCGTCTTCGACACGACCCTTGTCGATGCCGCAACCGGTGCGGTGCTGGTGCAGGGCCGCCGGACCCGCGCGGATCTGGAGGCCTTCGGAGGGCGCCGCGCGATGGCGGCAGAGCGGCAGGGCCTGGGCATGAAGGTCCGCCTGATGGCCCATCTGGACCGCGTCATGGCGGCCGAGGTGTCGACCGCGGGGGGCTGGCGCGACAAGGGCCGGACGCTGACGCGGGCACTCGATCAGATCTGAATTTCAACCGCTTCATTCTTGGGAGAAAGCGGGGTAAGGCGGGGGTCATGACGACCTCCGCCTCGCCTGATTCCGGCTCCGCATCCGACCGTCCCGTCCTGCGCCTTCTTCCGAAGGCCAACGCCCGCGCCATCCGCCGCGGCGCGCCATGGGTCTTTGACAACGAACTGGTGATGGATCGCCGGACCCGGGGCATCGCGCCGGGCACCATCGCCACGCTGGAGGACCACGAGCGCAAGCCGCTGGCCACGGTGGCGGTGAACCCCGGCTCGAAGATCGTGGCGCGGGTGCTGGACCGCGAGATCGTGGAGGTTGGCACCGACTGGCTGCGGGCGAAGGTCGCCAAGGCGCTGTCGCTGCGCGAGCGGCTGTACGATGCGCCGTTCTACCGGCTGATCCACGCGGAGGCGGATGGCTTTCCCGGCGTGATCGTGGACCGTTTCGGCGACACGCTGGTGGTGCAGCCGAACGCCGCCTGGGCCGATGTGCGCCTGCCGGAGCTGGCGGACGTCCTGGCGGAGGTCACGGGCTGCGCGAACATCCTCAAGAACGCGTCCGGGCGCGGGCGCGCGCTGGAAGGGCTGGACGATGCCGATGCGGTTCTGCTGGGGGCGGCGCCCGACGCGCCGGTGCCGGTGGTGATGAACGGCGCGACCTACATGGCCGACCTGACCGGCGGCCAAAAAACAGGTCTGTTCTACGACCAGCGCGACAACCACGCCTTCGCAGCCCGGCTGGCGGCGGAGGGATCGGTGATCGACGTCTTCAGTCATGTCGGCGGTTTCGGGCTGGCGGCTCTTGCGGGCGGTGCGCGCGAGGTGCTGTGCGTCGACGGTTCCGCCCCGGCGCTGGAACTGGCGCAGGCAGGGGCCGATGCGATGGGCGTGGCCGACCGTTTTGCCACACGGCAGGGCGACGCCTTCGACACGCTGACGGCGCTGCAGGAAGAAGGCGCGCGCTATGACGTGGTGGTCTGCGACCCGCCCGCCTTCGCGCCGTCGAAGCAGGCGCTCGACAAGGGGCTGCGCGCCTACGAACGGATCGCGCGGCTGGCGGCGCCGCTGGTGGCGGAGGACGGGTATCTCGTGCTCTGCTCGTGCTCGCACGCGGCGGACATGACAGCCTTTACCGGCGCGTGCCTGCGCGGCATCGGCCGGGCCGGGCGGCGGGCGGTCCTGATCCATACCGGGCAGGCGGGGGCCGACCATCCGCTGCTGCCGCAGCTGGCGGAATCGGGCTACCTGAAGGCGCTGTTCTTTCGGCTGTGAAGGTCGTCCTCGACACCTGCGTCCTGTTTCCCACGGTGATGCGCGAAGTTCTTCTGGGCGTGGCCGGGGCCGGGCTTTACACGCCGCTCTGGTCGGAACGCATCCTCGAGGAATGGGCCCGCGCGGCGCGCAAGCTGGGACCGGGCGGAGAGGCGCAGGCACGGGGCGAGATCGCGCTGGTCCGCGCCGCATGGCCCCGGGCCGAAGTGACCTGGCCGCCGTCGCTGGAGGGGCGCCTGTGGCTGCCCGATCCGGCGGACGTGCATGTACTGGCGGCGGCGGTCGCGGGCAGCGCCGACGTGATCGTGACGATGAACGCCTCCGACTTCCCGCGCAACGTGCTGGCCGAAGAGGGCCTGAGCCGCACCGATCCCGACGCCTTCCTGCTCGGGTTCTGGCAGGCCTCGCCAGACGCGGTGCAGGGCGTGGCAGAACAGGTGCTGACGGAGGCGCGGCGCCTCTCCGGCGACGACTGGGAACTGCGCGCGCTTCTGAAGAAGGCCCGTTTGCCGCGTCTTGCCAAGGCCTTGGCCTGACGAGACCTGGCACGGGGGACAGGGTGCCCTTGCAGTACACGGCGGGTCGGTCTAGAGGTGCCTGAAACCCGATAAAATCCCTCGGACGTTTTGGGGCAGACGTGACGACACCGCCAAGGCTAGAAATCCGCGACCTCGTGCGCCGCTTCGACGGTCAGACCGTGGTCGATCACGTGTCGCTGCAGATCGCGCCGGGGCAGGTGACATGCCTGCTTGGTCCTTCGGGCTGCGGCAAGTCGACGACGCTGCGGATGATCGCGGGCGTCGACATGCAGGACGAAGGCACCATCCACGTCGACGGCAAGCTGGTCTGCGACACGGTGTTCCGCGTGCCGCCCGAGCGCCGCTCCATCGGGCTGATGTTCCAGGATTTCGCGCTGTTCCCGCATCTGAGTGTCGGGGAAAACGTGGCCTTCGGGCTGAAGGGCGGCCGGTCGGAGAAGCGCGCCACGGCGGAGCGGCTTCTGGATCGGGTCGGGCTGCGGCATTACATCGACCATTACCCGCACCACCTGTCGGGCGGCGAGCAGCAGCGCGTGGCGCTGGCCCGGGCGCTGGCGCCGCAGCCGAAGATCATGCTGATGGACGAGCCGTTCTCCGGCCTCGACAACCGGCTGCGCGACGGTATCCGCGACGAGACGCTGGATCTGCTGAAGGAGGAAGGCGCGGCGGTCCTGCTGGTCACGCACGAACCCGAAGAGGCGATGCGCATGGCCGACGAGATCGCGCTGATGCGCGACGGGCGGATCGTGCAGCAGGGAGCGCCCTACAACATCTACAATGCGCCAGTTGATCGCGAGGCTGTAGCATTCTTCAGCGATGTCAATGTCCTGCGGGGAACTGTTGAGGGGGCGCTGGTGGACACGCCGTTCGGTCACTTCCTTGCGCCGGGCGTGGCGGATGGCGGCGCGGTGGAGATCGTTTTCCGTCCGCAGCACGTATCCATCGACTTCGACCGCTCCGGCAAGGGCCCGAACCCGACGGAGATCGCCGGCACGCCTGCGCGCGGCGTCGTGCAGCGGGCGCGGTTCATGGGATCGGAAAGCCTCGTCGAGTTCGTGATGGATCACGACGGGCAGAAGCTGATCGCCACCGTGCCCAACGTTTTCCTGCCGAAGACGGGCACGCCGATGTGGCTCAGCCTGCGGCGCGACCGTTGTTTCGTGTTCCCCGTAATGGGACGGAAACGCGCCTGATTTCAGACTCTTGCGTCGCGTTCTTCGACCAGTTTGCGAAGGATGTAGACGCGGATGGAGGAGGCCAGCCCGACCTCCGGGTCGCGCGCCTCGTCGATTTCGGAGGCAAGCGCGTTCAGGGGCTTGTCCATCTCGGCCGCGATGCGCCGGAATTCGGTCCAGAAGGCATCCTCGAGCGAGACCGAGGTGCGGTGGCCCTTCAGGGTCAGCGACCGCTTGACCGGGCGGCCCGTCATTCCCGTTCGTGCCCGTCGAGGTCGCGCCGCTCTTTGTCGGTGCGCGCCTTGGCCAGCGTTTTCTGCGCCTTTGTCAGGCCGTGCTGCGCGGCGTTGGCGTCGCCCTCGCGGCGTTTCTCGTCGCGGGACTTCTGCTTGCGGAAGCGGTTCAGGTTGACGACCTTGCTCATGACGCGATCCTAGCTGGCTTCGTGGCGGCGTTCCATGGGTTTCAGACGGACAGGACCGGGCCGTCGAGCAGGTCCATCAGCGCCCCGAAATACCCCTGCGACCGCGCGGGCCGGTTCGGGTCGGAGGTGATGGCGGCGGCGATGTCCCGGTCGGCGTGAAAGGCGATGATCTGCCCGCCGTAGCCGCGCGCCAGCGCCCAGCCGGTGGGGCTCAGGAACCAGCCGTAGCCGTAGGACAGGCCGGAGTAGGGCGAGCGGGTCAGTGGCTGGACGGAGGTTTCCACCCAGTCGGCGGGGATGACCTGCGTTCCGTCCCAGACGCCGCCGTCGCGCATCGTCAGCGCAACGCGCAGCATCGCCCGGGGCGTCAGCGCCATCTGGTTGCCGCCGAGGTAGTAGCCCTGCGGATCGCGGGTCCATGGCGGGATGTCGATGCCCAGCGGGCGGCCCAGCCGGGTGCGGGCCTGTTCCAGCAGCGTGAGGCCGGTCGCCTCTGCCAGCGCCGCGCCGAGTACATGGGTCGAGCCGGTGGAATAGAGCATCCGCCCGCCGGGTTCCGCCACCATGGGACGGGACAGCGCGTCACGAACCCAGTTGGACGAGGCGACCCATGCGCCGTAATTGGGGCCGGAGGTCCGCTCCAGCCCGGCGCGAAGGCTGGCGAGGTCACCGAGCGTGATGTCGGCCACCTGCGGGTCGGCACCGGAGGGGATCAGACGGGGCGCCACGTCGCCGAGGGTGGCGTCCAGCGCGACCTCGTCCCGGTCGATGGCGCATCCCAGCAGCAGCGCGACCATGCTTTTCGAGCAACTCTTGATATTGGCCAGCGCGTCGAGGCCGGGGCCGCGATAGGCCTTTTCATGGATCAGCGTGTCGCCTTTCCGGACGAGGATCGCGTGGAACTGGTCGTGCGCCTCCGCGAAGGCGGCGAAGGGATCGTCCTGCGCCCATGCGCGGGAGACGAAGGGCAGGGCCAGGGCGGAGGCGAGGAGGGTTCGACGTTGCATCCCCCTGAAATCGGCGGAAATCGCCTGAGGTCAACGGATCGCGGCTCACGATTGCGCGGGTCAGAAGTCGGGCGAACGAGAAACGCGCGCCCGGAGGGGGGCGCGCGTCGGTGTCTTTCCGCGTTGCGGCAAGGTCAGTCCTTGGGGCCGATCATGTCCTCGGGCCGGACGACGCGGTCGAAGGTTTCCTCGTCCACGAAGCCGAGCGCGATGGCCTCTTCCTTGAGGGTCGTGCCGTTCTTGTGGGCAGTCTTGGCGACCTTGGTGGCGTTGTCGTAACCGATGGTCGGCGCCAGCGCCGTCACCAGCATCAGCGATTCCTTCATCAGTTTCTCGATCCGCGCCTCGTTGGCCTCGATCCCGACCACCATGTTGTCGGTGAAGGCAGAGGCCGAGTCGCCCAGAAGCTGCATGGATTGCAGGACGTTGTAGGACATCATCGGGTTGTAGACGTTCAGCTCGAAGTGGCCCTGCGAGCCCGCGAAACCGACCGCCGCGTCGTTGCCCATGACATGGGCGCAGACCATGGTCAGCGCCTCGGCCTGCGTCGGATTCACCTTGCCCGGCATGATCGAGGAGCCGGGCTCGTTCTCCGGCAGGATCAGTTCGCCCAGACCCGAGCGCGGGCCGGAGCCCAAGAGGCGGATGTCGTTGGCGATCTTGAAGAGGCTTGCCGCCACGGTCTTCAGCGCGCCGGAGAACATCACCATCGCGTCATGCGCGGCCAGCGCCTCGAACTTGTTCGGTGCGGTGACGAAGGGCAGGTCGGTGATCGCGGCGATGTTGGCTGCGACCGTCTCTGACCAGCCCTTTTTCGTGTTGAGCCCGGTGCCGACGGCGGTGCCGCCCTGCGCCAGTTCGTAGATGTCGGGCAGGCAGGCCTCGACCCGTTCGATGCCCTTCTTGACCTGGTGGGCGTAGCCGCCGAATTCCTGGCCCAGCGTCAGCGGAGTGGCGTCCTGGGTGTGGGTCCGGCCGATCTTGATGATGTCCTTGAATTCGGCGGACTTCGCTTCGAGCGCGGCGTGCAGTTTCTTCAGGCCGGGCAGCAGGACGTCGCGCGCCTGCATGCCGATGGCGACGTGCATCGCGGTCGGGAAGGTGTCGTTCGACGACTGGCCCATGTTGCAGTGATCGTTGGGGTGGACGGGGGACTTGGACCCCATCTCGCCGCCCAGCATCTCGATCGCGCGGTTGGAGATGACCTCGTTTGCGTTCATGTTCGACTGCGTGCCGGAGCCGGTCTGCCAAACCACCAGCGGGAAGTTGTCGTCGAACTTGCCCTCGATGACTTCCTGTGCGGCGGCCATGATCGCGTCGGCGATCTCGGGCGTCATGGTGCCGAGCGACTTGTTCGCCTCGGCGCAGGCCTTCTTGATGACGCCGAGGGCGCGGACGATCGGCACGGGCTGCTTTTCCCAGCCGATGGGGAAGTTCATGATCGAGCGCTGGGTCTGCGCGCCCCAGTACTTTTCGGCGGGCACTTCCAGCGGGCCGAAGCTGTCGGTCTCGGTACGGGTGGCGGTCATGGGCGACTCCTGCATTTGTATGCGATTGCATGCCGATTAAAGGAAAGCGGGATGCTGGGCAATCGTGCAATCGCGGCAAGGTTTACTAAGGCCGGTGCCGCGCGCCTAGAGACGAATTGCCCCAGCGGAACTGCCCGGGGTCAGGCCAGACGGGTTCCGGGCAGATGCACACGGAATACGCTGCCGCCGCCCTCGGGCTGGGTGGCCGAGAGCTGCCCCTTGCGCATACCAAGCAGCCGCCGCAGCCCGAGCAGACCGAAACCATGGCCGTATTCGAAGGGTTTGCCGTCGAGAAAGTCGAGCGTACCGCCGGGCAGGCCCTTGCCGTTGTCTTCCACGAGGATGTCGAGGCCTTCGTTCGTCGCGTCGGTCCGGACGCGGACGCGCACCCGGTCCTTGCCCGCGTGTTTCAGTGCGTTGTCGACGAGGTTGCGCAGGATGATCTGGAGCGCGGTGCGGTCGGCGGTCAGGCGGATCTCTTGTGCGTCGAGGTCGTGCTGCCCGCGCGGGTCGAGGACGGTGAAGATGTCGCGGCAGAGCAGGTGCAGTTCGAAGCTCTCGATCCGCTCCTCGGCATTGCTGGCCTCGCTGAAGTCGAGGACCTCGCCGATCAGGTCCTGCGCCTTTTCGCTGACTTCCGACATCAGGTCCGCGATCTCCCGCGCCTCCGTCGCGTCCTCGGGCAGTTCGTCACGGATCAGTTCGGACAGGCCGAGGATGCGGCGCATGGGCGCGCGCAGGTCGTGGGCTGCGAAGGCGAGGTACTGCTCCATCTCGCGGCGGGCGCGTTCGACCCTGGCGAGGGTTTCGATGTCCTTCTGCTGCGCGGCCCGGATGGGCGTCACGATGGTCGAGGTGCCGACGATGACGATGATGTGGTCGTCATGCCCGAGGATCGGCGAGAGGGTGGTCTGCACCTCTGTCGCGGAGCCGTCGAGGTCGAGCAAGAGGTCGTAGGTCTGCGCGGTGCGGGTGGCCATGACCTCCATGTGACGCCGATAAGCCGCTTCGCCAAAGGCGCCCTCGTAGACCTCGCGCGCGGTATGGCCCAGCACCTCCTCCCTCGGGCGGGCGCCCAGCCGTTCGGCGGCGCGGTTCCAGAAGGCATAGACAGGCCTGCCCTCCGGATCGGGCCGGAGGACGAATATCGGCAGAGCGACATAGTCGAGGATGGCGAAGTTCAGAGAGTTCATGCCGATGTCGCCCGAGACCCAGGCAGGATAGTCCCGTGGACGTTACGGCAGGCACCCTTTACGAAAGGTTCATTTCCGGAAACGGTCGAGGCTGACGACTTCGGCATCATGATGCTGCGCCTCGGGTTTGCCGGGACCGTCGCCGCCGGGCGTGGGATCGTCGTCGCCTTCGTCGTCCTCGCTGTCCTGGCTTTCGAAACGCAGGCCGAATTCCACGGAGGGATCGACGAAGGTGCGGATGGCATCGTAGGGGATCGACAGCCGTTCCGGTGCGTCGCCGAAGTTCAGCGTGACGGCAAAGCCCTCGTCACCGACCTCGAGGTCCTCGTACCAGTTCTGCATCACCACGGTCATCTCGCCGGGGTAACGCTGGGCCAGCCAGTCGGCCAGTTCGACCTCCGGGTGGCGGGTGTCGAAGGTGATGAAGAAATGATGATCGCCGGGCAGCCCATGCTCCGACACGCCGGTCAGAACCTCCTGGATGAGGCCGCGCATCGCGCGGTGCATGAGTTTTCCGTAATCAATACTGTCGGACATAGTTCGGCTTTCTGTTCGTTGCGCCCACCATATTGCTCTGGACGGAGAATGGAAGGGGGGAGTCAGACCTGCGCCAGACCCCAGCCGGCGAGCGCACAGACCGCCAGCACAAGTGGCACCGGTGCCTTGCGCGCGAACATCAGCGCGGCCAGCGCGATCAGCGGCAAGGCGTCGATACGCAGGGTCGAAAGGACAGGGAGCGGCAGGGACAGCGGGCCGCGGTCGATCGTCATGGTGTCGGCAAAGAGCGTGTGGAGGGCGAACCAGAGCGAGAGATTGGCGATCACGCCCACCACGGCGGCGGTGATCCCCTTGAGCGCGGCCTGAAGCCGCGGGCGGGCGAGCAGGGTCTCCACATGCGGGGCGAACGTGAAGATCCAGAGGAAACAGGGGACGAAGGTCATCCAGAGCGTCAGCGCCCCGGCGGCCAGTGCCATGCAGGGGCCGCCCTCGGCATGTCCGGCGAGTTGGCCCACGAACTGCGTGACGAGGATCAGGGGGCCGGGCGTCGTCTCGGCCAGCCCGAGGGCGTCGACCATCTGCGGCGCGGTCAGCCAGCCGCGGATCTCCACCACCTCCTGCGCCATGTAGGCAAGGACGGCATAGGCGCCGCCGAAGGTCACGACAGCCAGTTTCGCGAAGAAGGCGGCGAGGTCGAAGAGCAGCGTCTGGCCCGCGAGATGGAGGATCGGAAGGGGCAGCAGCCAGAGCACCAGCCACAGCAGGATCGTGGCCGGGGCGGTGCCCTTGCGGGCGGGGTCCATCGCCGGTGTGGCCGGTTCGTCCGCTGTGGCCCGGCTGCGCAGCGCCCCCCAGACCGCCGCCAGCGCGATGACCAGCGGGAACGGCAGGCTGAACGCGAAGAGGGCAAGGAAGGCCGCGACCGCCATTACCATGTCGGACCTGCGCTTCAGGGCCTTGGACGACAGCCGGCGCAGCGCCTGCACCACGATGACGATGACGCTGGCCTTGACGCCGAGCATCAGCGCCTCCGTCTCGGGCCGTGTGCCGTATTGCGCGTAAAGCAGTGCGAGGACCGCGATCACCGCCGCGCCGGGCAGGACAAAGAGCGCGCCTGCGATCAGGCCGCCGGGGATGCCGCGCAGGCGCCAGCCGGCATAGGTGGCGAGCTGCATCGCTTCGGGGCCGGGCAGCAGCATGCAGAAGGACAGCGCGCGCAGGAACTGCGCCTCGGTGAGCCAGGGACGCTCCTCCACCAGTTCGCGGTGCATGACGGCGATCTGTGCCGCCGGACCACCGAAGGAAAGCAGGCCGATGCGCGCGAAGACTCGGGTCAGGAGAGGGTAGGGCGTCATGATCCCCAAAGGCTTAGGGGCGCTTCGTGACGATCACAAGACAGACCGGTGCGGGGCCGGGCTCAGGCGGCGGTCGCGGGCCAGTTCATCGCGATCAGCCAGGTGGCCGGAACGGCCTCCAGCAGGAACCAGACGAAGGCCTTGGGCTGCGGCGGCCGGTCCATCACCATGGAGACGACGCGCCCGGTGGCCGCGCCGACGTAGGCGATCCCCAGCATGGCATAGGCGAAATCCGCGCCGGTGATCAGGCAGCACAGGCCCATGGCCACGAACAGCCCGCCCGCAGAGGCGCGCAGCTCGCTCAGGCCCATGGTGCTGTTGACGGGCTTCAGGTCCAGCGCCTTCGCGGCGAAGCGCGGGCTGACGAAGGCCATGCCGCCGAAGGCGATGGTCATCAGCGCGATGAGAATGTTGAGCAGGTCTGTCATCCGGGTCCGCCTTGCTGGTTCGCTCAGACGTAGCGGGCCGAAGGGGGGCGGCAAGAGCGCGGCGGACAATCATGCTGCCTTGCAGCAGCGGGTGTGTCAGGGGCAGGGCCGGTCGCCGAGGCCGGTTTCGTCGCAGGGGGGCAAAACGGGTGCCGGGCGCGGCGTGTCGCCGGGTGTGCCGTAAGTCGGGTGGTCGTCGTCGTGGCGCACGCCCATCGACAGATCCCGGGCTCGCTCCATCACGTCATAACGCATCGACTGGGCAGGTTCGGTCATGTGTCCGCCGGGCATCGGGCCGCCGCAGGCGGAGATGACGGAAACGGCGATGAGGGGAAGCAGGAGGCGCATTGCGGAACTCCGGTTTGTCCGGGTGACGTCTGCGTCCGGTGGCCTCCCAAAAGTGAGCGCAAACTGGCGGTCGCGGATGGGGATGGCACGGGACGTGAAGTGCAGGCTTCTGTTGCCAGGTGCCTGCGAACCCCGCCTTACGCTGCTAGGCGCAAGGACTTAGATTTCGGTCTCGTCACTGCTTACGCAGCAACTGCAACCGGAGCACGATTGTCGTTGGCAATTGTACTTTGTGAACCGATAACGGTGGTATCTCACCGGGACAAAGCAACATCTTTACGCGTTCGTCGATCCTGTTTCGGCCCCATTGTCCCCCAACGAAGGGATGTTTGGTGGAGCCGCCGGGTACCGCCCCCGGGTCCGATCCGTTTATTACATGCGCGTTTATGCCCATAGTTCCCGAAGGAACAGCCTAGATATAGGCGCCGCGCCGCGAATTGCAAAGGGGGAAATCGATACGAATTCCACGGGCTTTGCACCGGGGCCGGCTTCCGCGTTTCTTAACCGTTTTGATATTTATTCGGGCCCGACGGCGGGCGCGATGCGCCGGCCTGCGTGTTCCGCGGGCGGCCGTCGCGCGTGCATCCGGTATGGGAGGAGGTTCAGGTCGATGAAATACATGGCATCCCGTCTGCGGTACATGGCCGCCTTGGTCTGCATGAGCCTGGGCCTTTGCGGCCCCGCCGTGGCCGAGGAGTACAGCTTCGGCGTCGTGCCGCAGTTCGAGCCGCTGCGGCTGGCCTCCGCCTGGATTCCGATCCTTGAGGAGCTCGAGCGGCGGACCGGCCACCGCTTCGTCATGTCTGGCACACCGGACATACCGGCGTTCGAGGATGCCTTTCGCCGGGGCGCCTTCGATTTCGCCTACATGAACCCCTATCACGCGGTCATGGCGCACGATCACCAAGGGTATCTGCCCTTGCTGCGCGACGGGGGGCGGCAGCTTTTCGGTATCCTTGTGGTCGCCCGCGACGGGGGCATAGACGACCCCGCCCAGCTTGCCGGAAAGCAGGTGGCCTTTCCGGCTCCCAACGCGCTTGGTGCCTCGCTGATGATCCGTTCCGACCTTGCGCAGAGGTTCGGCATCGACTGCGTGCCGGTCTATGCCGCGACGCACAGCTCCGCCTATCTCAACGTGCTTCTGGGACGGTCGGCGGCGGCGGGCGGCGTGATGGCGACCTTCACCGCCCAGCCCGAGACGGTCCGCAACGGCCTGCGCATCATCCATGAGACGCAGCGCGTGCCGCCGCATCCGGTCGTCGCCCACCCCCGCGTCTCCGAAGAGGTGCGCGAGGAGGTGCGCCGCGCCTTCCTCGACATGGCGCACGATGCCGGGGGGCAGGCCGCGCTCGACCGGGTGCCCTTCCGCGAGATCGTGGCGGCGACGATGGAGGACTACCAGCCGCTCAGGGACATGAACCTCGAACGCTTCGTGGAATGAGGTGACGGTACATGAGGTGCCGCGATGACTGAGGACGAAGGACGGGGCCACCGCAAGCTGCGTTATTCCGTGCGCGGGCGTTTCCTGCAGATGGGCGCCCTTGTCGGTCTCCTCGGTTTTCTGCTGTTCTTCGGGATCTGGCAGCCGAAGGTTCAGCGCACGTTCAACGAACTCGAAGTCACTTTGACGGAGCGCCAGCTTGACGTTCTGGGCAACGCCCTGACGCCTTACATGCTGCAGAACCAGATCGGCGCGGCGCACGAGATCCTCGATCACGCGCAGATGAGTTTCAGCGCCTGGCGCGGGGTGGAGCTTTTCGACGGGGACGGGCGGCGCCTTTATCCGCTGGAGCACCCCGATCATACAAAGGACCACTACCTCGTCACCCGGCCGATCCTGTTCGGCGGGCGGCTGGTCGGCACGCTGGTCGTGCATCTGGACATCCGCGTCCACAGCGCCGCGCTGCGCAGCCAGGTCTGGCATCTGGGTGTCGTGATGATGGGGATCGTCGTGATCTTCGGTGTCGGCGGGATGGTCTTCCTGGACCGGCTCGTGCTGCGGCGGGCGTCGATGCTGGCGCGTGCCGCCAAGGAGCTGGCCGCGGGCCGCTACGACACGCCGCTGCCCAAGGCGCGGCAGGACGAGATCGGCCAACTGGTGGAAAGTTTCGCCACCATGCGCGAGACGATCCGCAGCAAGGAGCAATCGCTGACGGAGGCGCGCGACACGGCGGAGGCGGCGGTCGAGGCGAAGTCACGCTTCCTCGCCACCATGAGCCACGAGATCAGGACACCGCTGAACGGCATCCTGCCGGTCACCGACCTGCTGCTTGAGACGGAGGTGACGGAGGATCAGCTTGCCAAGCTGACGATCATCCGCAACGCAGGGCGGACGCTGAAATCGGTGATCGACGACATCCTCGACATATCCAAACTGGAAGCGGGCGAAGTGCTGATCCGTGCGGAGGAGTTCGACCTCGATGGCGTCGTGCGCAGCGCGGTGTCCGTCCTTGCCCCGCAGGCCGACGCGCGCGGACTGTCGCTGGAGGTCGAGATGGGCGCCGACTGTGCCAGCTGGGTGATCGGCGACGCCGACCGGCTGAGCCAGGTCCTGATCAACCTCGTGGGCAACGCGGTCAAGTTCACCGATACCGGCGGTGTCCGGGTGCGCGTCTCGGCCGAACGGGGGCGGTTCCGGTTCGAGGTGATCGACACCGGCATCGGCATCGGCGAGGCGGACAAGGCGCGGATTTTCAAGCGTTTCTACCAGGTGGCCGGGGCGCAGAGCAGCCGGATGTCGGGCAGCGGTCTGGGCCTGTCGATCAGTGCCGCGCTGGTCGACGCCATGGGCGGCACGCTGCGGCTGGACAGCACACCGGGCAAGGGCAGCCGTTTCCACTTCGCGCTGCCCCTGCCGGAGGCCGGGCATGCGCCCGACACGTCCGGCGATAGTCCCGAGGGCGCGGAGACGACGCAGCAGCCGTTGCGGGTGCTTGTCGTGGATGACAGCAAGGTCAATCTGACCGTGGCCTGCGCGATGCTCAAACGCCTTGGGCATGAGGTGGACTCCGTCACCGGCGGTGCCGAGGCGGTGGAACGCGTGGCCAAGGGCGGGATCGACCTTGTCCTCATGGACCAGCACATGCCCGACGTCGACGGGCCGGAGGCAACCCGCCGCATCCGCGCGCTGCGGGGGCCGGTGTCGCGGGTCTACATCTCCGGGCTGACCGCCAGCATCTTTGCCGAGGACGTGGGCAAGTGCCTTCAGGCCGGCATGGACGAGTTCCTTGCCAAACCGATCTCGCGCATCGAACTGGTCCGGGTGCTGAAACTGGCGCAGGAACATCGCGACGCGGAAGCGGCGCAGGCGTCGAACACCCGTCCGCCGCCCCTGTCCGCAACACAATAAAATCCGGGCTGCGCTGCCGCGGCGGGGATCACCCGCCGCGACGGCAATTCGTCAGCCCTTCCGCTTGCTGTTTGCCAGCCGCTCGAACGCCGATCGCAGCGCCGTGTCGGTGAACGGCTTCTGGACGATCTCGCAGGGTGGGTAGGTTTCGACCAGCGCCTGGTTGTCGCCGTAGCCGGTTGCCAGCACGAAGGGCACGCCCATGTCATGCAGCTTTTCCGCGACGGGCAGCGACTGTTCGTCGCCGAGGTTCACGTCCAGCACCGCGTGATTGGGGGTTACTGTTTCAAGCCATGCCATCGCGTCGTTGACGGACGAGGCGATCTCCACCGGGGAGGCGCCCATGTCCTCGAGCATGGCGGCCGCGTCCATCGCGATGATCAGCGAATCCTCCAGCACGAGGGCGGGACCGGCAAAATCGGCGCCTGCGGCCTCTTGTGCCGGCTGGACCGGCGCGGGCGACGGTGCGGCCTGTTCTTCGATCACCTTGGCGAGGACGTGCGGCGGCAGGCGGAAGTGGGCCTCGACCCCGGTCACCTTGTAGTGGATCCGGGAATCGCCCTTCAGTTCGTGCGGGATCGACGTCTCGATGATGACCGTTCCGAAGCCGCGGCGTTCCGGCGGCGACACCGGCGGGCCACCGCGTTCGAACCAGTCGATCAGCAGACCGCCCGCGTTGTCCTGCGATATATGGATGTCCACGCGCCCGCGGCTGTCGCAGAGCGCGCCGTACTTAACGGAGTTGGTCGCCATCTCGTGCAGCACGAGCGCGAGCGTGGTGTAGGCCTGCGGTTTCACCAGAGCGTCAGGTCCGGTGATCTTCACCCGCGCCGCCTTGCCGTCGGCATAGGCCGCGAATTCGCAGACGATCAGTTCCCGAAGCGAGGCAGGTTCCCAGTGATCTGCGGTAAGCTGGTCGTGCGCCCGTGCAAGCGCGTGGATGCGCCCGTCGAGATTGGCGGTGAAATCCTCGAGCGTGGCGGCGGAGGCGCGCGATTGCGACAGCAGCCCGCGCATCAGGTTGAGGATGTTGCGCACGCGGTGGTTGAGTTCGGAGATCAGCAGTTGTTGCTGTTCCTGTGCCCGCTCCCGTTCGAGGTTCGCGGCATCCGTGACCTTGAGGAAGACCTCGAGCAGGACGGTGCGCAGCAGGTTGGCGGCGTGCACCTCCTGGTTGGTCCAGGGCGCGGACCGCCCGGCCACGGTTTCCTTCCACACGTCGAACGACTTGCGCGGCGTGAGGCGCACGCCGTTCGGGCCGACGGTGACCGGCTTGTTCGGATCGCCCGCCCAGGACACCGTGTCGTTGATCGGGCGGCGGAACAGCAGCAGGTAATCCCGGGGCCGTTTCGAAATGGGGATGGCCAGAACACCGGCGATGCGATCCTCGTAATCGCGGGCGGGTTCGTGCACGTTGCCGAGGCAATCGGTGTAATAGTTCTGCGAGCCGATGGAGCGGTCGAGGAACCGCGCGATTCTGCGGACCTCCTCGGCGGTGGTGGTCGTGCCGATACAGGTCGGGGACTCGCCGTCATACAGGCACAGCCCGTCGTGCGGCAGGACCGACTGGATGTCGTCGCTGACCGCCAGCAGGCTCTCTGCCAGTTTCTGACCGTCGGCCATATGCGTCATCAGGCGGCTTTGCAGACGGTTGGTGTTCACCTCCGCGATCTTGCGCTGTCCGTCCTCGAACCGTGTCAGTTCATACGAGAACATGTGTGCGAACATCTCGAACGCGGTGCGGCGTTCGTAGTCGATGTAGCGCGGGCTGTGGTGGTGGCAGGCAAACAGGCCCCAGAGTTCGCCGTCCTTGATGATCGAGACGGACATGGAGGCATTGACGCCCATGTTCTTCAGGTACTCGATATGGATCGGAGAGACGGCGCGCGTCACGGCGAGCGACAGGTCCACGGGCGCGCCGTCGACCGTGTGGGGCGGAGAGATCATGCTGCCCGGGTCGTCCACATCGGCGATCAGCCGCAGCAGCGACCGTTTGTAGAGCGCGCGGGCCTGTGCGGGGATGTCGGAAGCCGGGAACATCAGGCCGAGGTACCTGTGAGCGCCGTCGCTCCGGGTTTCCGCCAGCACCTTGCCAGACATGTCGGCCTGGAACTGGTAGAGCATGACGCTGTCGAAACCGGCGAGTTTCTGCAGCGCGGTGGTAGCCCTGCGGGCGAGGCTTTCGAGGTCGGCACAGCCCTTCAGCTGAAGGATCTGGGGGTAGACCTCGGACATGACATCGCGGCCGTGCGAGACCGCGCGCGGCTCGAACTCCACGATCATGTGGCGTCCGCTGCCGTGCAGGGACACGTCGAAGGTCCGGTTGTCGTTCTGCAGGGTCATGCCGAACAGCCGTACCACGCCATCCGGCGTGTCGGTGAGGTGCATGCTCTTGCGCATCCGTTCGAAACCGTCGTGGACGATCAGGTCCTGCAAGGGACGGCCGATCGCGCTGTCATGGCCGATGCCGAGGATGTCGTGAAGATTTTCGGAGGCGTGTTGGACGATCCAGTCCGTCGAGACGGCAAGCAGGGCGCCGTAGGACTGTACCCGACCCAGCTGGTGGATCGGTTCGCGGTCGCAATTGGTGAGGTCCACGCTGTCGCTGTCGGAACCCGAAGCCCTTGCGATTTTCATATAGGCGACCCTTTCAGTCCGGTTGGTTCAGGAGACATGCGCTGCGGCTGCGCGGTCGAAGATTTTGAATGCTTCCGTGGCGTCCGCGACAATGCGGTCGGCCTCGGGACTGCGCGCGGCCATAGAGTCCAGGCCAGCGCAATGGCGCTGCCAGACCGGTCCGACCGGAGGGGCAAGAAAATAGGATGGCATGGCGATGTCCGGATCCGCCTTGACCAGCCTGCGCCGGATCACCTCAGTTCCCAACCGCGATCCCAGCACAATGTAGTCGATTGCCACAGGATGCAGCGGCTGGCCAGCTTGACCTTGCGTAGGCCCGGGGCCGACATCGGCAAAAAGCCGCATCAGAAGATCTACGATGATTTCCCGGCTGAGGAGGGACCTGTTGTCGGCGGTGCGGCGGCACAGCGCAAGAAGGGCTTCCTGCTGGACGCGGAGGAAGTCGTTGAGGCGGGCATGCGGATCGTGGAAGACGTTGTCGAAACGGTGTTCCACACGGGCATGTTCCGGGCCGGTGTCGTTACGAATCCTGTGCCTGAGAGACAGCGTATCCTGCCCTCCGGACAGCGATACATCTGCGAATAACATCAACGTAAGGTCACCTTCCTAGAAGTCCAGAGTCGTAGAACGCGGAAACACTGCAATCGTTCCGCAGAATTATTAACATTCCGCATTTTTTTCTGGAGGGCTTCGAAGGTGGTAAATGCGCCTCTTCAGGCGTGTACGAGTTTGCCGTCGCTCAACTCGACGGAGTCGGGCGCCAGCCTGTCGCGGAACCTCGGATCGTGGCTGACCAGCAGGATGGCCTGGGGCAGGGCGTGGAGGATTTCCAGGAGACGTGCTTCGTTGCGTGTGTCGAGCGCGTTGGTCGGTTCGTCCAGCAGCAGCGCCTCAGGCTCCATCACCAGCACGGTCGCCAGGGTGACCAGCCGCTTCTCGCCCCCGGACAGCTTGTGAGTGATCCGGTTGCGCAGGTGGGTCAGGCCCAGGTCGCCCAGAACGCGGTCGACCATTGCCAGCGCCTCTTCCCGGCTGCGGCCGAGGTTCAGGGGCCCAAAGGCCACGTCCTCTGCCACGGTCGGGCAGAACAGCTGATCGTCGGGGTCCTGGAACACCAGTCCGACCCGGCGGCGCACCTCGTGGAAGTCCGCCTCGGTCACGCGCTGGGTGCCGAAAACGCGGATCGTGCCGCTGTCGGGCCGTTGCAGTCCAAGGATCAGCCGCAGCAGCGTCGACTTGCCCGCGCCGTTCGGGCCGGTCAGCGACAGGCGCTGACACGGTTCAAGCCTCAGGTTCGCGCCCTTCAGGACGGGGTCGTGGCCCGGGTAGCCGAAGTGCACGTCTTCGATGTCGATTAGGGCCATGTGACGTCCAACCGAAGGAGCGTTGCGCAGATGACCACGAGAAGCAGGCCGAACATGGCGTCGCGGCGGGTGTAGACGAAGTCCTGGAGGAGCACGATGCGCCCCGAAAACCCCCGGCATTTCATCGCGGCGAGAATGCGCTCGGACCGCTCGATCGCGCGCACCAGCATCATTCCCACGAGGTAGCCGAAGGTGCGATAGGTGTGCCACGAGGTCGTGGGGCGGAAGGCCCGGACCTTCATCGCGGCGCGCAGGCGGAGGTATTCCTCGCGCAGGACCTCGATGTAGCGGATGGTGAACATCATCAGGTGCACGAGTTTCTCCGGACACCGCAGCCGGTAGAGCGCATGTCCCATGGTGACCGGCTCCATCGACCCGACCAGCGTCATGAGAGCGAGGATGACCGCGTTGGCAGTCAGCGCGATCTCGACCGCCTGTCTGAGACCCTGCCATGTCGCGTCGAAGCCCCAGACAGAGAAGATCACGTCGCCGGGCACGGTGAACGGAAAGAGCACCAGCATGAAGATGATGAAGCCGTCCATCGCCGCCATGCGCTTCAGCGTCGGCAGGATGGGCAGGCGCGAGAGCAAGAGGAAGGCGGCGGAGACGACAAGCGCCGCCAGCAGCGCAGCCAACGATGACAGCGCGACGACCACGACGCCGAAGACGCAGGCGCCCAGGATGCGGGTGCGCGGGTCGAGCTGGTTCACCGCGGTCAGGCCCGGTGCCCCGGTATCGGCCAGCGTCTTCTGCGCCTGTGTCAGCACGTGACCCATGGATCAGACCGCCATCTTGCGTCGGGCCGCGATGTAGAATCCCAGGCCGAACAGGCCGAGGATGTAGCCCAGCCCGCCAAGGATGGCCTGCAGGTCGTTCTTCTCCTTGTAGGCGGCGATTTCGCGGCGCAGGGGACGGATCTCGTCCCGGACGGCTTCGGCGATGACGTCACGCTGCTCTGCCGTCAGCCCGGCGACTGCGGCCGGGGTGGTTGCGTCGGAGGTCGCGGCGGGCGGCGGGGTCTCGATCACCGGCTTGCCGAGGATGGCGGCCACGTCTTCGGCGGGCAGGGTGGTCATTGCCACGTGCCCGGCGCCCAGATCGGCGCGAAAGCGATGCTCGACCGGCTGTTCCGGGGTGAAGGCGAAGAAGCCATCGGCATCGGTGACCGCGCGCCCCAGTTCGGTGCCGTCGGGGGCGGTGACGATCACCTCCTCGCCGACGGCCATTTCGCCGTTGGAGAAGCCGATCTCGCCCTCGATGGCGGACCCGGAGGGAAAGACGGCGGCGATGACCTTGTGGGCCTGGGCGGGCAGGGGCAGCGCCATGAGCGCGGCGGCAAGGGCGAGGCGTTTCATGTTGTGCCTCTCTGCAGCGCAAAGAACAGGTCCGGCTTGACCTTGCGGGCCAGCAGGACAGCAAATCCGGTCAACAGCCCCTCGATGATCATCACCGGAATATGGGCGACGAACACCAGCTTGGCCGCCGGGATGAAGGCATCGCCCGACAGCGCGAGGGAAAAGCCCACGAAAAGGGTCGTCGCGGCGATGCTGAAGGTGCCGCCGACCGCGCCCCAGATGGCGCCCGCCACCGGCGTCCCGCGCGAGATGAGACGCCCGAAGAGGATGCCCGCCAGGACGGCGGGCAATGCGATGTTCAGCGTGTTGACCCCGAGCACGGTGAGCCCCCCGAACCCGAAGAACACCGCCTGAAGCAGCAGCCCCACGAAGAGCGCCGGAAAGGCGGCCCAGCCGAGCACGAGCCCGGCAAGACCGTTCATGATGAGATGAACCGAGGACGGGCCGATGGGCACATGCACCAGCGATGCCACGAAGAAACTGGCCGACAGGACACCGGCGGCGGGGATGCGTTCCATGGTCAGCGACCGCAGGCCGTAGGCGATCCCGCCCGCCGCCAGTACGGCCCCGCCGATCACGACCGGGTTGGAAAGGGCTCCGTCCACGATGTGCATGGCGTCACTCCAGTTCCCAGGCGCGGATCCAGATCACGGCGTCCTGGCTGAGTTCCTTGCCCTCGTGCTCGGTCACCGGGCCCACGCCGAGCGCGGCAAAGCCCCAGTGTCCGGCCCTCGGGATGCCGAAGGTGAAATACCCGTTGTCGTCGGAGAGGACCACGACGGCACCGCCGGGCGGCGGGCTGACCACCGGATCGGTGGCGCGCGCTTGGTTCATGTCAGGCTCGGCCGCCATGAACTCCACCTCGATCTCGGCGCCGGCGACGGGGTGGCCTTCGGACATGACGCGTCCGGTAAAGGTGGAGCCGGCCAGCACGTTGTAGGGCTTGTTCAGTGGCAGGATCTCGGCCGGGAGGTCGACCGGGTTCATCCAGTCGGTGGGCAGTTCGCTGCGGTTGAGGAAGGCCTTGGTGTACTGCTGGATGTACTTGTCCTCGGATTCCTCGAAATAGGGCTGCGGGACGGTCACGAGCACGTAGTCGCCCGACCGTTTGACCGGGACACTGCCCAGAAAGGCCGGGGCCTCGTTCTCGGACCCGGTGAAGACGGTCGGTTCGAGCGTGTCCAGTAGATCGGTGCGCTTGCCGTGATGCACCATGAAAAATTCCCGGGGCGTCTCCATCTCCATCACGTAGCCGTTGGAGAAGGGGTGCCAGAAGATCAGCTTGACCGGCACGTCGCCGGGGCGGTCGATGATGGTGTCCGATGTATATTCGAGCAGGAAATGCGCCTGTGTCATCGCCGGAAGCGCGATGCACGCCGCAAGGGCACTCAACGTGCGTTTCATGAAGTCGTCCCTGTCCACTGCGCCACACCCGGCGCGCGTCGTTTCTGGACGCAGGGAACGCTCGACCCCATCCGCGCGGCGGAATGACCCGCCGCCGCACAAGGCCAGACGCGCACCCCGGCGTCCGGTGGAAAAGCGCCTCTTCCATGGGCGCCAGTCCGGCAGGTCTCCTGGCTCGCGGGTCATCGCATCTGGACTGGCCTTCCCGGATTTCTCCAGTGGCATATCAGCCCTGCTTGCCGCTTACAGTTGCGGGGGCAGCTGCAGGGTAGGCACTGGCGTGCCGCACTGCATTCCCTCTTTCCTCCGGGGCGTGAAAACCCCGGAACCGGACGTGCGATTTCCTTGCCAGAAAAGCGCGCGCCCGGTCAATTGCTATTTTTTGAGGGGTCGGGGACCGGCCTGACACAGGCGCGGTCCCCCGCGAAACGCGATGGGCGGGTGGGCGTCAGGCGTCTTCCGGCGCCACGGCTGAAAAGCTCAGTGCATGACCGCCCAGGTCGCGGAAGGCGCGCTGGCGGCAGGTCAGAACGATGATCTGGAGGTCGCCCGCCTGGCGGTGCAGCGCGTCGAACATCCGTTCGATCCGGTCGTCGTCGGTGAAGACCAGCGCGTCGTCGAGGATCACTGGTGCAGTGCGCCCGGCGTGGGACAACATGCGTGCAAAGGCCAGCCGGACCAGAAGGGCCACCTGCTCCTGCGTGCCGCCGGAGAGGACGTCGACCGGCTCGCTCTGGCCATCGCGGAGCAGCGCGTCCGGCAGCAGGGATTCCTCGCCCCAGGTCAGTTCCGCATCCGGCCACAACAGGTGGAGGAGCGGCTTCAACTCGCGGGCGATGGGGGCGAAATAGCGGTCGCGGGCTTCGTTCCGGGCCGTTTCCAGCGCCTGTTCGAGCCGCCGCAGAACCGCCACCTCGTGTTCGATCCGGGCCAGCGCTTCGCGGGCCGACGCCAGCTTTTCGGTCGTCTCGGCCAGCCTCTCCTCGACCGCGTCCCCGGAGGACCGGCCGATGCGCTCTTCGAGCCGGGCGAGGAGCAGCTTCAGTCGGGCGGTTTCATCGCGCGCACGGGTTTCCACGGATTCCGCGCGTGTGAGTGCGGCGCGCGCATTGGCGGGATCGGGCGCATCCTTGGCCTTGGCGGCATGTGCGGCCTGCTCTTGGGCCAGCGCCGCCTCCAGCACCGCCAGTTCGGAGGCCAGTTCGTCTTCCGTGGCGACACCGGACCGCGCAACGGCGTCTTCGGCCCGTGTCAGGCGGTCCTGCAACGAGGTCAGGGCCGTGTCGGCGCGCAGCACCTCCGCCCGGGCGTCCGCCAGCCGTTCCGTTGCGGTGTCGAGCGCGCTGCGGGCGATGTCCCTTGCCTCTCTCGCGGCGGCGAGGTCTGCCTCCGCCTGCGCCAGATCGGGCAGATCTTCGCCCTCCACGGGGACGGGGATCCGGGAGAGCGCGGCGCGGAGCTGTTCGATGCCCTCCGGCGCGAGGCTCTGCAGCACGGCCTTTGCCTCGGCGTGCTGCCGTTCCGCTTCGTCCCGGGCGGCGGCGGCATCGCGCGCGTCCTCCAGCGTCTCGGCACCGGCGGCTGCGAGCGCTGTGCGCAGGGCCTTGGCCGCGGTGTCCACGGTCCCTACGTCGTGCCCGGTATCGCCCGGTCGGATCTCCAAGTGACCGACACCGGCGATGTCGAGGCGGGCGGTCCGGGCGAGGGGGACCGCCTGTCCGCCGGGCAGAGCAGCGTCGCCGAAACGGATCGCTCCTTCGGAGCCTGCCGTGTAATGGGCGATGACTTGCGTGGCGGTGGCGTCGCGGGCGGCGATGGCGGCGGCATGGGCATTGGCCAGCGTCTCGATCCGGCGCAGCGCCGTGGCGTCCGGCCCGTTGCGGGCGGCGCCTGCCGCCGTCTCCATCCGGCGGCGCATCTCCTCCGCCTGCGCGATGCGGTTTTCCAGTTCGTTGCGGCGTTCCGCCCCGTCGCGCGCGGCCTCTGCCCGTTGCGCGGCATTGCGGGTGGCCTCTGCTTTCGACAGGGCAGCCTCTGCAGCGTCGAACGTCGTTTGCGCGGCATCGCGTGTCGCCTGCGCCTTGTCCAGCGCGGCGGCCGCGGCCAGTTTTTCGGTGCCGGTGGCCTCGACCTGGCGCGCGGCTTCGGCCCGTTCGGTCTGCGCGGCGCGGAGGGAGGCGAGTTTGCCCCGGGTCGCCTCTGCCGTCAGGCGGGCCATGTCGACCTTGCGGGCAGCGGCATCCAGTTCCTCGGCGTGGCGCATGGCGGCGGCATGGGCGGCGCGTGCGGTCTCCAGCTTCTCGCTGCGCTCGGCCACGGCGTCGGGGGCGTCCCATTCGGCAAGGTCGCGCCGGGCGCGCTTGCGCTCGGCCAGCGCGTCGTGAAGATCGCGGGCGGTCGCCGAAAGCGCTGCCTCCTGCTCGGTCAGAGCCTCCACCGTGTCGATGGCGGCCTTCCACGCGCCG
This sequence comes from Sagittula sp. MA-2, assembly GCF_030126985.1. Taxonomy (GTDB): domain Bacteria; phylum Pseudomonadota; class Alphaproteobacteria; order Rhodobacterales; family Rhodobacteraceae; genus Sagittula. The sequence continues at coordinate 2,130,086 of NZ_CP126145.1, read as the reverse complement.
CCGGTCTTCGGCTTGCCGGTGCCGGTGGCGAGGGCGGAGAGTTCGTCACGACAGCGCGCCAGTGCCCTGTCCATCCGCCGCCCGCCGGTCATCGCCTCAACCTCGTCCCCGACCGAGGTCATCAGGTCGCGGCGGGCTTCGAGCGCGGCCTGCCGTTCCTTCGTTGTGCCGGCTGTCAGATCGGTGACGCCTTGCCGCACCCAGATCAGCCCGGACGGCCCGCCCGCGTCGCCGCCCAGTAGATCGGCGATCCATGCCTCTGCCGCGTCGGCCTGCGCGATCAGCCGGCCGCCCTGTTGGACCGTCGCCGCGGGTTTTTGCAGCCAGCGCTTGGAGAGGGTGAAGCGGCCGTCGGCGGTCTCCAACTCGACCGTGACCTCCGGGGCGCCGCCGGCGTGCGGCCTGAGCGACGAAACCTCCTTGTCACGCGACCCGTGTGGTTTGAAGAACAGCGCCTGGATGGCATCGAAGAGGGTGGACTTGCCGTGTTCGTTGGGCTCGCAGAGCACGTTCAGCCCGTCGCCCAGACCGTCGACCTTCGCGGGTTCCGTGAAGCGGCGGACGTTGTTAAGGGTGATGCTGCGCAGTTTCATTCAGCCTCCTCCCGCACATAGGCGTAAAGCCGGGCAAGGGCATCGGCCGCCACGTCGCGATCCGCCTGCGACAGCGTCTCGGCGTTGGCGTCCGCCATCAGGCCGTCCGCCGCCATCCGCAGCGCGCCCGCCCGGTCGATCGCATCTAGGTCGGCGGCCTCGAACAGGGCGCCGAGTGCGTCGGTCCGCAGCTCGAAATGGGCAAAGTCCGGAGCGGCGTCGGCGGCCGAGTTCTGCAGGGATACCTTCTGCGGCAGGTTGGCCCATCCGGAAGCCGCGACACGCAAGAGGATGTCGCGCCGTCCGGTCGCGGGCAGCACATCGGCCAGCGCCGCCGCGGCGTCCTGCCGTGCGGTGAGGGGCAGGGCGACCTCCCGCCAGAGGAACGATCCCGTGGGGACCTCTTCGATGGCGGGCACAGCGCCCGGACCGTCGAGGCTGACACACAGGCAGACACCGCGCTGACCATGCTTGAAACGGTCCTGTTCCGGGGTGCCGCTGTAGTGCACCCGGTCAGAGACCGCGAGCCGCCCGTGCCAGTCGCCGAGCGCGAGGTAATCGAGCCGCGCGCTGCGGTCCCGGTCGGGCGCGATGGTGTCCCCGGCCTCGGTGAAATCGGTGACGCCTCCGTGCGCCAGACCGATGCGCAGGAGACCCTCGGCGCTGGTCATGCCGGGCAGGCCCTCCGTCGGGTCGCTACCGATGGCGCGGTAGGCCACGGGGCAGGGCAGGAGGACTGCGTTGTCGCCCAGTTCACGCGGGGCGGTTTCGGTGACGGCGATGACGTTTGAGGGGGCGTCCTTGCGGATCGTGTCCCAGAGCGGTTCAGCATCGCGCATGTTGTCGTGGTTGCCGGGCAGGAGCCACCAGGTCACGCCCTCCGCCTCGGCCATGGCGCCGAGCGCCTGGCGGATCACCGGGGCCGAGGGCGTCGCCGTGTCGAAGGTATCGCCCGCCAGCAGCACATGGGCCGCGCCGCGGCTGCGCGCCGCCTCTGCCAGTTTACCGATGACCGCGTGCCGCGCCTCCATCAGGCGGCCGCGGATGTTGCCGTCGGGCGGCTGCGGGATGTTGGCGAACTTCCGGCCGATGTGCAGGTCGGATGCGTGGATGAAACGGAAAGCCATGGCCTGCTCCTGGTATGCGATTCGTGCCTTCGCGGGAACGGAAGTCAGACTGCGGCAGGTGGGGGACAGAAACTGTCACGGCCCCTGCGCGGCTGTCCCGTCCTTCCTGGCACAGCCCGGAGGGTGGAGAGAACCATATTCGGGGCGACGCTCCAAGTGGGGACGGGATTATCCCTTCTCGCAGGAACGGGCGCGCCTGCGCCGGATGGTGGCGCAGACGCGGTCCTGACTGTTCAGGATCGTTCCGAAAGGGGCGGCCGGCCCAAACGGCGAAATGCCCGGGTCAGCGCCGCAGGTTCATCTCCTCGAGGTCGACGCCCAGTGGGTCGCTCAGGTCGGCAATGGAATCGTAGAGGAGTTCGAGCGTATAGAGCGGGTTGTGTGCGTAGTTGCCCGGATCGGCGGTGACCAGCTTCCAGTTGAAGGCGGCCCGCAGGCTGCGCGGGGTCCAGGACTTGTAGGCCACCGGACTGCCGTCTTCCATGTCGATGGCGCCGTCGCCGTTGGCATCGGCAAAGAAATAGGGGTAGCGCGTGCCATCGTAGATCACCGGCGCCCCGGCGACTTCGGTGGTGTAGGCGCGGATCATGTCCATCAGCGTCCCGGCATTGGCGGCGATGTCGGAATGGATGCCGACGTCGGTCTTGCCGCTGCCGTCGTAGCTTTGCCGGGCGATGCGGATGTCCTCGGGGGACTCGGCCTCGTGGCAGGTCTGGCAGGGTTCGAAAACGATCTCCAGCGTGTGCGGTTCGTGGCAAGAGTTGCAGCTTTCCACGGGCTTGGCGTGGAAGAACCGCCCGGAGTAGGTCTGGCCCTCGTAGTGATACCCCGCCTCGCCGTAACCGCCGAGCCAGGTGGCCGCAGCCGTAGCGTAGTGCGGGTTGATGAAGCCGAGATCGGCGTTGGGTTCGTCGACGGGCAGGCCCGCGATTGCCTTTTCCACGTCCGCCCCCGCCGACCGGCCCTGGTGGCAGGTCAGGCAAGACGCTTCGACGCCCGTCACCGGATGCACCACGCCGCTGGGGAAGGTGATCTCGCGCACCTCTGCCAGCCCGGCGTTATGGCACGTGCCGCAATCGACGACGCCGCCGGTGTTGATCGGGCCGTCCACGACACCGGCCTCCGTGCCGTCCAGCCCGTGGAAATCGCGGAACCCTTCGCCCGAATGGCAGGTGGCACAGCGCGCGTTGACCTCGCCCTCGTCGTCCCAGTGGCGGAACGCTTCGGCGGCGGCATTGGCATGGGCAGAGCGGAACCAGTCCTGGATCGCCTTGTCGTTGTCGATGTTGATCTCGGACGGCGAGAACGGGCCGGACTGCGGAAGCGCGAAGGGGATGACGGGGGCCTCGCCCTCCGCGTCGTCGGAGGCTGACTGCGCGGTTGCGGACGCGGAGAACAGCAGGCCCGCGATCACGCCCGCGGCAAGGGACGGCACGAGCGATCCGGGGAAGGGTGACGGCATGGGCAATCTCCTTTCGAAGCAGGTTTGCGATTGCAGCAAGGATCGCGCGGTTGCGAAAAGATGGCATTGATTCAAATCATATCGTGGACCGAAAGCCGCCGTTAACCTTCAACTTCGAGGCGTTTTCAACAGGCGCGCAAGGCACCGCAACCGAGTGGGAGAAGGATGGGTTTTTTCAGGGCGGGAAAGGGACTGGTCCCGGCGATCGCCGCATTGCCGGAACGCCGTGAGGACACTTGCGTCACGACGGAAGAGGCGGCGGTCCTGCCGCCCGCGGGTCCGATCCTGCACGTCACGCCTCTGGTCGCCGAAGGTGACCGCGTGGCGCAGGGAGAGGCCGTCGCCCACCTGCGTCATGCGCCCGGGATTCGTCTGACCGCTCCCATCGCCGGAACCGTGGCGCGGATCGTCATGCGTCCCGGGCGCAGGCTGGTGGAATTCGTGCTGTTCCGCGACGGCGACGCGGTTGTCCGGCACGAAACGAGCGACCAGACCCCTGACGGGTTGCGCCGTCTCTTCCAGGCGTCGGGGGCCTGGCCCCTGCTGCGCAGGCGGCCCTTCGGCGGAATGCCCGATGCAGAGGAGGTGCCCGCCGCGATCCTCGTCATGGCGACCGACACGCGCCCGGGTGCCCCCGATCCCGGCGCGGCGCTTGAAGGGCGGGAGGAGGACTTTGCCCGGGGTGTTGGCGCGCTGCAGAAGCTGACCGATGGCCCGGTGATCGTCTTTGCCCAGGCGGACGCGTTGCCCACCGGGCTGTCGCTGAGCGCGCAGGTGGTGCATCGCGGCCGCCGTCATCCACAGGGATTGCCTGGGATCTGCTGCCACGAGGTCTTTCCCGCGGGGCTTGGCGCGCCGGTCTGGGACATACATTCCGAAGACGTGGCGGCCATGGGCGCGCTGCTGGACACCAGGGTGCTGCCGGTCATGCGGCAGGTGCGCATCGGGGGCACGGGTCTGCGCGAAGGACGAAGCCTGCGGACCCACCCCGGCGCGGACCTCCGGCAACTCACCCGCCGGATCGTGGCCCCCGGACCGCACACCATCCTGTCCGGCAGTGCGCTGGACGGGCAGGTGGGTCACTGGCTCGCGCCGCGCGACCGGCAGGTGACGGTCCTGCCTGCACAGGGACCGGCGCGTCCTCGGCACTGGCTGGCGCAAGCGCTCGGTCGCTCCCCGCGCGGTCTGCCCGCGATCCCCACGGCGGGGCTGGAGCAGGCCTTCGCGGCCACGCTTCCCGCGGCGCCCTTCCTGCGTGCCCTAGGCGCAGGGGACGACGAGACGGCGATGAAGCTTGGCGTGCTGTCGCTGCTGGAGGAGGACGTGGCCCTGGCCGATTACGTGCTGAGCGAGAACGGAGAGATCGCCACCCAGCTGCGCACCATGCTGGATCGCATCCGGTCGGAGTTCGCAGCGTGATCCGGGGACTCTGGAACCGCGAAACCGTGGCCGCCGTGCTGCTTGCCGCGCATCTGCCCATCGTGGTGATGTGGATCGCCTACGGCGGGGCGGACACGCTGTTCCGGTTCGGCCTCGCGGCGCTGGTGATCGGCATCTGGCATCTCGTCTTCCTGCTGGTGCGCGCGCAGGCGCCGTCGCTGTCCGCGGTCCTCGCGGCCCTCAGCATCGCGATCCTGATGCCCGAAGATCTGGGCACGTTGCGCGCGGCCTTGGGCATCAGTTTCGGCATCGTGATGGGAGAGCTGGTCTTCGGCGGCTGGGGCCGGAACGTGGTTCACCCGGCGACGGTGGCGCTGTCTTTCCTCGGGTTCGGCTTCCCGGCCTTCGGCTGGCCCGCGTTCGACGCGCCGGTGGCATGGGCGGTCGTACCGGCTGCGCTGATCGGCATGGGGACGGGCGTGATGCCGGGCGGCGTGATCGCCGGAGCCGTCATCGTCGGTGCGGCGGCGGGCGTCTTCGGCGTGTTGCCGGTGCCGGTCCTGCATGTCGGCGCGCTGGTGCTGGTACTGCTGGTCGCCGACCCCGTCACAAGCGCCGCGACCCGCGGTGGTCGCTGGCTGGAAGGCGCACTTTATGGCGCCCTCCTGATCCTGTTTGCAACCGGGTGGACCGGGGCGGCGCCGGTGCAGATCGCCGTCGCCGCCGCGCTGCTGGCCTCGCTGGCGGCCCCGCTTCTGGACGAGGCCGCGCTGGCGCTCTGGATCGCCCGCAGAAGGAGACGTCATGGCAGAACGTGACCTGAACCCGCTGCGCCGACTGATGGCGCTGCCCAACGAAAGCCGCGCCAAGACGATCATCGTGGCGTTCCTCGTTTCGGCGATCTGCGCCGCGCTGGTCAGCGGCGCGACAGTGATGCTGCGCCCGATACAGGCGGCCAACCGCGCGGCAGAGGAACAGGCCCGGATCGCCTCGCTGGTGGCGGGTATTCCCGGCATGTCGGCGCTGCTGGAGCAGGCGGGTGGGACGCTCTCGACCGTGGTGATCGACCTCGACCGGGGGCGCGCGGCAGAGGACGTGACACCCGCAACGCTCGACGCGGCACTGGCAGATCCGGGCAACTGGACGGCGCTCACACCCGCCGAGGATCTGGCCGGACTGGGGACGCGGCCCGACTTCGTGCAGGTCTACCTGCTGCGCGAGGGTGAAGAGATCTCGCTCGCGCTGCTGCCGGTCAGCGGGCAGGGCTACGGCGGGCGGATCGACGCGATCCTCGCAGTGCAGGGCAACATGAACACGGTGGCCGGTATCGCCGTCACCCACCATTCGGAGACGCCCGGCCTTGGCGGCCGGATCGAGGAGGCGTCCTGGCAGGCGGGCTTTGCCGGGACCGAACTGCGCGACGAAGCGGGCACCGTCCAGTTCCGCGTGGCGCAGGGGACTGCCACCGGCCCCTACGAGGTCGACGGCATCACCGGCGCCACCCGCACCGGGCGGGGCATGACGCAGATCGTCCGCTTCTGGCTCGGCCCCGAGGGGTACGGCCCGCTGATCGACGCCATCGCACGCGGGGAGTTCTGAGCGATGGCACGGACCTCTTCATGGACCACGCTGACCGAGCCGCTGATCCGCCAGAACCCGGTGATCCTGCAGATCCTCGGCATCTGCTCGGCGCTGGCGGTGACAACGACGCTCGCCACGGCGCTGACCATGTCGGTGGCCCTGACGGTGGTGCTGACGCTGGCAGCGGGCATCGTCAGCACGATCCGGCGGCATATTCCCGACACCATCCGGCTGATCGTGCAGATCGTCATCGTCGCCTCGCTGGTGATCGTCATCGACCAGGTCTTGCAGGCCTATTTCGCCGAGATCAGCCGCGCGCTGTCGGTCTACGTGGGTCTTATCACCACCAACTGCCTCGTCCTCGGCCGGACGGAGGCCTATGCCCGCCGCCACCCGCCGCTGCCCGCGATGATCGACGCCTTCGGCAACGGGCTGGGTTATTCGCTGGTGCTGCTGGTGATCGGCGGGCTGCGCGAACTGCTGGGCAAGGGGGAGCTCTTCGGCGCAACCGTCCTGCCGCTTGCCAGCGAGGGCGGCTGGTTCACGCCACTCAGCCTGATGCTGCTGGCGCCCTCGGCCTTCTTCCTGCTGGGCCTCTTGGTCTGGACGGTGCGCAGCGTGTTGCCGGAGCAGGCCGAGGCGCCGGAGCACACGCCGCCGGGCAGAGCGGAGGTGACCGAATGACCGATCTGTGGAACCTGTTCCTGATGTCGGCCTTCGTCGACAACATGCCCCTGACGCTGTTCCTGGGCCTCTGCACCTTCCTTGCGCTGTCGAAGAAACCCGAGGCGGCGCTGGGGCTGGGCATCGCGATGGTCGGGGTGATGGGGCTGACGGTGCCGTTGAACCACATCGTCTATCGCTACCTGCTGGCGCCGGGCGCCTGGGGCTGGGCCGGGATGCCGGAGATCGACCTGTCCTATCTGTCGCTCATCGCCTTCATCGGGGTCATCGCCGCATCCGTGCAACTGCTCGAGATGCTGCTCGACCGCTTTGTGCCCGCGATCCACGCGGCTTTCGGGGTCTTCCTGCCGCTCCTGACGGTGCAATGCGCGATACTCGCCGGGAGCCTCTTCATGGTGGAGCGCAACTACACCTTGGCGCAATCGACTTTCTTCGGGCTGGGCAGCGGGGTCGGTTTCGCGCTGGCGGTGGCGATGCTGGCCGCGATCCGAACGCGGCTGGCCTATGCCGACCTGCCTGCGGGGCTGCGCGGGCTGGGCATTGCCTTTGTCCTCACTGGACTGATGTCGCTGGGCTTTGCCTCCTTCGCACAGATGGCGGCGTCGCAATGACGGAGGTTGTGCTTGGAAGCGCCGTGATCGTGCTGCTGGTGGTGGGGATGAGCCTGGGACTCGTGGTCCTGCGGCGGCGGCTGGTGCCTGACACCGGGCTGGACGTTTTGGTGAACGCCACGACCCACCTGACGGCAAAGCGGGGCGACAAGCTGCTGGGAGTGCTGCACAACGCGGGTATCGGTCTGCCCGCCGCCTGTGGCGGATCGGGGACCTGCGGGCTCTGCCGCGTGACGGTGGAGGGCGAGGGCGCGGGCGAACCGCAGGCGACGGAACGGGGCGTCCTGTCTCCCAAGGAACGGCGCGCCCATGTCCGGCTGGCCTGCCAGACCCGGCTGCGCGGCGATTGCGCGGTGACCGTGCCGGACGACATACTCAGTGCCGGGGGCGGCGTGACCTGCATGGTGCGCTCGACCCGGATGCTTGCCCCGCTGATCCGCGAGATCGTGGTGGACCTGCCGCCCGACCATCCGACGGAGTTCCTCGCCGGCGATTTCATGCAGGTCACCGCGCCGCCCTACAGCCTCGATTTCGCGACGCTCGACGTGCCGGCAGAGTTCGCAGAGGCCTGGGACATCGCGGGCTGGCGTAGGTTGAGATCGCAGTCCGGGGCGGAGGTGACACGCGCCTATTCGCTTGCCACCCGGCCGGAGGACACAGGGCGCGCCGTTTTCAACATCCGCCTCGCCGTGCCGCCTGCAGGACGGGAGGAGGAGGTGCCGCCGGGCTGTGTCTCGTCGTGGATGTTCTCGCTGAAGCCGGGCGACAGGATCACGTTGTCCGGGCCCTTCGGCGAGTTCCATGTCAAGCCCACCGACCGAGAGATGGTCTTTGTCGGCGGGGGCGTGGGCATGGCGCCTCTGCGTGCGATGATCCACCAGCAACTGGGGCGTGGCACGCAGCGGCGCATCCGCTACTTTTATGGTGCGCGCTCTGCCGCCGACCTGTTCTACACCGACGAATTCCACCGGCTGGCCGCCGAGCATCCGAACTTCAGCTGGACACCGGCCTTGTCGGATCCGGCACCGGGCGACCGCTGGCTGGGGGCTACGGGGTTCGTCCACGACATCCTGCGCCGCGAGATGAGCGCCGACCCTGCGCCCGAGGAATGTGAGTACTACCTCTGCGGCCCGCCGGTGATGATCTCGGCGGTGCTGTCCACGCTCGACCGGCTCGGCGTTGAACCCGAGCAAATCTTTTACGACGATTTCGGAGCCTGAGATGATGAAACGCCTTCAGGAACCCACCCGCCGCGCGGCCCTTGGCCTGATCGGCAGCGCCTGCGTTCTGCCACGCATGGCCCTTGCGGCAGGCGGCGGGGTCGAGACGCTGAGCGGCCGGGCGTTCGGCACGGGCTGGCGTGTGAGCGCGCCGGAGGGGCAGGGGCTTGCACGGCTCGCGCCCGAGATCGAGGCGCTCTTTGCCCGGATCGACCGGCAGCTTTCACCATGGCGGCCCGACAGCGCGATCAGCAGGTTCAACGCCAGCGGCACAGAGGGGGACAATCCCGCGCTGTGCCACGTCGCGTCTGCCGCGGTGGAGATTTCCCGACAAAGCGAGGGCGCCTTCGATCCGACCGTGGGGCCGCTGGTGGCGCGCTGGGGATTTGGCCCGGTCAGCGGCGGTGCGCCGGACTGGCGGGCCTTGTCCGTCAGCGCGGAGAGCATCACCAAGCGGCGGGCCGACCTGACGCTCGACCTTTGCGGCATTGCCAAGGGCTGGGCGCTGGACCGCGCTATGGTCCTGATGGGCGAGGCCGGGTTCACGGACGCGCTGTTCGATCTGGGCGGAGAGCTGTCGGGGCGGGGCAACCACCCGACCGGCCGGGACTGGCGGGTCGCGGTCGATGCGCCGTTCCCCGGTGCGCCGTCACCCGCCACCCTGCGCCTGCCCGACGGCGCCGCGGTCGCCACGTCCGGAACCGGCGTGCAAAGCTATGCGCTGGGGGGCATGCGCTACAGCCACGTGATCGATCCGCGCGCGGAGGCGCCGGTGGCGGGCCGCCTGCGCGCCGTGTCGGTGGTCGCACCGGACGCCATGAGTGCCGACGGTTGGGCCACCGCTCTGCTGGCGGCGGGCGAGGAGCGGGGGCCCGGGATCGCCCGCGCCCGGAACCTCGCGGCGCTGTTCCTGCTGGAGGACGCTGGCGCGCTGAGCCAGATCCGAACCGGCGCCATCGATGACATGATCCTCTGAGCGAAAGGCATTGGCCATGGAAATCCTCCTTGCCGTGATCACCGTGACGCTCGCCGCCTGCGGCATCGGGCTCGGGCTGATATTCGGCGGCAAACCCGTGCGCACCAGCTGCGGCGCGGCAGAGGGACTGCCCGGCGGACGCTGCGCCGATTGCCCGCTGCGGCGGCGCGCGGCGCAGGTGCAGTCGGAGGTCGGATCGTGACCGCCTACCGCATCCGGAGCATCCTTCGGCACGAGGTGCCCACGCTTGCGCCCGACATGCCCATGCGCCGCGCGGTTGCCATCCTGGTGGAAACGAAATCCGCCGCTGCCCCCGTTATGACGGACGATGGGCGCCTAGTCGGCATCCTGACCCAGAAAGACTGCTTCCGACCCGCGCTGCACGCCAGCTATCACCGGGACTGGACAGGGCTGGTGCGCGATCACATGTCTGCCCAAGTGGTGACCGTCGATATCGACGACGAGGTCATCCGCGTGGCGGAGATGTTCCTCGATCTGCCGCACCGGCTGTTCCCGGTTCTGGATCAGGGCCACGTCGCGGGCATGATCCATCGCTCGGACGTGCTGGGCTTGCTGATCCGGATGGGGTGAACGGAAGGACTGTTTTCAATGGTCGGAGAGAGGCGGCGCGCGAAGCCGTGGACTGAACCCCTGGATCGTCAAGGCTGCGCAGGCCAAGCGGCACCCGGTGATAGCCGTCTCAACTGCGTTTGCGCTTGAACCGACGCAGCTTGCCGCCCGCTCCAACAGGCGCGCCCTGTTCCCGGGGCGCGTCCGCCGTTCCAGCCCGGCCAGTGTATTGCGTTCGGACAGGCCCGGGGGCCCATTCGCCTTGCCTCACTGAGTCAGTTTGGCCGTGATCTGGGCGAAGAGTTCCTCGTTTTCCTGGTCCCGGCCAACGGGTTCCTGCGTGTAGCTGATCTTGACGATGACGATGTTGTTGGCCGGATCGACTCGGATGAACTGGTGGTGCAGGCCGAGCGCCATGAACACGTCGCTGCCCCCGTCGGTCCACCACTGGTACTGGTAGCCCACCGGTTCGCCGGGTGCGACCGGCTCGTAGCCCTCGTCGGGAACGGTGGCCTCCTTCACCCAGTCGGCGGGCACCACCTGCTTGCCGTTGGCCATACCGTCCTGAAGGAACATCTGGCCGAAGCGCGCATGGTCGCGCGCGGTGGAGGCAAGGCCAGCACCGTAGAATTCGCGACCCACGTCGTCCGGCCCGTCCATGATCCAGTAGGCGTCGTATTCCGCTCCCATCGGCTGCCAGAGCTTCTCGCTCATGTACTCCGCCCCGGTGCGGCCGGTGACCCGTTCCACGATGCAGCCCAGCACGCTGGTGTCGAGCGTGGCGTAGTTGAACCGTTCGTCGGGCGCCGTCTCGCCCTTCTCCGACTCGTTCGCGGCGTAGTCGCACCAGCGGTACTTGTAGCCCACCAGCGCGTTGTCGTGGACCGTGGTCAGCTGCGTCTCGCTGCCGAACTCGTAGCGTTCCTCCCATGCCACGCCGGACCGCATCCGCAGCACGTCGCGCACCGTCGGCCCGTCCTAGCCGGAGCCTTCCATCTCGGGCAGGTACTTCGTGACCTTGTCGTCGAGGCTGTCGATCAGCCCGTCCTCCAGCGCGAAACCGATCAGTGTCGAAGTGTAGGACTTCGCGACCGAGAAGGTCAGGAAGCGCGTGTCCGGGCCGCTGCCGTTGCGATAGGTCTCGTGCACGATGGCGCCGTCCTTCAGCACCACCAGCGCGTTGGCCCGCGTCCGTTCGAGCGCGCCTTCGAGATCGTAGGTCTCGCCCAGGATCGTGTACTCGCCGTCGAGCGGGATCGGGTTCTCCGGCAGCGCCCATGTCTCGCTTCCGGCGGCGACGGTGCGCGTCGCGAACATCTGGTCCATGTGCTGGAACGTCAGGTAGTTGAGCGAGGGCAGGAACATGCTGGCGCGTGCCTCGATCATGGTCGGGTCAGCCAGCGGTCGGGATCGGCGGTCTGGGCTGTGGCAGTGCCGCAAAGGCCTACCACAATGGCCGCGGCGGTGAACGTCGCCGTCAGGTGGTTCAGATGTCTCATGCGTTTCTCCTCTCGTGCATGGGACCTGTCGACGATTGCCCGTTCTCCGATTGCCCCGCGCGCCGCCCCGCCGATTGGAATCCGGCGGAGGCCTGACATAAGATCGCCCGGTCATGTCCAGCCCTCCCGGAGGGACACGACGGAAACGAACTGTCGGAGCGCGCAGGATCATGAACGAAACCCACCCCCGAACCGGTCTGGCACCATGATTGCAATCGTCACAAAGTTTTAGTCAATAAAAAAATATATGATATAAAAAAATCTCCGGATGGACAGCTCGAAGAAAACCATGGCGATGAGAGACGATGAACAGGCCGCCGGCGGAGCGGGGCCCGCGACCGGACTGAGGTCGCGCAAGAAGGCCAGGCGGCACGAGGAGATCCTCGATCAGGCCCGCGCGCTCTTCTCCGAGAGGGGCGTGGATGCCGTGACAATGGCCGAGATCGCCGAAGCCGCGGGCGTGTCGACACCGACGGTTTTCAACTACTTCGGCAACAAGGACGGCATCCTGATCGCGATGATCACCGAAGGCGCGCAGCATGCCCGCGACAACAGCAAAGTGATGGAGCCGCGCACGGATGTCGATTTCCTCAGTACCCTGATGACGGTCTTCATGGATATCTCGGTCGAGACGATGGAGATCGCCAGCAAGCGGATCTGGCGCTACGCCAATGCAGCGGCAATCCGTCACTCGGAGTCGGAATTCGCACGGTCGTTTCAGGACGTCGACGCTGCGCTGATCTGTGTGATCGAAGCCATTCTCGGACGCTACAGCCTGACGCTGCACGACGGTTCAGCGGGGGACGCGCGGCACATCGCACAGCTGTTCTTCGATGTCTGGCTCAGCACCTTTCAGGTCTTCGTCGGCGTCCAGGATATGTCGATCGAGGCGCACGAGGACAAGCTGAGGGCCCGTTTCGCGCCGCTTTGCAAGATGATCTTTGCGCCCGAGTTCCTCGCCCGGCCGACACTGGCGGACATGGCACCGCGCTGACCCTTGGCGGGAACGTGCGGGCGGTATGTTCAACGCCCGCCGCGCAGCCGCGCCAGTTCGGTCTTCATCCGGGCGACCCTGTCGTGATGCGCATCGCCGCGGCGCAGGCTGACGGCGGTCGAAAGTATGTCGATCACCACGAGGTGCGACAGTCGCGATACCGTGGGCGTATAGAGATCCGTGTTCTCCAGCGTCTCGACCACCAGCGTCACATCGCAATGGCGGGTGAGGGGGCTTTCCGCCTGCCCGGTGATGCCCACCGTCGCCGCCCCCCGCGCCTGGGCCGTGGCCATCGCCGACACAATCTCACGCGTCTGGCCGGTGTTGGAAATTGCCACCGCTGCATCGCCCGGTTGCAGCATGCCGGCGGTCATGAACATCTGGTGGGCATCGGAGGGCGCGCCGCAGGGCACGCCGAACAGCGGGAACTTCTGTTGCGCGTCGCGCGCCACGATGCCGGATGCACCGAAGCCCAGGAACTCGATCCTTTGCGCGGCGGCCAGCAGGTCCACCGCCGCACCGATCCGTTCCACGTCCAGCCGGGACTGCGCCCAGTTGAGGTTCGAGAGGTTGAAATCGAAGATCTTGGTCACGATGCCGGGCAGGTCGTCGGCGTCGCTGATCGCGGTGTGAGAGGTCGTCCGGGCAAAGGCGAGGCTGCGCGCCAGCCTGACCCTCAGGTCACGGAACCCTTCGCAGCCGATCGCGGTGCAGAAGCGGATGACAGTGGGTTCGGAAACCTCCGCTGCCTTGGCTAGCCGGGCGAGCGTCATGGCCACCACCTCTTCGGGGCGGTCGAGGACGACCTCGGCCACACGGCGGTCGGACTTGCGCAGGTCGTCCCGCAGGCGGACGATCTCTTCCAGCAGGTTGTCGTTCGGCGTGGGCGTGCTGTGCATCGTGGCTTTCTTTCTCAGGTGTTTGCGACGTCGCCCGGGAGGGCACGACCACCTGTCAGGGCTGTGAGGCCACGCGGCCCGTCGCCTCCGCAGCAATCTGCGAGATGGCGTCGAACCCCGGTCCCGAGGTGGGGATCGGCACGTCGAAGACCTCTGCAATGACCTGCGTCCAGCCGTGGATGAAGTAGGTCCAGCCGTCCTCGATCTGCAAGCCGCGCGCCGCCTGTTGTGCCCGTGCCTGGTCGAGGAACACGAGATCGCCGCGATAGTTCAGCTCCCACACGATGCCGCCATGCGGGAAGGGGCCGTCGAAGGTCAGCGGAGAGCCGGGGGCATCCTTGCCCAGCCCGGTCGCGTTCACCACGACCGAGCCGGGCTGCAGCGTTTTCATCTGCGCATCGTTGTCCTCGGGTCGGTCTGCCAGCACGTAGTCGCAGGGAACGTCGCAGCCCGACGCCTCGTGGAACGCGCGGATGTGGTCGAGACGGGGCTGTGTGCGGTCGGTGACGACGATCCGCGCGGGCCGGTTGGCGCCGCGTGACGGCTGCGCAAGGTGCCAGGTCAGCGCGATGGTCGAACCGCCTGCGCCCATCGACAGAAGCTCCGCCCCTGTGTCGGCGAAATGGTTCGTAGGGAGGAGCCCGTCGAGAGCGAGACCGGAAGAGATCGGGTCCTTCGCATGGCAAATCAACCGTCCGTTGCGCTTCGACAGGCAGGAGGTTTCGGCCATCAGGCGCGCGTGCGGGTCGATTTCGTCGAAGAGGTCGGCGCAGGCGGCATAGAGATCGAGCTTGTGGGTCGTCACCAGCGCGCCGAGGCTGAGCGGGTCCTCCTTGATGAAGCGCGTCACCGCCCGGTAGCTTTCCACCGTGTCGTGCGGTTTCAGGTCGATGCCCTTGATCGCGACGTCGCCCAGGCCGAGGTGCGCGGCCCACTTCGGAAAAACCCGCATGATCGACGAGGCGCCGGTGGTGACGCCGATGAAGTAGAAGGTCGGTTTCTGGGCCGGGGTCATGGTGCCTCGCTGCATGGGGACTGCCATCGTACACGTCAGGCGGCGGTGGCCAGAACGGCGTCGATTTCTGCGCGGGTGCGCGGGCGGTAGGCGGCGTTGTCGACGGCCTCCCAGCCTTCCGGCCCGGCGACGATGCGTTTCGCCATACCGCCCGAGCGTTCGATGATGCCGTAGTCCTGCCCGCTGTCGCTGGGGTAGCAGAAGCTCATCACCAGCGGCTGCAGCCCGGTGTTGACGGAGCGGTGGATCCACATCGGGGGGACGTAGACCATCACGCGCGGGCGGATCTCCAGGACCCGCGTCTCGCCCTCAGGGCTTTCCAGCAGCATGACGCCTTCGCCGCTTTCGCCGTAGTAGGTTTCGGGACGGTTGCCGGTGGCATGGATATGGCCGCGCGTCATGAAAAACTCGCGCCCGACGCGCCCCGGCTGCATCCATGTGGTCCCGAAGATCAGGTCGCCGGACGCCTGCTGCGGCCTTACCTCGTGCACGACGTAGACGATGCGGTCCGGGTCCTCGACCTTGAGCGTCTCGAAAGCCTGAGCGTCCTCATAGAGGCCCGCAAGGTCCGACAGGCGTTTTTCATACCGCCCGGTGGCTGCGCTCAGGTGCCCGGTCGACGGATCGATGACGTGGGCGGTCGGGGGCTGATACATCGGCGGGACTCTCGGCTGATAGGTAGTTTAACTACATCTGTAACGGGGGACGCGTCGATTTGGCAAGGCTGTGCCTGTCTCTCCATGTGGGCGGCGCAGACCGGTTTCGGGCTTTGAGTGTAAGATTGGTCCGTTTCTAGGGCATTGGATGTCAATTGCACTGACGCTTTGCCCGCCTGCCACTGGCTACGATATCGTAGTTTTTCTACCCATACAGCTTGCGCGCGCCAGTGCGCGTCGGCACTCTGCCTGTCAGGGAGAAGCCCGCAAGCGGAGGAGAGACCATGCGCGACCTGTATCTGGCCATCGATGTGGGCACCGGCGGGCTGCGTTCTGCTCTGGTCGGGCGCGACGGGCGCATCCTTGCCTTTGCCCACCGCGAGCACGAGCAGATCGTTCCACAGTTCGGCTGGTCGGAGCAGCGCCCCGCCGATTGGTGGCAGGGCACGCAGGACACCATCCGTGCGGTTCTGGCCGATGTCGACGGCGCTGCAGACCGGGTTGCGGCGATCTGCACTTGCGGGCAGATGCACGGCACGGTCCTGGTGGACGGGAGCGGCCAACTGACCCGCGATACCGCCCCGTTGTGGAACGACAAGCGCACCGCGCCGCAGGTGGAGGCATTCTCGGGCCGTGTCGGGCAGGGCGCGTACCTCGACATCGCCGCGAACATGCCCGCGACCGCCTGGCCCGCCTTCAAGCTCGCATGGATCGCGGAACACGACCCGCAGGCCATGGCAGGGACCGCGACGGTCCTGATGCCGAAGGACTGGATCAACCTGTGCCTCACCGGACAGCTTGCGCAGGACCGGACGGAGGCTTCGCTGTCCTTCCTTATGGACTGGCGCAGCCGCGACTGGTCGGAGGCGTTGTGCCGGATGACCGGGGTGGATCCCTCGCTGCTGCCACCGCTGCAGGATGCCGGGGACATCCTCGGGCCGCTGCTGCCGGAGGTGGCGCAGGCGCTTGGCCTCGACGCCGCAATCCCGGTGCTGGTGGGCGCGGGCGATTACCCCATGGCGCTGCTCGGCTCGGGCGTGATCGGGCCCGGCATGGGATCGGACGTGACCGGCACCTCGACGATCATCACCCTGACACATGACAAGCCGGTCATCGATCCGGAGATCTCGAACGTGATGTCGGCGGGCGGCGACTGGGGGGCCATGACGCTGCTCGACGCCGGAGGCGACGCGGTGCGGTGGGCGCGGCGTGCCTTTCATGGCAACGACCGCAGCTATGCCCGGATCGCGGAGGATGCGGCGCAGGCGGTGGCGGGGTCGGGCGTGCTGTTCTTCCTGCCGTACCTGTCCGGTGAACGTTTCAACCCGCGCAGCCGAGCGCAGTTCTTCGGCCTGACGGCCAGCCACGGACTTCCGGAGCTGCACCGTGCCGTGCTGGAGGGGGTTGCCTTTTCCGTCCGCCAAAAGCTCGACGGGCTGCAGGGCGGGCAGGGGCGGCCCGAGCGGATCGTGGCGGCGAGCGGCGGCGCGAAGAACGCCCTCTGGCTGCGGATCAAGGCAAGCATGTACGGTGTGCCCTACCTCGTCCCCGAAGAACTGGAATGCGGCGTCGTGGGCGCGGCGATGCTGATGGCTGTGGCGACGGGCGATGCACCGGACCTGAAGGCGGCGGCCGCGAAGATGGTGCGCTTTGCCGACGAGGTGCAGCCCGATCCCGCCTGGGCGGAGGTCTACGACCGGATGATGCCCATCTACGCGCGGCTCTACAACAGCGCGCAGGATATCCTGGCGGAGATGGAGGGGCTGGTCTGAGGACCGGCCCTCAGTCGGGGCGGTAGAAGCCTGAGCGGACCTCGGCAAAGGTGAGGGCGCCGCCGAGGCGCTGGTTGATCTCGGCCTTTTCCTCATCGGACCAGTCGACGTAGAGCACGATCTCGACCGGAGACAACAGGATGCCGTTGCCGTTCAGGTGCGCACCGTGGGCCTTGACGTGCGGGCTGGCGAAATGCGCCTCGAGCGCGGCGAGATCGGTGAAGACCTCCAGCCAGCGGTAGGTCACGAGATCCTCGGCGCGGGCGTGCACGGTCAGTGCGTGGACCAGCATCCCCGGTTCGGTCTCGCGGACCTTGTCGTCGATAGCCTGGCTTGCGGCCTCGTAATCGGCGACGCGGTCGGGGTGGACGTGCTCGAAGGCCTCGAGCGCGATGATCCTGTCGGTGGAAGCGGTCATGCGGTGTCCTCGCGGATGGCGGCGCCGTCGCTGGCGCGGAAGAAATGCAGCTTGGCGGGATCGAAGCGGATCGGCACATGGTCCCCGGGCCGGGTGGGCGTATCGGCGCGGGCCTGGCCGGTGAACTTGCGGTCGCCGACCTGGCCGATCACCAGCGTGTGCGGCCCGAGCGGTTCGATATCGACGACCTCGACGGTGACGCCGATGCCTCCTTCGCCCTCTGCGGTATGTTCGGGGCGGATGCCCAGCAGGCAGTCCTGGCCGACAAGCGGCGCAAGCGTGGCGGTGCGTTCGGCGGGAATCTCGAAGGTGAGGCCCTCGGTACCCACGAAGCGCAGGGTGTCGCCCGCACCCTCGATCCGGCCGTCGAGCATGTTCATGCTGGGCGCGCCGATGAACTCGGCCACGAAGGCATTGGCGGGCCGTTCGTAAAGCGTGATCGGGTCGGCGGCCTGTTCGATCAGCCCGTCGCGGAGAACCACCACGCGGTCGGCCATGGTCATCGCCTCGACCTGATCGTGGGTGACGTAGACCATGGTGGTCTTGAGCCGGCGGTGAAGCTGCTTGATCTCGACCCGCATCTCGACGCGCAGTTTGGCGTCGAGGTTCGACAGCGGTTCGTCGAAGAGGAAGACATCGGGGTCCCGCACGATGGCGCGGCCGATGGCAACGCGCTGGCGCTGGCCGCCCGAGAGGGCCGCGGGCTTGCGGTCGAGATAGTCGGTCAGGTTCAGGATGCGCGCGGCGTTGTCGATGGCCTTGGCGGCGTCCGCCTTGGGCGTGCGGCGCACCTTCATGCCGTAGCCGATGTTCTCGCGCACGGTCATGTGCGGGTAAAGCGCGTAGCTCTGGAACACCATGGCGCAGTTGCGCAGGCCGGGGCGCAGGTGCGTGACCTCGCGGTCGCCGATGTGCATGGCGCCGCTGGTGACGGTTTCGAGGCCCGCGATCATCCGCAGCGTGGTGGACTTGCCGCAGCCCGAAGGCCCGACGAGCACGACGAACTCTCCGTCGCGGATCTCGAGGTCCATCGGAGGGATGACCTGCAGGTCGCCGTAGGATTTCGTCACGCCGTTCAGCGAAATGGTTGCCATGTGGGGGTCTTTCCGAATGTCGCGAAAGGGGCGGCCCGCATAAGGCCGCCCCCGACGGGTTACTTCTGCGGCAGGCCCATGGAGGCCCGGTAGGCGGCAAGCTGTGCGTCGCGGCCGAACTGGTCGGTCAGCTCGTTCCAGCCTTCGGCCACGGTGTCCAGCGCCTCCTGCGGGGTGACTTCTCCTGCCAGCGCGCGGCTCAGCTCGATCTCGAGAATCTCGGTGTACGAGAAGTAGCCAGGCAGACGCATGTCGAGCGCGACGTTGTCCGCCGTCACCGCCTCACGCTGGGCGCCCAGGTATTCCTGCGCCTCGCGCTCGGAGAACAGCGTGGACCAGCGCTCCATGTCGGTGGTGTGCGAGATCCGGTAGGGGTTCACGCCCGTGCCGCCGGTGACGGTGGCCTTGCCCGAAACCTCGGGGCTGGAGAGGGTGGAGATGAAGTCCCACGCCGCTTCCTGGTTCTTGGAGGACTGCGGAACCGCCGCCTGCCAGCCGCCGAACGCCATGAAGGAGGTGTCGACGGGTTCCTCGAAGGTGTCCCACTCGCCGGTCTTGTAGTTGTAGACCTCGGTCGAGGACGGGAGCACGGCAGAGCCGACGTTGCCCGCAACGGTGGACTGCGCCGGGTCCGCCGCGATCACGCCGGTGTCGCCCCAGCCGATGGACTGGGCGACCTGGCCGCCCGCGAAGGCGGCGTTGACCTCGCCGAAGGAGAAGTTCAGCGCCGACGGCGGTGCCAGCTTGGAGGCGCGGATGTACTCTTCGAGGCCGCGGACCCATGCCGGGTTGTTCACTTGCGCGTCCATGGTTTCCGGGTCGAAGAACATGGCGCCGGGAAGGTCCGGGTGGCTGGCGTAGGCTGCCACGTGGGAGAAGAGGAACCAGAACTGCTGGCCGCCGCGGCGGAACGCTTCGGCCGTGCCGTAGACGCCTTCGACGTTGTCCTGGAAGTACTCGGCGATATCGAGGTACTCGGCCCAGGTCTTCGGCGGAGCGAGGTCGTAGCCGTACTTCTCCTTGAATGCGGTCTTGTTCGCCTCGTCCTCGAAGAGGTCGATGCGGTAGGTGTAGGTGTGCACGTCGCCGTCCATGGTCTGCGACAGGACCTTGTCGTTCCAGACCATCAGCTGTTCACGGTATACCGGCGCGATGTCTTCCCATGCCTCGCCTTCCTGGAACTTGGCGGGCATCTCCGTCAGGAATGGCGTGAAGTCCGGCGCCCAGGCGGGAGCGAAGGCGATCACGTCGAAGGAGTCGTCGCCCGCGGCCAGCGTGGTGACGATCTTGGGATAGAGCTCGGACCAGGGGAACTCGACGACCTTGACGGTGCCGCAGGTCTTTTCCTGCCAGGCTTCGGCGGCCTGTGTCAGGGCCGAGGCGATGTAGGGGCCGGTCTGGGTGGTCGCGGTGATCTCGACGCCCGTGAAGTCGGGCGAGCAGGCCAGCGCCGCCCCCGTGCTCAGGGCCAGCGCCCCGACCGAGAGTTTCAACGATTTCAGCATGTTATTTCCTCCCTTGGAAATTCGCCCCTCCTCCGGGGCATTGTTAAGTCTACTTGACGGCGCCGCTCAGCAGGCCCGAGCGCATCAGGCGCCCAAGAAGCCCGGCCGCGATGACCATCGGAATGATGGCGACGAGGGCTGCGGCGGAGATGGCCCACCATTCATCGCCCCTCTGGCTGTTCTGACCAGCGATCAGGACGGGCAGGGTCTGCCATTCCGAGTTGGTCAGGAAGAGCGCGAAGAGGAACTCGTTCCAGGTGAAGGCCAGCGTGATGACGAAGGTGGCGATCAGGCCGGGGCGGCACATCGGCAGCACGATCCCGAAGAAGATCCGCCATTGCGGCACGTTGTCGACCAGCGCGGCCTCCTCGACCTCGAGCGGCAGGGCCGAGATGAAGTCGCGCATCAGCCAGACCACGATGGGCAGCGAGAAGGCGACATAGGCGAGCGTCAGGCCGATGTAGGTGTCGGTCAGCTTGAAGCCCAGCTTGCCCATCTCCGAGTAGAGCAGGAACAGAGCGAAGGCCACGACGATGGGCGGGAACAGGCGCTGGCTGACGAACCAGAAGACGATGTCGTCGTTGTTCATCACCTTGCCCGGCAGCGGGAAGCGGTTGGCCAGCACCGACAGCGCCAGTGCCACGCAGAAGGCGATGATCGAGGCGGTGGCAGGCGGCAGGCCCACCACGTCGCGGCCGAGCAGGAAGCCCCCCATGGCCACGGCGAAGAACAGGATCCCCGACAGCAGCTTCACCCGGAAGGGGAAACGCACCAGCGCATAGGCCGCCATGGCGCCCAGCAGCGTGGCCAGCACCGACGAGGATACCGCCACGATGGTCGAGGACCAGAAGTTCGAATAGAACTCGCCCCGGATGCCGGAGAGCAGCTCCCGCCAGGCCTTCAGCGTCGGCTGGAAGTCGACGAAGGGCAGGTAGGTCGGACCGCCCACCACGTCGGGCGGCGTCTTGAGTGACGTGATCGCGACCCAGTAGAGCGGGAAGACGGTAAAGGCGAACCACGCGCAGCAAAGGGCGAAGGCGACCCAGCGGCGCGGGCCGTGCAGGTCACGCACGCTCATTTGTACTTCTCCAGCCAGGGTTTCAGCAGGGCGAGGTAGACGAGGCTGAGGATCAACACCACCGCGAGGAACAGGAAGGACAGCGCCGAGGTGTAGCCAAGGTTGAACTTCTTGAAGCCCTCCTGGTAGGCGAACAGCGTCAGCGTCTCGGTGGCCACGCCCGGGCCCCCGCCGGTCATGACAAAGACCGTGTCGATAATCTTGAAGCTCTCCACGATGCGGATGAAGATCACCGCCGCCGAGATGGGCAGCATCATCGGGAAGGTGATGCCCCAGAACTGCTGCCAGGGGGAGGCGTTCTCAAGCTCCGCCGCCTCGTAGACGTCGTCGGGCAGACCCTGAAGACCGGCGAGCAGCAGCAGGATCACGAAGGGCGTCCACTGCCAGATCTCGACCGCGATCAGCGACCCCAGCGCCCAGTGCGATTCTGTCAGGTAGGGCAGGTTGGGGAAGCCGAAGAAGGTGGCCACCTGGTTGAGCGGCCCCATGGTGGGGTTAAGGATCTGGCGGGCGATCAGCGCCACGGCCACCGGCGCCACCAGCATCGGCATCAGGAAGGTGATGCGGAAGAACTCCACGCCCCGGACCCGTTTGGCCAGTGCCAGTGCGATGCCGAAGCCGATCACGAACTGCAGCGCGACCGAGGTGAAGGCGATGATCGAGGTGGTCTTCACCGTCTGCCAGAACCGCGGGTTGCCCAGCAGGTCGGTATAGTTGTCGACGCCCACGAACCGCGCGGGCATCGGCGGCACAAGCCGCAGCGACATGAAGCTGTTGGCCAGTGAGTAGATCAGCGGAAAGATCGCGATGGCCAGAACCACGAGGAACGCCGGCCAGAGGAACAGGTGCTTGACCGGATCGTCGCGGGTCATGCGGTCTCTCCCAGCAGGGCGTCGATTTCCGCGCGGGAGGGCATGGCGGGGGCGGTGCCGCGGCGGGTCACGGCGATGCCTGCCGTGGCGCAGCCCATGCGGACCGCGTCCTCGACCCCGCGGCCTTCGGACAGTGCCGCCGCAAAACCGCCGATGAAGGCGTCGCCGGCGCCGGCGGTGTCGATGACGGCGGCGTTGGTCATGGCGGGAATGCGGGTGCTGAGACCCTGGCCGTGGATGTAGACACCCTTGTCGCCCAGCGTGATCAGCGCCGTGCCGACCCCGCGCTCGACAAAGATCTCTCCGGCGCGGCGGGCATCTTCTTCGGACGCGATGTCGAAGCCGACGATAGCCGCGGCCTCGCTTTCGTTCGGGACGAAGTAGTCGGTCTGCGCGTAGCAGGCGTCGTCGAAGGGATTGGCAGGGGCAGGATTGAAGACCGTGGTCACGCCCGCCGCCTTCGCCATGGTGAGGGCAGCAAGTGCGGCGTCGGCGGGCTGCTCAAGCTGGGTGACGAAGACCTTTGCACCCTCGATCACGTCCCGCTGCGCCTCCACATCAGCGACGGAGATGGTGCCCGCAGCGCCGGGGTAGACGATGATCGCATTCTCGCCGGTCTGGTCGTTGACGAAGATGAAGGCCGCGCCGGAGGGCATGTCGGGCATCACCTCGACCTTCGCGGTCACGCCGGTTTCCTCGTAGATCTCCAGCGCCATCTTGCCGAATGGGTCGTCGCCGATCTTCGAGATGAAGCTCACATCGGCCCCGGCACGCCCCGCCGCCACCGCCTGGTTCGATCCCTTGCCGCCCGGTCCCAGCGAGAAACCCGAGCCGGAGATCGTCTCTCCGATCTTCGGCATGCGTCCGGCGAGATAGGCGGTATCGGCAACGTAGATCCCCAGGATCGCGATGCCCTTCTGCTCTGCCATGTCGTGTCCTCCCCCGTGCGCCGCCCCTCCCAAGGCGGCGCTGTGGTTCCCTTATTCCCCGTAGGGCACCCATATGTTCTTGATCTGCGTGGCCTGCCTCAGGAAGACCTCGCCCTCTGCCTCTGCGCTGGTCCAGTCCCAGGCGCGCCCGTGGTCGGTGAAGACCCGCTTGAGGTTGCCGATGGACAGCCGCTCCACCTCTGCCGACAGCTCCGGCGTGGTGAAGGCCCAGAGCACGTCGACATCGTTGTGTTTCGCCAGTTCGCGGCCCAGCGTCTGCGCGCTGCCCGTGAGGATGTTCAGCACGCCGCCCGGCAGGTCGGAGGTTTCCAGCACCTGGTAGAAGTCGGTGGCGGACAGCGGATGCGCCTCGGAGGCGATCGCCACCACGCGGTTCCCGGTCGCAATCAGCGGCGCCACGGTGGAGACGAACCCGAGAAGCGGGCTTTCCTCCGGACAGATCACGCCTGCTACGCCGATGGGTTCGGGCACTGCCAGCGCCAGCCCCTTCATCGGTGGCATGTGGACGGTGCCTTCGACCTTGTCGGCCCATGCGCCATAGGTGAAGAGCCGCGAGACGCTGGCCGCGACCTCGGCCCGTGCCTTGTCCGCCTTGATGCCGGTCTGCGCGCTCAGGCGCTCGGCAAACTCGTCGGCACGAGCCGAGAGGTTCTCGCCCATGTAGTAGAGGATCTGCGCCCGGTTGTGCTGGGTCTTGCCGCCCCAGCTGGCCGCGCCGCGCGCTGCCTCGACGGCGTTGCGCACGTCCTTGCGGTTGCCTTCGCCGACTTCCCCCAGAACGGTGCCCTTGGCGCCCACAACGGGGCGTGCGGTGCCGCCGTCGGGCCGCGCCTGCTTGCCGCCGATGAAGAACTTTGCCGTCCGGTCCACCGGGTCAAAGCTGAACCCCTTCGCGGTGGCGTATGTGACGGCCTTGCGCTCGGCGGCCTTGGCGAAGGCGCGCGGCTTGAGGTAGTCGTAGCAACCCTCACGCCCGCCCTCGCGACCGAAACCGCTTTCCTTGACGCCGCCAAAGCCCACGCCCGCGTCCATCACGTTGGTGCAGTTGACCCAGACGATGCCCGCCTGCACCTGCGCGGCCAGTTCCAGCGCGAGGTTGATGTTCTCGCTCCAGACGCTGGCAGCCAGGCCGTAGCGGGTGTGGTTGGCCAGTTGCATCGCCTCGGCAGGGGTGCGGAAGGTCATGGATACGGCGACGGGGCCGAAGATTTCCTCGGTCGCGGCCTCGCAGGTGGCGGGCACGTCGCGCAGTACGGTGGGCGGGTAGTAGCTGCCCTTGGCCGGCACCTCACCGGATTGCAGCAGCGTGGCACCGGCGGCCACTGCACGGTCGACCATGCCTGCGATGCGGTCCCGCTGCGGGCCGTCGATCACCGCGCTCATGTCGATGGTCTTGTCGAGGGAGGCGCCCATGCGCAGCGTCTTCATCCGCTCGGCCAGCCGGGCATGGAAGACATCGGAAACGCCTTCCTGCACCAAAAGACGCGAACCTGCGCAGCAGACCTGGCCCTGGTTGAACCAGATGGCGTCGACCACACCTTCGACCGCCGCGTCGATGTCGGCGTCGTCACAGACGATGAAAGGGGACTTCCCGCCGAGTTCCAGCGTCAGCGACTTGCCCTGACCGGCTGTCGCCTCGCGGATGCGGCGCCCGACCTCGGTCGAACCGGTGAAGGCGACCTTGTCGGCGCTCTCGTGGGCCGCGATCAGCGCGCCGGTCTCGCCGTCGCCGGTGACGATGTTCAGCACACCTGCGGGCAGCCCCGCCGTCTGCGCCAGTTCCGCGAACAGCAGCGCTGTCAGCGGCGTCGCCTCGGCCGGTTTCAGGACCACCGTGTTTCCCAGCGCCAGCGCGGGGGCCAGTTTCCATGCGAGCATCAGGAACGGGAAGTTCCATGGGATCACCTGGCCCACGACGCCCACCGGATCGTAAGCGGCGAACTGACTCTCCTGGATCTGCGCCCAGCCCGCGTGGTGGTAAAAGTGCCGCGCGGCGAGGGGCACGTCGATGTCGCGCGTCTCGCGGATCGGTTTGCCGTTGTCGAGCGCCTCGACCACCGCGATCAGGCGGGAGTTCCGCTGGATGATCCGCGCAAGCGCGTATAGCTTCAGCGCGCGTTCGTGACCGGGCAGGGCGGCCCAGCCCTTCTGAGCCTTGCGCGCCGCCTTGAAAGCCGCGTCCACATCAGCGCCAGTCCCTTGGGACACCTGCGCCAGACGCGCGCCGGTTGCGGGCTCGATCGTGTCGAAGCCGTCGCCCGGCTTCGTGAAGGCGCCGTCGATGAAGTGGCCGAAGCGGGCGTCATGAGAGGCGAGCCAGGCGCGCGCGGCGCTGTCGTCCTCTTTGCTGGGGGCGTAATCCATGCTGTCGAAAAAGCTCGCGACTGTCATCTGGTCATCCGATCGGGTGGCGTATGGCGGCGCTGTAGGCCCCCGTCACGCGGTGTTCGAGCTGGCGCTCGATGTCGCCCAGAAGCGACGAGGCGCCGAAGCGGAAGAGGTCGGGCTGTACCCAGTCGAGACCCAGTTCCTCTTTCATCAGCGCGAGGTAGACGAGCGCATCCTTGGCCTTCGACACGCCGCCGGCGGGCTTGTAGCCGACCTTCGCTCCGGTCATCTCACGGTACTGGCGGATTGCACGGACCATCGTCAGGGACACGGGCAGGGTGGCGTTCACGCCCTCTTTCCCGGTAGAGGTCTTGATGAAGTCGGCGCCCGCCATCATGCAGACGAGGCTGGCACGGGCGACGTTGCGCAGGGTCTTGAGGTCGCCGGTGGCGAGGATCGCCTTGACGTGCGCATCGCCGCAGGCGGCACGGTAGTCGCGCATCTCGTCATAGAGCGCCTGCCAGTTGCCGGTCAGCACATGTTCGCGGGTGATGACGATGTCGATCTCCTGCGCGCCGTCGGCGACGGAGGCCTCGATCTCGGCCAGCTTGGTGTGATGCGGCGCAAGCCCGGCCGGAAAGCCGGTGGACACGGCGGCGACAGGCACCCCGGTGCCTTGCAGCGCATCGACGGCGGTGGCGACGAAGCGGTGGTAGACGCAGACCGCGCCCGTGGTGATGCGGCGGTCGGCCATGCCGAGCGCTTCGAGGATATCCGGGCGGACCGGCTGCGCCGCCTTGGCGCAAAGCCTGCGGACACGGCCCTCCGTATCGTCGCCGTTAAGCGTGGTCAGGTCGATGCAGGTCACCGCCTTAAGGAGCCACGCGCTTTGCGCGTCACCCTTGACGGCGCGGCGGCCCGGCAGGCTGGCGGTGCGGCGGATGCTCGCCTCGGTGTTGACCTGGACAGCGCGCACGGCGGCCATGTCCAGCGCCATGCCGTCGTTGCGCGAATGCGCCACCGGCGCGGCGGCAGGCAGGGTCGTGACCTCTGTTTTCACAATCTTCCCTCCATGTCTCCACGCGTCCGCTTGCCGCGAATCTCGATGGAAACTTTTCAGCAGGATGCGTTGATCTTGTTGTTTCTGCAACCCCATTTTGTTACGATCTTAACATAGTGAATTGCCGGGGTGTGACGATGACCCAGACCGACTCCCGCGGGTTGCCCGCAAGCCGCAAGGAGGCCCGCGCGTTGTGGCTTCGGGATGCGGTCATGAAACAGGGACCGCTGCACGTGCGCGACGCGGCGGAAAGCCTCGACGTGTCCGAGATGACGGTGCGGCGCGACGTGCGCGAAAACCCGGAAATGCTGCAGTTTCTGGGGGGGCACATCGTCCTGTCGCAGGACGCGGTGCGGCGCGCACCCTACGACCTGTCCGACGCGGCAGAGGTGAACCAGGACGCCAAGCGCGCCGCCTGCGAGGCCTGCCTGCCGCTCTTGGAACCGGAGGCCACGATCTTTGTCGACTGCGGCACAACCCTGCCGCACCTGATCCACGCCATCCCCTCCGATATGAAGCTGACAGTTATTTGTTATGCTTTGAACATCGCGGATCTCGTGGTGCGCAAGCCGGACGTCAAGCTGGTGCTGCTGGGCGGCGTCTACCATCCGGCCACCGCCTCGTTCTACCCGGTGGAGGAGGACGGCACGCTCGACGCCTATGCCGTCAACCTGGCCTTCATGTCGGCGGCAGGTGTGGATGCGGCACTGGGCGTGACCTGCACCACCTTCCGCGAGGCGGGGTTGAAGCGGCTCGCGATGCGCCGCGCCGCACGCAGTGTGCTGGTCACGGACCGGTCGAAGTTCGGGACGGTCCGCTCGGCGCGGTTCGCCGGACTGGAGGATTTCAGTGACGTGGCGACGGAGGACGGCCTGATCCCGCCGTCCGGGTTGTCCCCGGACGGGCAGCGCCGCGACCGGAGCTGAAGATACGGCCGCCCGCGACCTGCAGGCATGAAAAAAGCCCCGGGCGGTGACCCGGGGCTTTCCGGCGCTTTGGCCTGTCAGTCCGCGCGATACCAGTCGGCGATGTTCCAGATCTGGCTGTCCCAGCTGTTCATCCGCACGCCTTCGAGCGTCTTGGCCTTGCCCGACAGGATGCTGCGGTGGATCAGCGGGATGATCGTGTAGGATTCGACCAGCATGTCGTTCATCTCGCGCGCGATGCGTCCGCGTTCCTCAAGCGAGGCGGCGGTGCGGAACTCGGCGATCAGTGCCTCGTACTCCTCCGAGCAGAAGCGCTGGATGTTGTTGCCCTGCCACTGGGTCGCGGGGCTCGGGATGTTGGCGCAGCTCCAGTTGCCGAGGAAGGCCTCCGGGTCCTGCCCCTTGGAGTTGTCGGTGTACATCTGCACATCGGTGTAGAACTTCTGGCGGGTGTCGGGCGAACCCGGGTCGCCGCCGAAGAAGACAGAGGCGTCGATATTGCGCAGCTCCGTCTCGACGCCCAGCTCTTCCCACCATGCCTTGATCAGCGACTGGCTGTCCTGCCGCACGCCGTTGGTGGAGGTCTGGTAGAGGATCGAGAGTTTCATCCCATCCTTGTCACGGATGCCGTCGCCGTCGGTGTCGGTCCAGCCGGCCTCCTCCAGCAGGGCCTTCGCGGCCTCGATGTCCTGCGTGACGCAGTCGTCATTTGCGTCGGACTTGTAGAGGTCCGGGGCAGGGACCACCGCGCAGCCGGGAATGCCGGAATCGCCATAGAGGTTCTCTGCGATCAGCGTCCGGTCGATAGCCAGAGACAGCGCCTTGCCCACGCGCGGATCGGTGAGGAACGGGTGCGGGCCGCCCTCCACGGTGGAGCGTGCATCGCCAAGCTCGGGGTTGGGGTCGGTCTGGTTGAGGAACAGGAACTCCACAGCCGAACCGTTGCTGGTGATCACCTCGCCCGGGCCGTCGCTCATGGCGTCCAGCACGTCGGGCGGAAGCTGCAGGTTCCAAGCGTAGTCTACTTCGCCGGTCTGGAGCACCGCGCGCGCCGAGGCGTTGGGATCGCCGCCGCCCTTGAGCGTGACGCGTGCGAAGGCAGGTTTGTCCGGGTCACGGTATTCCGGGTTCATCGAGTAGGTGATGATGTCGTTGGCGCGGAAATCCTCGACCACGTAGGGGCCGGTGCCGATGGGATGGGTGTTCTCATCCGTGCACTGGGAGACCCGCGCGCCGGTGCAGTTCTCGAACTGTGCACGCTGGAGGATCGGTGCCTCGGAGCTGACGAAGGCGGCGTAGGGGTAGGGTTTGGGCTCGGTGAACCTCACCTCGATGGTGCGGTCGTCCACCGCGACGACCTCTGCCACGCCGTCGAATTGTTGCAGGGCGGCGCAACCGCTTTCCTCGTCGACACAGTATTCCCAGGTGAAGACCGCGTCGGCGGCGGTGACGGGCGTGCCGTCGGACCATGTCAGCCCCTCGCGCAGCGTCCAGGTGATAGAGGTCAGATCCTCCGACACGTCACCGTTCTCGACCGTGGGGATTTCTTCCGCGAGGATCGGCACCAGTTCCCCGGTTTCCGAGAAGCGCGCCAGAGGTTCCAGCACAAGCGAGGCGGCCTCCACCTCCTTGGCAATACCCGAAAGGTAGGGGTTCATCGAAGACGCCGCCTGCCAGTACAGGATACGCAGTTCTCCGTCGCTGCCGCGTTCGGCGCTGGCGGTGAGGGGCAGAAGCGCAAGCGCCGTGCCCAATAGGGTCGAAAGGGTCTTCATAGAGCTCTCCTGTCGGTCTCGGGGCGTGTTGGCGTCCCCTGTGGCGGGGGCGTGGAACCCCCGTGTGTCTGTATTACATGTTGCGAGAGCATTCTTTGTCAGTCAAGATGTATCAAATCATACAGGGCGGAATGCGGGACACGCCGATGACATCTTCACAGGATCTGCTTGCACGTCTGCGCAACGGCGCACAATCGGGGGCGGAGCGCAAGGTCGCCGCCGCCCTGTCCGAGACCTTCCCGACGAGCGCCCTGGGCACGGTGGAGGCGCTGGCGAACCGAGCGGGCGTCAGCGGGCCGACCGTGTTGCGATACCTCAACAAGCTGGGCTTCCTCCGCTTTGCAGAGTTCCAGGCGGCGGTTATGGAAGAACTCGACCGGCAACTGGGATCCCCGGCCGTGCAGATGGCCACCCCGTCCGAGCCGCAGGACGCTGGCGAACACCTCTACCGCCGCACATTGCTCATGCAGGCCGAGGCGCTGCGCCGTGTGGCGGACCGGGCCATCCCGGCCGAGTTCGACCGCATCGCCGACCTCCTTGCCGATCCGAAGCTGACGATCCGGGCGCTTGGCGGGCGCTACAGCCGCAACCTCGCGCAGCGGCTGGTGGCGCACCTGGGGCAGATCAGGGCGCAAGTTTCGCTGATCGACAGATCGATTGGCTTTGCCTTCGACCCGCTGGTCGACATCGGGCCGCGCGATCTGCTGGTGATCTTCGATTACCGCCGCTACCAGCAGGATCTTCTGGCCTTCGCTCAGGCTGCACGGGGGCAGGGCGCACGGATCGTGCTGCTGACCGACCCCACGCGTTCCCCGGTGGCCGAGCTGGCCGAAGCGGTGCTGACGTCTCCGGACGACTCACCGTCGCCCTTCGCTTCGAAGGTGGTCGCCACTGCGCAGGTCGAGGCCCTGGTCGCCGCGGTCGTGGCCCGCGACCGCGACGCGGCCCGCAAACGGCTGGAACGGATCGAGGCGCTGCGCCGGGACGGACAGGGCGATGCGTGAGCCGTATGAGATCCTGAACCCGGAGGGCCGGTTTCCCGGGCTGATCGTCGTGGACCACGCGGGCGTCGACTTGCCGGAGGGGCATGAGCTGGGACTGGCTCCGGAATGGCGCGGTACGCATCACTTCTGTGACCTGGGGGTCGAGCCGCTGGCCCGTATGCTGGCCGAGAGGCTGGATGCGCCGGTGATCCTCGGCACGGTGAGCCGCCTGGTTCTGGACCTCAACCGCTGGATCGCCGATCCGCGGTCGATCCTGCCGGAGGTGGAGGGCGTCCCAATTCCCGGCAACAAGCTGTCGCATGCGGCGCGCGAAGCACGGCAGGACGGTATCTTCTGGCCCTATCACATTGCGCTGGACAGGCTGTGGCAGCAGGTGCAGGCGCGCCATGAGGATCCGGTCTTCTTCGCGCTGCACACCTGCACCCGGCACATGGACGGGCAACGCAGGCCTTGGGACGCCGGGACGATCTGGAATGAATCTCCCGTGCTCTCGCAGGCCCTGCTGGCCGAGTTGGAGGGGGCGGGCACGCTTGGTAACAACCAGCCCTATTCGGGCCGCGGCGGCGTCTACACCGTGGACCGGCACACCTGGGGCACCGGGTTGCGCGCCTCGGGGCTGGAGGTGTCGAACGATCTGGTCGAGACGCGCGCCGGGCAGGCGGCCTGGGCCGATCGGCTCGCCCGGGCCCTGCGACGGACAGTCCGGGCGGAGGTCGGCGCATGACCCTGATCACCGACACGCCTTACGCACTGAGCGCGCCGCCTGCGCCCGCATCCGAGCCGCTCGAGGGCAGCCTGAAGGTGGATGTCGCCCTCGTTGGTGCGGGGTTCAGCGGTGCCATCTCGGCGTTGATGCTGGCGCGGCGTGGCGTCTCGGTCGCGCTGATCGAGGCGGCGGAGGTGGGTCACGGCGGTTCCGGCCGCAACCACGGGCAATGTATCCCGGTCTTCGGCTACCTCGACGACTCCGTCCTGCCGCCGGAGGGCTTTGCGCTGCTGCGCGATTCCGGGCAACTGGTTTTCGAGACCATCGACGAGCTGGGGATTGCCTGCGAGCCAGTGCAGAAGGGCTGGCTCAACGCCGCCCACGACGCCACCGGGCTGGAGCGCGCCCGCGCCGCGCACGCCAAATATGCACGACTGGGAAAGGCCGGTGCGTTTCTTGGGCCGGAAGAGGTCGAGGCGCTGAGCGGCATCCCCGGCTACCTGGGCGGCTGGGTGCACCGTGATGGCGGGCACCTGAACCCTCTGGCCTACGTGCGCGGCCTTGCCGGGGCGGCACAGGCGGCGGGCGCGGCGCTGCATGTCCGCACACCTCTTACTGCGCTGTCGCGACAAGACGGTGGATGGCTGCTGAAAACCCCGTGCGGAGACATCACGGCGCGCAAGGTCGGACTGACGGTCAACGCCTACGGCGACGCGGCGATCCCCGCGCGTCTGCGGCAAAGCCTCGTTCCCATGCGTTCCTATGCCGTGGCCTCCGAACGGCTGACTCCGGATCAGCGCCGCGGAGTTCTTCCGGGGGGCGTGAACTTCAGCGACACAAGGCACGACCCGATGTTCTTCCGCGTCGACGGAAGCGGGCGGATCATCACCGGCGGGCTGGTCGAACTGCGGCGCGGGCGTCTTGGCGGGCCGACGGTCGCGCAGGCGGGCAGGCGGCTCGCGCGGCTCTACCCGGCCTTGGAAGGGCTGGAGTTCACCCATCACTGGTCCGGCATCGTGGGTATCTCTGCGAGGCAGCGGCCCGCGATCTTCGAACTGGATGACGGACTTTGGGCGTTGGCGGGCTACTCGGGCCGTGGCGTGCCGACAACGGCGGCGCTGGGACGTGCGCTGGCGGCGACGCTGGTGGACCGGGACGAGGGCGCGCGGCTCTGGCCCCATGACCCGCCTGCACGGATACCGGCGGCGGCGCTCATCGGGTTCGGCGTGCAAAGCCTGCGCGGACCGTTGAACAAGGTGCGCGACAGGCTCTAGCTGGCACGGTCCCGTACCGGCGCGCGGTAGAGTTCCGGCTGCACCTGTTCGATGACCGGCGTCCCGTCGCCGCCCAGAAGGGCAAAGGCGCGCCGCACCAGCATCTTGTGCCGCTGGCGCATCATGTGGACGGGAAACCGCAGCAGCTGCCCAAAGGGTTCGTAGTCGAAACAGCCGAAGGCGCAGGCGTCAAGTTCGTGCTCGGGCAGGGTGGCAAGGAAGCGCAGCACGCCCTCGAACACCGAGTCGGAGTTGATGAACAGTCCTCGCGGAAGTCCGCCGAGGCGTGCGTAAAGCTCGGCAATGGCCTCTGTTGCGGCGTCGATGTCGTAGGTCTCGGCGATGATCTGCGCGGGATCGACGCGGCCGACGTGGAAGTAGAGCGCCTCCGAGAAGCCTTCGATCCGGTTGGCGGTGGCGGGCAGGTGGCGGTTGCCCCCGATGAAATAGATGGTTTCGCGCGGCGCGGTGCCGACCCCGCCGAGCGCCGTCATCGAGGCGAGGATCTCGCGTGTCAGAACCTGCGCGCCGGTGCGGTTGTCGGTCACGACAGAAGGCGCAAGGGCACAGGGCTGGTCGACGAAGACATGGGGGATCCGCGCCGCCTCGCACTGGCGGCTCAGGTCCTCAGGCGCGACGGTGCCGACGAAGAACAGCGCGTCGATGGCCCAGGACGTCAGGTCGGCGACGGTGCTGCGCTCTTCTTCGGGGTCCCGCTCGGTAGCGATGATGACGGGGCATAGGTTGCGGGCCCGCACCTCGCGCGAGAATGTCTGCGCGATCTGCGAGAAGAAGCGGTTGTACTCCGGCAGGAGCAGCGCCACCAGGCCGGAGCGCGACGTGCGCAGCGCCCGGGCCTGGAGGTTGGCGGAATAACCATGGTCGCGGGCGATCTCGATGATGCGCTTTGCGGTCGCCTCGGAGATGCGGCGCTTCTTCCATGTGCCGTTAAGGGCGGCGGACACGGTGGAGGCCGAGGCGCCCGCCCGCTGCGCGATGTCGTAGATCGTCTTTTTCTGGTTGTCGGACATATGGTTGCGTGTACCTGCGCAAACGAACGTAAGGAAGTGTTGACAGGATGCGCGGACTCGGTATTTGTTTGCAACATCGATTGTGCAGCGCGCTGATCAAACAGCCATGACCCCAAGAACTGAGGTCGTGGAATTTCTCGGCGGCGATGCACAACCGATTGCGCAGATCAGGAGAGGTGGTGCGCAGAGCGCCACATGGGAGGATGACATGAAGAAACTGACAGGATTCGTCAGCGCGCTTGCGCTGACCGTTGGGCTTGCCACTGGCGCGGCGGCAGAGACCACGATGGGCGTCGTCGTGAAGATCGGCGGCATTCCGTGGTTCAATGCCATGGAAGACGGCATCAAGCGCCGCGCCGAGGAACTGGGCGTCACCGCCGAGATGATCGGGCCCGTGTCCGCCGACCCGGCGCTGCAGGTGCAGGCCATCGAGGACCTCATTGCCAAGGGCGTCGACGTGATCGGCGTTGTCCCGAACGACGAAGCCGCGCTGGAACCGGTGCTGAAAAAGGCGCGCGACGCGGGCATCAAGGTCATCAGCCACGAGGGGCCGGGGCTGGAAAACGTCGACTGGAACTTCGAACTGGCTTCGGCCGACGGCTTCGGTGAGGCACACGCGAAACTCCTGTCCGACATGACGCCCGAGGGGGGCAAGTACGCGGTCTACGTGGGTTCCCTGACGGTGCCGCTGCACAATGCCTGGGCCGACGCGGCCATCGCCTGGATGAAGGAAAACCGCCCCGACATCGAGATCGTCGGCGAGCGTTACGGCGTGGCCGAGAACGTGGACGACAGCCGTTCGACCGCGCTCGACCTGATTGCCGCGAACCCGGACCTGAAGGGCTTCCTCGCGTTCGGATCGCAGGGTCCGATCGGTGCGGGCCGCGCGGTGGAGGAGCGTCGCAAGACCGGCGAGATCCACGTCATGGGTCCGTTCTCCCCCGGCCAGGGCCGCAAGATGATCCACTCGGGCGTGCTGGCGGGCGGCTACATGTGGAACCCCGCGCAGGCAGGCGAGGTCTTTGTCACGCTGGGCGATATGCTCGCCAAGGGTGAAGAGATCGCGGATGGCATGGAGATCCCCGGCTTGGGCGTCGTGCATCCGGATGTCGAGAACAAGGACATCATCACCGACAACCTCCTGGAAATCAACGCGGAAACCGTTGACGACCTGGCCGACAAGGGCCTCTGACACTCCCTCCTGCGGGCGGGTGACCCGACGGGTTCCCGCCCGCGCCTTTTCCTGACGAGGTGAACGATGACTGCCGAGGCAGACCGCTTCGCGCTGCGCCTGCACAAGGTCTCCAAGGCCTTTGGCGGGGTGCAGGCGCTGAACGCCGTGGATTTCGAGGTGCGCGCCGGAGAGGTGCATTGCCTTGCCGGAGAGAACGGCTGCGGCAAGTCCACGCTGATCAAGGTGGTGACCGGCGTCCACCGTCCCGAGAGCGCCGAACTGATCGAGCTGTTCGGCGAGAAAGTCCAGAAGATCACGCCGGTTCAGGCCCGGGCGCGCGGTGTCTCGGTGATCTGGCAGGACCTTGCGCTGTTTCCGTACATGAGCGTGGCCGAGAACATTGCCTTCGACGATCTGGTCGGGCTGGCGCCGCGCCCGGTGAAGTACCGTGACATGGCGGCAAGGGCAGGGGCGGTTCTTGCTCGGCTCGGCGTGACGCTGGATCTTGGCGCCCCTCTGGGCGATCTGCCCATCGCGCAACGGCAGGTGGTGG
This sequence comes from Sagittula sp. MA-2, assembly GCF_030126985.1. Lineage (GTDB taxonomy): Bacteria > Pseudomonadota > Alphaproteobacteria > Rhodobacterales > Rhodobacteraceae > Sagittula. Next base: position 2,095,299 of record NZ_CP126145.1, on the reverse strand, counting down.
CAATCGCCCGCGCGCTGATGAACGACGCGCGGCTCATCTTCATGGATGAACCGACCGCCTCGCTGACGCAGGCAGAGACCGACCGCCTGCTCGACATCGTCCGCAAGCTGTCGGCGGATGGGGTTGCGGTTGTCTTCGTCTCGCACCGCCTGGCCGAGGTGCTGGAGATCGCCGAACGCGTGACCGTGGTGCGCGACGGCAACCTCGTGGGCGTCTACCCGACCGAAGGCATGACGCAGGCCCGGCTGGGCGAGCTGATGACCGGCCACCTGATCGACGACACGGTCTCGGCCCGCGACGTGGCGCCCGGCACGGCAGAGGTCTTTGCCTGCGAGGGTCTGACCAGACGCGGCGAATTCACCGATGTCTCACTGAAGGTCCGCGCCGGCGAAGTGCTGGGACTGACCGGCCTGATCGGCGCGGGGCGGACGGAACTGGCGCATGTCATGATGGGCATGCGCCCTGCCGACGGCGGCCGGATGCGGCTGGACGGGCAGGAGTACGCACCGCGCTCCATCCGAGAGGCCATCGCGCGCGGCATGGCCTATGTGTCGGAGGACCGGCTGTCGCTGGGCCTGCTGCAGAAGCAGAGCATCGCGGACAACACGGTCATCTCTGTCCTGAAGAGGCTGACGGCTGCAACCGGGCTGATCTCGGACAGCCGCAAGTCGGAACTGGTCCGCCACTGGATCAATGAACTGGGTGTCAAGATCGGTGCGCCGGAGGATGCCATCTCGACCCTTTCGGGCGGCAACCAGCAAAAGGTCGTGCTGGCGAAATGGCTGGCCACGGAACCGCGGCTACTGATCCTCGACAGTCCCACCGTGGGTGTCGACGTGGGCGCACGGGCCGGGATCTTCCGCATCGTGCGGGCGCTGGCCGACGAGGGGCTGGCGATCCTGCTGATTTCCGACGAGGTGACGGAGGTCATGCAGAACGCCGACCGTATCCTGCACATGGCCAATGGCCGCATCGTCGGAGAGGTCGACCCGCGCACCATCACCGTCCCCGAACTGGAGGAGCGCATCTATGCGTAACTACACGGTCGAACTCCGCCTTGCGGTGGTGCTGGCGCTTATCTGCGTGGGCCTGTCGCTGGCCGCGCCGCAATTCGCGACCCTGCCGAATGTCACCTCGCTGCTGAACAACAGCGCGGTCAACCTGATCTGGGCCGTGGGCCTGCTGGTCGTGCTGGTCGCGGGGGGGATCGATATCTCCTTCGCCGTGGCGTCGTCGGTGGTGCAGTACATCGCGGCCAAGCTGCTGATATCCATGGGCGGCGGCAACTGGCTGTTGGGCTTCCTGTTCTGCGGATCGCTCGGCATCCTGCTGGGGCTGCTGAACGCCTGGCTGATCCACGGCTTCCGCATCATCTCCATCGTCGTGACCATCGCCACCTTCAACGCCTTCTTCGGGCTGCTGATGTTCTTCACCGGTGGGCGCAACATCTACAACCTGCCGGACTGGTGGACGGCGCGGATCTTCATCTTCGAGCACGAGGGCGCGAACGGTGTCTGGTCGGAGCTGACGCTGCCCGTGGGGATCATGATCGGCTGCGTGGTGGCGACCTGGGTTGTGCTCAGGCGCACCAACATCGGCCGGCAACTCTTTGCCTTCGGCGACAATCCGGAAGGCGCGCGTCGGGCCGGTGTCAACATCGCAGTCATGCAGGGCATCGCCTTTGGCTGGATGGGCCTGATGGCCGGGATCGCCGGCCTCTGCCAAGTGAACATCGTGAAGGAGGTCGTGCCCAACGCGCTTTACGGCCGGGAGCTCGACGTGCTGGCGGCGGTCGTGCTGGGCGGCGCGCGGCTCGGGGGCGGCAAGGGCACGATCCTCGGCTGCATCCTCGGCGTGATGTTCGTCGCCGTCACGCAGAACGGCCTTAACTTGCTTGGCGTATCGCCCTTCGCGTTCCAGATGATCATCGGCGCGGCGATCCTGATCGCGATCTCGACCTCGAACATCGACCTGACGCGCGTCCTGCGTCTGTCCAAGACGGAGGCCCGCGCATGATGGCCCGCGCATCGACCTCACCCAAAGTTGCAACAGAGCCCCGCAAGGCTCTGATCGGCAAGGAGAACCTTGGCCTCCTGGCGATGCTTGCCGCGCTGGTGGTTGCCTTCGCTTTGGCCTCCGACCGGTTCCTGACGGCAGCCAACCTCGGCTCTATGGGGTTCCAGATGCCGCTCCTGGGGCTGCTGACGCTGGCCATGCTGGCGCCCATCGTCTCGGGCGGCCTGAACCTTGCCATCGTCTACACCGCGAACATCAGCGGGCTGACGCTGGCCTGGACGCTGATGCAGTTCGGGGGGGCGGAGGCCGGCATCCCCGCCTTCATCCTCGGCTGCGCGCTGGCGCTGGTCGTGGGTGCAGCAGCGGGGGCGACCATGGGTCTTGTCATCGCCTACATCGGCGCGCACCCGATCCTCGTTTCGCTCGCCATGATGATCTTTCTGCGCGGTCTGGGGGAGTTCCTGACCCGCGGCGGCGACATCTCGGGCTTTCCCGGCTACATGAATGTGCTGGGGCACGGGTCGCTCATGGGCATTCCCGTGCCGCTGATCCTGTTTGCCGTCATCGCGCTGGCCTGGCACGTCCTCCTGCGCCGCACGCCGCACGGCTTCTCCGTCTACATGACCGGATCGAACATGCGCGCGGCCGAGTACGCGGGCCTCAACGCCAAGCGCACTCTGGTCCTGATCTACACGCTCTCGGGCATCCTCTGCGCCGTGGCGGGCATCCTCATGGCGGCGCGGTTCAATTCGGTCCGCGTGGGCCATGGCGAGGCGATGCTGCTGATCACCGTGCTTGCCTGCTTCCTCGGCGGGATCGACCCTTTCGGCGGGCATGGCCGAGTGGCCCCCGTCATCCTATCGCTGGTCATCCTCCAGGTGCTGTCCTCCGGGCTGAACCTGATCGGTGCCAACCAGCATCTTGCAACCGCCGTCTGGGGCCTGTTCCTGATCGCCGTCATGGTTCTGCGATCCGACCGGCTGAAACGGGCATTCCGACTTTCGCGAAAGGACACGTAATGGAAGGCTTTGGCGTACACACAAGCATGTGGACGATGAACTGGGACCGCGAGGGCGCCGAACGCGCCGTCGCCGGGGCAAAGGAATACGGGGTCGATTTCATCGAGATCCCGATGCTGCGTCCCTCCGAGGTCGACACCGCACACACCGCCGCGCTGATCGAGAAGAATGGCCTGCGCGCGATCTGCTCGCTTGGCCTGCCGGAGCAGTACTGGGCCTCCGTCAACCCGGAAGGCGCCATCGACTACCTGAAGCTGTCGATCGACAAGACCAAGGCCTGCGGCGCGGAGGCCCTGTCGGGCGTGACCTTCGGCGGCATCGGGCAACGCACCGGCACCTGGCCCACGCAGGGCGAATACGACAACATCGCCACGGTTCTGGATGCGGCGTCGAAGTATGCGAAACAGGCCGGTCTGCTCTTCGGGATCGAGCCGGTGAACCGCTACGAGAACCACCTCATCAACACCGGCTGGCAGGCGCGCGACATGATCGAGCGGGTGGGCTCCGACAACATCTTCATCCACCTCGACACCTACCACATGAACATCGAGGAGAAGGGTGCCGGCAACGGCATCCTCGATGCGCGCGACTACCTGAAGTACATCCACCTGAGCGAAAGCGACCGTGGCACGCCGGGTGAAGGCACTTGCGACTGGGACGAGATCTTTGCAACCCTGAAGGCCATCGACTTCAAGGGGGGACTCGCCATGGAGAGCTTCATCAACATGCCGCCCGAGGTGGGCTTCGGCCTTGCCGTCTGGCGGCCGGTGGCGAAGGATCACGACGAGGTCATGTCGAAGGGCCTGCCGTTCCTGCGCAACAAGGCCGCGCAATACCGGCTGATCTGATGGCCCGCACCGTCGATATGGAGGGCCTCCGCACGGAGGCCCTTGCCCTGCTGGATCGCCCGGGACGGCAGTTCGTAGCCATCGCGGGCGCGCCGGGTTCGGGCAAGAGCACGACCGTCGAGCAACTGTTCGAGGCGCTCGAAGCCACCCATCCCGGTGTCGCCGCGATCCTGCCGATGGACGGGTTTCATTACGACGACGCGGTGCTGCACGCGATGAACCGCCGCCCGTGGAAGGGCGCGCCGGACACCTTCGACGTGGGCGGACTCGCCTCGGTTTTGGACCGGCTGAAGCCGGGCAGGGAGGTGGTGGCCGTCCCGGTCTTTGACCGCGAGCTGGAAATCTCGCGCGGGTCGGCGCGGCTGATCGGGACGGAGGCGCGGCTCATCATCTGCGAGGGCAACTACCTGCTGCTGAACCGTGCGCCGTGGGACAGTCTGGCGGGGCGCTTCGACCTGGACGTGATGATCGACGTCCCCGAAGAGGAACTGGCCCGCCGGTTGCGCCGCCGCTGGGTGCACTACAAGCTGAACGAAGAAGAAATCCGGGCGAAGCTGGAGGACAACGACCTCCCGAACGGGCGCACTGTAAGAGCGGAAAGCCGCGAGCCGGACCTCGTTCTGATCCAGACGCGCGCCGGGCAGGACCCGCGGCCGTCCTGACCGCCTGATTATTGAATGCGGATGCGTTTGTTTGAGGCGGCCTCCCGCTCCCGGCACATTGCAGTCCGGGGCAAACTGCTTGGCCGTTCAGAGGTGCGATGCGCCTGGTGCGCGGTCGGCACCGGAGGGCGCCTCGTCTGTTCGCCCACCGCCCAAGGTATCCATCACCAGCAGCAGAAGCCGCCGTCCACCAGCAGGTCCGCGCCGGTGACGAAAGACGACGCGTCAGACAGAAGGAAGACCGCGGGGCCGACCATCTCGTCGACGCTGGCCATGCGTTGCATTGGCGTCTGGCTTTCGAACTCCTTGGTCTGGTGCTCCATCTCGGGCCGGGTGTTCATCGGCGTCGCGGTATAGCCCGGAGAGATCGTGTTGACCCGGATGTCGCGACCGCCCCATTCCATCGCGCGCCCCTGTGCTCGGCAGGTCAGCCAGATGCCCTTCATGTTGATGTCCATGAGGGCCTGGTACTGGTCTTCCTCCATCTCCTCGTTCCTGTTGGCGTTGGCGATCCCGGCGGCGTTCAGGCACAAGGTCAGCGGCCCTAATTCGCCTTCGGTCTGCGCCACCGTATCGGTGAAGCGGCGGCGCATTTCCTCGAGGCGACCCTCCAGCCGGGTGAGATCATCGGCGTGTCTAGCTGGTTGGAAACCATCCTGCGGATGGTCGACAACATCCATCCGATGAAGTGTGGCAAGGCGCGCGTTGTGGTGCTGCGCTGGCGTGAACCATTCCCGGCGGCGATTGCTGTGCATCGGATTCGGCGTGGCGAGGTGATTCTCGATCTACTTTGCCGTCGTGTTGGGCGGTGGAAGAAGTGCTCGTATGGGAGGAGTGATTGTCTGCGTGTCATTCAGCATTTTTCATCGGTTTTCGGCCTGTCAGAGACACCTTGACCCGAGCAAAATACAACTCATCCGAAGAGCAGCACTCCGCGGCTGGCCAACAGGTCAGCGGACTGTATCACTCCACCACCTGCAGTGCGCCCAAAGATTAAAGTTGGCGCGCAATTCATTGAATATGCGCGCATACTTGGATCGTTTCGTCTCCCAAAACTCACCGGTTTACAAAAGTGATAAAATAATACTTAATTGATTCACGGAGCGTCAGAAGGCTCCGACAGGGAGGACATCATGACATTCAAGACAACGCTACTGGCGTCCACGCTCGCTATTGCTCCGCTGGCCGCGATGGCCGCAGATCTGACCATCGGTTTCAGCCAGATCGGCTCCGAATCCGGATGGCGCGCGGCAGAGACCACCGTCACCAAGCAGGAAGCCGAAAAGCGCGGCATCGACCTCAAGTTTGCCGACGCGCAGCAGAAGCAGGAGAACCAGATCAAGGCGATCCGCAGCTTCATCGCGCAGGGCGTCGACGCGATCCTCGTGGCCCCCGTGGTCGCCACCGGCTGGGACGAGGTGCTGGAAGAGGCGAAGGACGCGGACATCCCGGTCGTCCTGCTCGACCGCACCGTGGATGCCGACAAGTCGCTCTACCTGACCGCCGTGACCTCCGACCTCGTGCACGAGGGTCGCGTTGCCGGTGAATGGCTGGTGAGCGAGATGGGCGACGAGGAGTGCCGCATCGTCGAACTGCAGGGCACCACCGGTTCGTCTCCCGCCATCGACCGCAAGAAGGGGTTCGAGGAAGGCATCGCCGGCCATGACAACCTGCAGATCGTGCGCAGCCAGACGGGCGATTTCACCCGCGCGCAGGGCAAGGTCGTCATGGAGAGCTTCCTGAAGGCCGAGGGCGGAGAGAACATCTGCGCGCTTTACGCCCACAACGATGACATGGCCGTCGGCGCGATCCAGGCGATCAAGGAAGCCGGCCTGAAGCCGGGCGAGGACATCAAGATCGTCGCCATCGACGCGGTGCCGGATGCGCACAAGGCGATTGCCGAGGGCGAGATGAACGCCACCATCGAGCTGACGCCGAACATGGCCGGACCCGCGCTCGACGCGCTGGAGGCCTACCTGGCCGACGGCACCGAGCCGGAGAAATGGATTCAGACCGAATCCAAGCTGTTCACCAGCGAAGACGACAACCAGGCGATCTACGAAATGAAGAAAGACCTGGGTTACTGACTCCTCCGGAGAGCGGGCGCGCTCTCCCTTGTCCGCCGGGCCGATCACTGGCCCGGCGGCATTTCCTTAGGCAGATCCCGGCACCGCCGGTAAGGTTTTCCCATGAAAGACACGTTGACACCCGATGATCGCCCGGTGCTGCGGGCGCGCGGGGTATCCAAGTTCTTCCCCGGCACCATCGCGCTCGACGATGTGGACCTCGCGCTGAGGCCCGGCGAGGTGCATGCACTGCTGGGCGAGAACGGGGCCGGAAAATCGACGCTGATCAAGTGCCTGACCGGCGCTTACCGGCGCGACGCGGGAGTGATCGAACTGGACGGGCAGGCGGTCGAGCCGCAGTCCACCGCCGACAGCCAGAAACTGGGCATCGGCACGGTCTACCAGGAGGTCAACCTGCTGCCCAACCTGACCGTGGCCGAGAACCTGTTCCTCGGGCGCCAGCCGATGCGCCTGGGATTTGTCGCGCGGCGGCGGATGAACCGCGAGGCGCAGGAGGTTCTGGCGGGTTATGGTCTGGACGTCGACCCCGGCGAACCGCTGACCGCCTATTCGGTCGCCATCCAGCAGGTCATCGCAATCGCCCGCGCGGTCGAGATGTCGGGCAAGGTGCTGATCCTCGACGAACCGACGGCCAGCCTCGACCGGGACGAGGTTCAACTGCTCTTCGGTGTGATCCGGCAACTGACGGCACGCGGGCTGGCGGTGGTCTTCATCACGCACTTCCTCGACCAGGTCTTCGAGATATCGGATCGTGCGACGGTTCTACGGAACGGCCGCGTCGTGGGCACGGTGAAGCTGTCCGAAGTATCGCCGCGCGATGTCATCACGATGATGCTGGGCCGCCAGTTGGAGGCGCGGGTCAAACGCCATGAGGTCGGCCCGGCGGGCAAGGGTCTTGTCGCCATCGACGGGCTGGCGAAGCGCGGCATGATCGAGCCGTTCTCGCTGAACATCCGGGAAGGCGAGGTGGTCGGTCTGGCAGGTCTGCTGGGTTCGGGCCGGACCGAAACGTGTAACCTGATCTTCGGTGCGGTGCAGGCCGACCAGGGACGTATCCTGCTGCGGGACAAGGAGATTTCCGTGTCGCGGCCGCGAGACGCCATCGCCCATCGCTTTGCCCTTTGTCCGGAGGACCGCAAGGTGGACGGCATCGTCGGCGACCTGTCCGTGCGGGACAACATCATCCTTGCGCTGCAGGCGCGGCAGGGCTGGATGCGGCCGATTCCGCGCGCCAAGATCAACGAGATCGCCGAGAGCTATGTGCGGGCGCTGGACATCCGGCTGGCCTCTCTCGATATGCCGATCCGGCTGTTGTCGGGCGGCAACCAGCAGAAGGCGCTGCTCGCGCGCTGGCTGGCGACCAATCCCGATTTCCTCATCCTCGACGAACCCACGCGCGGCATCGACGTGGGCGCCCATGCCGAGATCATCGCCCTGATCGAGCAGTTGCGCGCGGACGGCATGGCCCTTCTGGTCGCCTCGTCCGAGCTGGAGGAACTGGTGGCCTACAGCACCCGCGTCGTGGTGCTGCGCGACCGGCAGCAGGTCTCGGAACTGAAGGGCGACGCGATCACGCCCGAAAACATCGTGCGGGCGATCGCGGACGAAGGAGAGGCTGCCTGATGGGACCGAAACCCTCGACACTGAAACGGGTGATGCCGCAGTTGCTGATCCTCGCCGCGGCGCTGGCTCTGAACGTGCTGGTCTTCCCGGAGTTCTTCCACATCGACTTCCGCAACGGGCGCCTGTTCGGCAACATCGTCGACGTGCTGAACCGGGGTGCGCCGGTTGCGCTGTTGTGCATCGGCATGACGCTGGTCATCGCGACGCGCGGCATCGACCTGTCAGTGGGTGCGGTCATGGCCATCGCGGGCGCAGTGGCGGCGTCGATGGTGGTCAACGGGCATGGCTGGGTCACGGCGCTTCTGGCCGCGCTCGGCGCTGGCGGGATCTGCGGTCTGTGGAACGGGTTCCTTGTCGCGGTGCTGCGGATCCAGCCCATCGTCGCGACGCTGGTCCTGATGGTGGCCGGGCGCGGCATCGCGCAGCTTGTCACCGAAGGGAAGATCCTGACCTTCTCCGATCCCGGTCTGATCCACCTTGGCGCGGGCGTCGTCGCAGGCATCCCCACGCCGATCCTCATTTGGGTGTCGCTGGGCCTGCTGGTCGCCTGGGCCGTGCGCAAGACGGCGCTGGGGATGCTGATCGAGGCCATCGGGATCAACGAACGATCCTCGCGGCTGGCCGGGATCAACAGCCGTGTCCTGCTGATCTGCGTCTACACGGTGTCCGGCCTCTGCGCCGCGCTGGCGGGGGTGATCGTCGCCGCCGACATCAAGGGCGCCGACGCGAACAACGCCGGTCTCTGGCTGGAGCTGGACGCGATCCTTGCGGTGGTCATCGGCGGCAACTCCCTTCTGGGCGGGCGGTTCTCGATCCTCGCCTCGCTGATCGGGGCGCTGATCATCCAGTCCGTCAACTCGGTCATCCTGCTTTCGGGCATGCCGCCGGAGTTCAACCTCGTGATCAAGGCGGTGCTGATCCTCTGCATCCTGGTCATCCAGTCGCCGCGGATCGGCAACCTGGTCTACATCCTGCGCGCGTCCGGGCCGCAACCGCAGCCCGACCGGCCCGCAATACCCGAAAAGGAGGCGGCGCGATGATCCGTTCCACCCATCTGCCCCTGCTGGTGACGCTTGCCACCTTCGTCCTGGCCTATGCGCTCTGCGCCGCGGCCTATCCGGCGATGCTCTCGACACGGGTGATGTCAAACCTGCTGACCGACAACGCTTTCCTCGGGATCGCGGCGGTGGGGATGACCTTCGTCATCCTTTCGGGCGGGATCGACCTGTCCATCGGGTCGGTGATCGCCTTCACCGGCGTCTTCCTCGCCGTCGTCCTGCGCGACACCTCCATGCACCCGCTGGTGGCCTTCGTGCTCGTGCTGTGCATCACGACCGGGTTCGGCGCGGCCATGGGGGCCACGATCCACTACCTCGAGATGCCGCCGTTCATCGTCACGCTGGCGGGCATGTTCCTGGCCCGTGGCGCCGCCTATGTCCTGTCGACCGAAAGCGTGCCGATCACGCACGAGTTCTACGACACGTTGCAGGGCCTCTACTGGAAGGCGCCCGGTGGCGGGCGGTTTCGGCTGATCGGCGGCGTCATGGTCCTGACCTTCATCGTCGGCATAATCGTCGCGCACCGCACCCGCTTCGGCCAGAACGTTTATGCGCTTGGCGGAGGAGAGCAGGCGGCGCGGCTGATGGGCGTTCCGCAGGCGCTGACCACCGTCGGCATATATGCGACATCGGGGTGCCTAGCGGGGCTGTCTGGCATCGTCTTCTCGCTCTATACATCCGCCGGGTACTCACTCGCGACGGTGGGCGTGGAACTGGATGCCATCGCGGCGGTGGTGATCGGGGGCACGCTGCTGACCGGGGGATACGGCTTTGTGGGGGGGACGTTCTTCGGCATCCTCATCATGGGGCTGATCCAGACCTACATCGTGTTCGACGGAACGCTGTCGAGCTGGTGGACCAAGATCGTGATCGGAGGGCTGCTGTTCGCATTCATCCTCCTGCAGAAAGGACTGACGTGGGCAACGCAGGCAAAGGCGACCCGGGCAAGACGACGAACAGCGACTGGCTCCGCCGCTCTCTCATGACCCTGATGCAGGCCGGGGGCGGGGCGGAGCGCGCGTCGAACCACACGGCCTTCGTGGTGGAACAGCTTGGCCGGGCCATCGTCGCCGGGGAATACCCGGCGGACACCATGATCCCGCTCGATCCCGACCTGTGCGAGATGTTCGGCGTGTCGCGGACCGTCGTGCGCGAGGCAAAGAAGACCCTGATCGCGAAGGGCCTGATCCAGTCCAAGGCCAAGGTCGGCACGCATGTGCGGCCCGCCGACGAATGGAACATGTTCGACCAGGACGTGATGCGCTGGCATGCGGCGGTGAAGAACCCGACCCGGTTCTACGAGGAACTGTTCGAGATCCGGATGATCTTCGAACCCGCCGCCGCGGCGCAGGCCGCCGGGCGGGTCAACCAACTGGGGTGCGAGGAGCTCTATCGCCTGTGCGACCAGATCGCCGCGGCCACCAGCCGGGCGGATTTCGCGCTGGCCGATTACGCCTTTCACAAGCAGGTCCTGAAAATGTCGGGCAACCGGTTCCTGCAGTCGCTGGGCGACCTCGTGCAGACGGCGCTCTATTCGCTGTTCATGTCGGAGTCGAACCGAGACTATGCCGACCGGCGCGAAAGCGTGGCCGAACATCACCGGGCCATCGTCGCGGCCATCGCCTCTGGCACCCCGGACGCCGCGCGAGAGGCCATGGGCCGCGTGATCCATGACGGCTACTGGAACGCCATCCCCGCCGGACGCGCCGCGGGGGGCTGACCGGCGGCTGCTGCGGGCGCTATCCCGCGTTCAATGGTTCGAAACGGTCGCGGTTGTCACGTCTCCAGATAGCGGCCGATGATGTCCACCTCTTCCGCTGCGCCAAAAACGAGCGGCACGTTTTCATGCGGATCGGCGGGGACGAGGTCGAGGATGCGGCGCGTGCCATCGGTGGCCTTGCCGCCGCCCGCGGCTTCCATGAGAAAGGCGATTGGGACGGCCTCGTAGGCCAGGCGCAGGCGTCCGTTCTCGTAGCCCTTCCTCCGGTCGGCGGGGTACAGGAACGCGCCGCCCTGCAGGACGATGCGGTGCAGTTCGCCCACGGCGGCGGCCAGCCAGCGCATGTTGAAGTCGCGCCCGCGCGGCCCGTCCTTGCCAAGCCGCAGATCCCGTGCCCAGGCTTGCAGGCCCTCGGGCCAGTGACGCTCGTTCGAGGCGTTGTAGGCGATGGTCGAGGTGGTGGGTTTGATCCTCAGGTCACGTGCCGCTTCGCGGAAGTCCTGCCCGTCGAAGGTGAAGACCTGTATGCCTTTGCCAAGCGTATACCCGAAGTCCAGCGAATGCCCGAAGGAGGCATAGCCGGAGGCCACGGCCTCGGAACCGGGGCGGGCGAAGGTCACCGGGCCGGTCGGGTAGATGACAAACAGCATACCCAGCGGCGCGCCGATTCCGATGGAGCCGGAGCCGTCTATGGGGTCGATGGCGATATCGTACCCGCCATCAGGGTCGAGGGTTTCGACCGCCACCGCCTCTTCCGACAACAGGTGGCGGACGCCGCATCCGCGCAGCTCGGCGAGGATGTGATCATGGGCGCCCACGTCCAGCGCCTTTTGCGCATCGCCGCTGTCGTTGGTCCCGACCAGAGCCGCCGGATCGCCCGGCAACCGGCCGGCCGCAAGGCGCGCGGCGATGGCGGGCAGGGCGTGGGCAAGGGCGTTGACGATCCGCCCCACGCCGTTCTCCGGCAGGCAGGCGGGCAGGATTGGGGCGCTGGAAAGCGTGTCGTCGGGCAGGGTCAGCATGTGCACTCCGGTCGCAGGCAAACGGGCAGGGGTGTGACCCGTCGCGGGGCCCATATCACGCCGGGCTGAAGAAGGGGGATGTTTCGTGCGGGCCGGCCAGACGGCGGTTGCCGCGGCCCACGAGGTCGAATTCGGAGACATCTTTGCCCGGCATCGATCCGACGTGAGCTCCCGGCCAAACGCCGGGAGCCGGGTTTGTCAGCCGTTCACCACGGCAAGTTCGGGACGGGGGAGGGCGATGTCGAACACACCACGCACCGCGCGCGCCGCTTCCGCACCCTTGGTCACGAAGTGCTCCTGGTAGAAGCCGGTCAGCAGCTCCGTCTCCTGGTAGTTGTGGGGCGTCAGCGACACGCTGAACACAGGCACATCGGTCTGCATCTGCGCCTCCATCAGCCCCTTGACCACGGCGTCGGCCACGAAGTCATGCCGGTAGATGCCGCCGTCGACGACGAAGGCCGCAGCGACCACCGCGTCGTAGCGCCCGGTCTTGGCCAGCCGCTTTGCCAGCAGCGGCATCTCGAAGGCGCCGGGCACGTCATAGGCATCCACCTGTGCGCCGGGAAGCTGCGTCCTGGCCTCGGCCAGAAAACCCTCGTGCGCCCGGTCGACGATGTCGGCGTGCCAGCGCGCGCGAATGAAGGCGATGCGTTTGTTTGAGAAGTCAGTCATGTCGGAACCCTCCGTTTGATACAAAAGGTCCCAAGGCTTACGGCCGTACGGAACCGTCAGGTCCCGTCCGTCGCGTCTCTTCCATCCGGACTTTAACCGTCGGCCCCGGAGTTCCACCGGATCTGCTTGACCCCCTCCGAAAGGAGGGGCGCTCGCGGGCTGTCACCGCCGGTGGGGAATTTCACCCCGCCCTGAGAACGCGGCCAAATTAACTGCTGTGACGGGAGATTCCAGTGTGAAACCGTCAGGTCCGGACATTTTCGCGACGGCGGGAGACCGGTATGCCCGTCCATTGCAGCATAAAGGGTTTGCAGGCGGTCGGGATCGGTGCTCAACCTATGCCGGGTCACGCGACGCGTTCTGTGCGCGTTCGACGCCCCCGGCCGGCCGCTCTGATCATGCGATACACGTTGAGAAGGCGGGCCGGAGGGGGTGGCGCAAACACCCGGTTTCGGGGCAGATATGAATCGGGCGGATCGGACGCCCGCCGCCATACGCAAGGAGGTCACATGCGATATCACAGTCCCACCAGTTTCACGGACGCCGCGGGCATTGCCGCGGGGGCTTCCGGGCTGACGCGGTTCCTTGCCGGCGGGACGGACGTCCTTGTGCAGATGCGTGCGGGCATGGTGCAGCCGGACGACCTGATCGACCTCAAGAATATCCCCGGCGTCAGCGAGATCACTCCCACGGACGACGGTGGTTGGCGCATCGGGGTTGCGGTGCCCGGCATCGCGCTTGGCGCACATGCGGGGTTGAAGGGTGACTGGCCCGGCGTGGTCGGAGGCATGGAACTGGTGGGATCGACCCAGATCCAGGGCCGCGCGACGCTTGCGGGAAACCTGTGCAACGGGTCGCCCGCGGCGGATTCGGTACCGGGCCTCGTGGCCGCCGGTGCGACGGTCGAAATCACCGGTCCCGACGGCACGCGTACAATGTCGGTAGAAGAGATCCCCGCCGGCCCCGGCAAGACGAACCTCGGCAAGGGCGAGCTGATCAGCGCGATCCTGCTTCCGGCGCGGGGACAGCACGGCGGCGACGCCTACCTGCGGTTCATCCCGCGGACAGAGATGGACATCGCCGTGGTCGGCTGCGCGGTCAACCTGACCCTCGACGGTGACAAGGTGAAATCGGCGCGCATCGCGCTGGGGGCCGTGGCGCCCACGGTGATCCTCGTGCCTGAGGCGGCAGAGGCGATCATCGGCACGACGCTCGACGACGACGCCATCGCCGCGCTCGAAGCCGCGGCCCGGGGCGCGGCCAAACCGATCAGTGACAAGCGCGGGACCACGGAGTTCCGCGTCGACGTCGCGGGTGTCCTTGCGAAGCGCGCCGCGCGCATCGCCTACGCCCGCGCGAAAGGAGAACAGGCATGAGCAAGATCCATGTGACAACGACGATCAACGGCGATCCGGTCGAATTCCTCGCCGACCCGCGTGAAACGCTGCTGGACTGCCTGCGCGACAAGGTGGGGCTGACCGGCTCCAAGGAAGGCTGCGGGACGGGTGACTGCGGCGCCTGCAGCGTCGAGCTGGACGGGACACTGGTGTGCTCCTGCCTGGTGCTGGGCGTGGAGGCGGACGGCAAGTCCGTATCCACCATCGAAGGCATGGCATCAGACGACGAGCTGCATCCGCTGCAGCGCAAGTTCATCGAACACGCGGCGCTGCAGTGCGGGTTCTGCACGCCGGGCATCCTCGTCGCTGCAAAGTCGCTGCTGGCGAAGAACGCGGACCCGACCGAGGAAGAAGTGCGGTACTGGCTGGCGGGCAACCTGTGCCGCTGTACCGGCTACGACAAGATCGTGCGCGCCGTGATGGATGCGGCGGCTGAAATGCGTCAGGAGGTGGCGTGATGGCGAAAGACGGATTGAACGAATTCAAGCTGGTCGGCACGCGTCCTGACCGTCCCGACGGTCTCGACAAGGTGACGGGTCGGGCGCGGTACGGCGCAGACTTCTCTCTGCCGGGAATGCTATGGGGCGCGGTCGTGCGGTCGCCCCATGCCCATGCGAAGATCGTGAAGATCGACGCGACCAAGGCGCTCGCGATGGAAGGGGTGAAGGCCGTGGTGACCCGCGCCGACTTCCCCACCGGACTGACCGGCGAGGACTGGGACCTTCAGGAAAACACCATCGCGGGTGAGAAGGCCCTGTATGACGGGCACGCCGTTGCCGCGGTGGCCGCCACGTCAAAGCTGATCGCCGAAGATGCCGCACGGCTGGTCGAGGTCGAATACGAGGTCCTGCCGCATGTCATCGACGTGGACGACGCGATGGCCGAGGGCGCGCCGGTGATCCGCGAGGGCGCCGCCGATCCGACCGTTCCCGAAGGGCTGCATCCCAACGTGGTCAAGTACATCGAGTTCGGGCACGGCGACGTCGAGAAGGGCTTTGCCGACGCCGACCTCGTACGGGAGAAGTCCTACAAGACCGAGGCGACGCACCAAGGGTACATCGAGCCGCACGCCTGCGTCGGCCAGATGGGCCGCGACGACAAGGGCGAGATGTGGGTTTGCACGCAGGGCCAGTGGTTCATCCGCAAGATGTGCACCGCCGTTCTGGGCGTCGAGGTCTCGCAGCTGCGCGTGACTCCGTCAGAAATCGGTGGCGGCTTCGGCGGCAAGACCACGATCTTCATGGAGCCGCTGTCGCTGGCGCTGTCGCGCAAGGCGGGCGGGCGTCCGGTCAAGATCGTCATGAGCCGGTCCGAGGTGCTGCGCGCCACGGGGCCGACCGCCTCGGCGTCGATGGACGTCAAGATAGGCATGAAGAAGGACGGCACCATCACCGGGGCCCGGGCGGAGTTCCGGATGCAGGGCGGCGCCTTCCCGGGCGCGCCTGTGGACATGGCGCTCTATTGTGCCTTCGCGGGCTACAAGCTCGAGAACGTCCAGCACATCGGCTACGACGTGCTGGCGAACCGTCCGAAATGTGCGGCCTACCGTGCACCGGGGTCGCCCATGGCCGCCTTCGCCGTCGAGAGCCTTGTCGACGAGATGGCCGCCGAGCTGGGTCTGGACCCCATCGCCGTCCGCGAAACCAACGCCGTGCGGTCCGGGGACAAGTCGTCCTACGGGCCCAAGTTCGGCTCAATCGGTCTGGTGGAGGTGCTGGACGCGCTGAAGGACCACCCGAACCTGAAGGCGGAGCTGGGCGAGAACCAGGGCCGCGGCATTGCCGTGGGCTACTGGTTCAACCACAACGGCGAAACCTCCGTGTCGATGGCGATCGGCGAGGACGGCACCGCGCAGGTGTCGATCGGCACGCCGGACATCGGCGGCAGCCGGGCCTCCGTCGCGCTGATGGTCGCGGAGACGCTGGGCATCCCCTACGAGGACGTGCGCGTCAACGTGGTGGAGACCGGCGCGCTTGGCGTGAACGAGCCGACCCACGGCAGCCGCGCCACCTTTGCGACCGGCAAGGCCGCGGTGGAGGCCACGGGCCATGCCATCAAGGAGATGTGCCGCCGCGCCGCTGCCGAATGGGGCATCGACGAGGACGCGGTGGAATGGGTGGACGGTGCCGCCCAGCCCGCAGGTCCCAACGCGGGCAAGTTCCCCCCGATGACGATCAAGGAAATCGCGGGCAACATGGGCAGCACCGGCGGTCCGATCTCCGGTCACCATGAATCGGTGCCGGACGGTGTCGGCGCCTCGTTCGGGGCGCATGCCGTCGATCTGGAGGTCGATCCGGAAACCGGGCGCGTGACGATCCTGCGCTATCTCGTCGTGCAGGACGCAGGGAGGGCGATCCACCCGTCCTACGTCGAGGGCCAGTACCAGGGCGGCGCGGCGCAGGGCATCGGCTGGGCGCTGAACGAGGAATACGTCTACGACGACAAGGGCCGGCTGGCGAACCCGGTGTTCCTCGACTACCGCGTGCCGGTGGCCTCCGACCTGCCGATGATCGACACGGTCATCGTCGAAGTGCCGAACCCCGGCCACCCGTTCGGTGTGCGCGGTGTGGGCGAGACGGGCATCACCCCGCCGCTGCCGGCCATCGCCAACGCCATCGCGGACGCGGTGGGGGTGCGCATGACGCATCTTCCGATCAACCCGCCGAAGCTCCTCGCGGCGCTGAAGGCGCGCTGATGGCGCAGGTCACGGTCCACCTGTGGTCCGGCCTGCGGCGTCTGACTGACGGCGCCGAAGCGGTCGAGGTCGAGGCCTCGACGGTGGGCGAGGCACTGGATGCGGTGGCGACGGCGCATCCGGGCGTCAAACCCGTGCTGGATGCGGGCGTCTCCGTCGTCATCGACGGTGAAATGACCACCTCCCGTCATCAGCAGGTCACGCCTGAGAACGAGATCTACCTGATGCAGCGTCTCAAGGGCGGCTGACACACGCTGTCCATGTGACGAGCGCGTCACAAAGGGGCCGACCACCTGCGGGTCGGCCCTTTTGCTTGTTCAGGCAGACCTCCTTCGCGCGCTGCAGGGCGCCATCCGAAACCGGGCCATGGCGGAAACTGGAGCAACGGAAGCGGCCTGCTTTTCTGGTCCGATGACCGAAAGGCTGGACGGCAAACGGATCTTTGCTTGCCGTATTCAGGGATGGGCGACTGACCGATTCTCCCCGAAGTTGCGCGGCGCTGCCCAATTTGCAGACGTCGGGCAAGTTCAAAGTTAATGTTTGAGCAAGAAAAAAACCTTGGTTCGTGAGACGCCCTGACCTAGGGTAAGCCGATAGATTCATCGCTTATTGTCGATGGCTGCTCTTCGCTCTTGTTTTCCAGTGTAAGTTTGGTGCGCAATTTTTATGCGCGATCAATTAGTTAGACGGCAGACGTCGGCACACTGTCCGAGGGAGACTTCGATGGCACTGCCGTTCGAACCGCGTTCCAGCAAGCGCGAGAAGCGTTCCACTGCATCTTGGGATCAGGCTTTTTCGTGGTTTACCGACCTCGGGACACGATCTTTCCGAAGGACCAGGCGCATGGCGCCCGGTGGGAAACTGCCAGGGCTGAAGATGGAGGCGATGGAGCCTCGTTTCCTGCTGTCGGCCGATGCTGCGCCGTTCCTCGCGGACATGTCGATGACGACAGGAAACGACTACCTGCTCAAGTACGACTCCCTGACGCAATCCATCAACCTGTACGACAAGCAGGCGAATTCCCTCATCGCCCAGCGTCTCGTGCAGGAAATCACCTACGTCCGGGTTACGGGCACGGCAGGCGACGATTCACTCGAACTGGACTTCAGCGACGGCTTCGTGTCGCCCATCGACATCCGCTTCGACGGCGGCGACGGCGCGGACACTGTCACCCTGTCCGGCGCGACGCTGGATGCCGTGACGCTCAGCATCAGCGGCGAAGGGTCGGCGGACATCAAGATGTCGGACGTCAGCCACACCCTAAGCCTGTCGCTGACCGGCACGGAGGCGGTGCACGACCAGAACACCGCGACGGACCGTCTTTATTCCGACGCGACGACGCATGGCCAGAACATCCGCATCCAGGACAACAGCGGCAGCACGGCCGACAACATCGGCACGATAGCTGGCGATGGCTTGCTGGCCTACACCTTCACCGCCGAGACCGGGACGATCACCGTCGATGCTGGAGTGGGAGACGACGATATCGCCCTCGAGTCGCTGGACACTGGACTTGCGGGCCGCGTGCTCCTGAGCGGTGGCGCAGGGACAGACGCCGTGACCGGACCGCCGGTGGATCTGACCTGGACCGTGACCGGCGAGAATGCCGGCGAGGTTGCAGGTGTGTCCTTCGTTTCGGTGGAGACGCTGATTGGCGCCGCCGATACGGAGGACGTTTTCCTCGTTCAGGCCGGGGGCTCCCTCTCTGGCGGACTGGACGGCGGGACCGGCGGTTTCGACACGCTGGTCTTCGACGGCGGATCGTTCCAGAGCGTCGAATACCTCGCCTACGATCTGCACTCAGGGGTCATCACCCGCGACGGCGTTTCGCTGAACTACGCCGGGCTCGAGCCGATCAACGACAATTCGGATGCCGCGAACCGGGTCATCGACCTGTCCAGCATGTCGGACACCGCGGAAATCACGCAGGACGGTACGGGCCTGCACATCACGCCGAGCCTGTTCGGCATAACCATTCCCCCCAACATTCCCGCCGGCCTGACCTTCGAGACGGTGAACATCGCCACGCTGCCGACCGAGTCGCTGACGATCAATCTTGGTGACAGCGCGGATTTCCAGGGCGATGCGATCCCGTTCCTGTCGCGCGACAAGGTGACGATTTCCGGCCCGGTCGACCTGGGCAACATCCACCTGACCATCGACGGGCAGGGCGACAAGGACCAGGTGGTGATCGCCGGCGACCTGACCGTAGGCGACCTGACCGTCAACGCCGAGATCATAGACGTGACCGGCAGCATCACGGCCAACATTGAGACAGTCGGCAGCCACACCTCCACCGGGACGGTGACGTTGAATGCGCTGGCCGAGGACGATGGCGTGATCGTGGACGGCGATTCCCCGTCGTTCCTGCAGGGCATCGGCCTTGAAGGCTTCTTCGTCGCGGCGACCACGGCGACCGTCGAGGTGTCGGGCAGCATCACCGCCGGTGGCGCGCTTGTCATGACCGCCGAAGGTGCGGTGAACATTTCCGCGGGCACCGGCGATCTGGCCGGCGCCGGCGTGCTCGACCTGACCGGCGTGGTGGCCCTGCCGGATGTCGCCGTGCGCATCGACGGGGCGACTCTGTCCGCCGAAAGCGTGACAGCGACTGCAACCGCCGATATCGACGTGACCGTGGCGGACGACGCGGATGCCGACGACACCAATTCGACGACCGCCGATGCGGCGGTTTCGGTCGTGGCAGTCTACGGCGACAGCGCCATCGTCGTCGACGGGGCAAGTGCCATCACCGCGACCTCCGGTGCCGTGACACTTGGCGCCGTGTCCGAACTGAACGTGGCAACGAAGGCAGACGGCTCGACCGAGGCAGGCGCGAAGGGCGCGACGCTGGCGGTTGCGACCATCGGGATCACCACCTCCATGAGCGTGGCCTCGACCGCCTCGATCACCGCGGGCAGTGGCGATGTGGCACTGGCCTCGACCCTGACGTCGGTCGTGTCGACCGAGGCGATCTCAACCCAGGACGGCGCCGACGACGGCGCGGGAGCCAACCAGTCTGAGCAGCGTCTGCAGGACCCGAACGACGACGGCGACACCAGCGACCAGGCGGCGGGCCAGGGCGGCAGCGTGAGCTTCGCGGGCGCCGTGGCGGTGACGGATTACCGGCCGGTGACGCTGGTGACGCTGGGCGGCACGGTGAACAGCGGACAGGCGCTGACCCTGACGGCGCTCACCACCGACAGCGTGACGACGAAGGCGGACGCCTCCGTCACCGGATCGGGCGGCGGCGCGACCGGTGTGGGCATCGGCGTGGCCATCGGGATCGTCGATTCCAGTGTCAGCGCGGCGATCACCGGCGGCGATCTGACCGCGGCGAACGGTGTGACGCTCCTTGCGCACATGGACGCCGACGAGACCTTCAGCATCGAGGCGATCTCCGGCATCGGGGACGGGGCGAAGACCGCCGTCGCCGGTTCGCTGGCCATCCATGTGGGCCTCGCCGACGTGACGGCCACCGTGGGCGGGACCCTGGACCTGAACGGATCGAACCTGAGCGTGTCGGCGCTGTCGGAGACGCGCACCGTGACGCGCGCCGTGCCTTCCGAGGACGGCGTGACGGGTGAATCGACAGGCGTCGGCGCCTCGGTCGCGCTGGCGATCATCGACTACCAGACCTTTGCCGGTGTGGACGACAACGCCACGATCACCAATGGCGCGGACCTGACCCTGTCTGCGACCAGCAACCAGGACGTGGAGACCGTGGCCAAGAGCGGCGCAACGGGCGGGGCCTCCGGCACGGCCTTTGTTCCGGTGGCTGCGATCACCATGCTGTTCAGCGACACGGCGGCGGAAATCGGTGTCGGTACGGGCGCTGTCAGCTTTGCCGGTGACATTGGCCTCAGTGCCACCCATGACGCGGGCGCAGAGACGACCGGCGAAGGCAATGCGGAGGGCGGCACAGCCGTCGGCGTGTCCTTCGGCCTGACGGTCGACGAACAGACCTCGATGGTTCGCGTTCTGCGCGACCTGGCGTCGACCGGCGGCGCCATCGCGCTGACCTCCACCAGCCTGATCCGGTCGCGTACTGACGCCAAGGCGTCGGCGGCAGGTGCGGCGGAAGATGACGGCTCCAGCCCTGAAGGCGTGGATGACACCACCTCGCAGCAGGCCGGGTTCGCGGACGATCAGGCAGCGGCCCGCACCGGCTCCGGCCCGCGCACCACCGACACACAGTCGGCTGAGGGACAGGGTGGCGGCAAGATGTCCGTCGCGGCGGCAATCTCGCTGACGATCCAGAACGTGGACACGGTGACGGTTCCGGCGGACGGCGTGTCGATCACCGCAGATGAGGGCCTGTCGCTTGTCGCCCTGTCGAACGTGGATGCCCTGGCCGACGCCGATGGCAGCGCGTCGAAGGGGACGAGTGGCTCCATAGGTGCGGCAGCATCGCTGACCTATTCCAATGTCTCGACGCTGGCATCCTCCGGCGCGGGCACCACGCTGACCGGCGACGGGATCGAGATCCGCTCCGGCGTCGCAACCCGCAACGTGCCGCTGACCGTCCAGTCCGGCAAGGCGCTGGATGAGGACGCCGACACGATCTTCCTGGGTGAGGACCACGGGCTCAGCACCGGCGACGCGGTGGTCTACACGAACAACAGCGGCGGTAACGACATCGGCGGCCTGACCAGCGGCCAGACCTATTACATCGTCGAAGACACAAATGGCCGGGTGAAACTGGCCGCGACGGAGCCGGACGCAAACGCAGATCCGGCGGTGACCATCGACCTGTCGCTGAACGCCGCCTCCGGCGAGCACCAGCTTCAGAAGGGCACCGAGGACGCCAAGACCTTCGATCCGACGACGGACGTGTTCGGCCTCGACAGCAGCGAGAAGTCGAGCCTGCGGACGGGTGACGCGGTCACCTACACGACGAACGGCACCGACACTGACATCGGTGGCCTGACCAATGGCACAACCTATTTCGCGATCATCGACGAAGAAGGCGACCTGAAGCTGGCGACCAGCAGTGAAAACGCGCTGAAGGGCGAGGCGATCGAGATCACCTCCGCCGGAAGCGGCACGTCGCACCAGCTGGCAGAGACAGTCAGCCGCGCCGCAGCGGATTCCACGTCGGGTGCGTCCGACGGCGACCTCGGCATCGCAGGATCGCTGGCGATCAACGTCGCCGAGGTGAACACCAACGCAACCCATGCGGATACCTCGACGGCGGTCCTGCGGGACAGCACCGGCGGCGATGGCGCGGTGGGCGCGCTGACCGTTTCGGCAACGGCCGAGACGATGGCCGGGGTCGACGCAAACGCGCAGCAGTCCGAGGCGGGCAAGACCGGGGTCGGCTTCTCCTTCGGTCTGAACATCACGGATCACAACACGCGGGCAACCTATGAAGGGGGCGCGCTTCTGGACACCGTCACCGGGTCCCCGGATGACGTGACAGTCGAGGCATCGGGCACCTATTCGATGCTGACCAATGTCGAGGGCGGCGCGCAGTCCACCGGCGGCACGGGCGCCACGCCGGTACTGGGCATCTCCGTCGCCATGAACGACACCTCTGCCGTGTTCGAGGACGGCGATGCGCTGACCATCGGCGGCGATCTGACCGCCAAGGCCACCCATGTGGCGGACACCACGACCATCGCGAAGGGCGACACGAAGGGCACCGACGCGGCCGTGGGCATTTCCTTCGCACTGACCGTGGCCGAAGATGACGTCACGGCGCAACTGCTGCGCGACGTGACCTCCACCGGCGGCGGCGTGTCGGTGACGGCAGAGGGCGCCTCTGCCTCCACGACCGAGAGCCAGGCCAGCGCCACGGGCGCGCCGGAAGACAACAGCAGCCAGAACGTCAACGACCAGACCGGCGCGCAGGCCGGTCAGGCGCAAAGCCAGAGCGCGGCCCGGACCAGCAGCGGGGCGACCCCGTCGTCCGCGTCCACCGGGCAGGGCCAGGCGAACGCGTCGAACAACGGCAGCAGCCTGACGGTCGCCGCAGCGATCAGCCTCAACATTGCCGACATGGATGTCATCGCCAGCATCGACAACGGCGCGGTGGTCAATACCACGGGCGCGGTGGAGGTCACGGCGCGCGGCAACATGGACGCGCAGGCGGAAGCGGACGGCAGCGCCACGACGATTCCCACCTCCGGTACCAACAGCACCAACATCGGCGCCGCCGTGGCGTTGAACTGGGGCTCCGCCGACATCGACGCGACGCTTGGCGACGCGGATGTGACGGCCGGCGGCCTGACGATTCAGGCGCTGATGTTCGAGCGCGGCGACGATGACACCCACACATTCGGCGCCAAGGCGACCTCGGGCGCTAGCGGCGGCTCCACCGGCGTGGCGGGGTCCTTCGCGTTGAACCTGCCAAGTGTGTCGACCTCCGCGCTCGTGTCGAACGACGCGGTCGTGGCCATCACGGGCGCGGGCGACGTCGTGGTGAAATCCGTCTCGAAGACTGAATCCTCGGTCGTGGCAGGGGCAGCCACCGACGCGAAGAAGGCGCAGTCGACCGGGTCCTCGTCCTCCGGCGGGACAAGCGGCACCAGCGGTACCGGGTCCAGCTCAACCAAGTCGGGCAACACCATCGGCGTGGGCGTCTCCATCGGCGTCAACGTCTCCGACATGCTGACGGAGGCGTCGCTGGGCGGGAATGCCGCGCTGACCGGCGCGCAGAACCTGACCATCGAGGCCGACGGCACCCACGCCATGACCACCAGCGTCGAGGGCGGGGCAGAGGCGGCGGGCGGATCGGCGGTGACGCCGGTCATCGGGATCAGCGTGGCCCAGAACGCCGTGCGCGCGGACCTGCCCTCCGGTGCCGAACTGACCATCCTCGGCGACCTGACGGTGAAGGCGTCGCTTGATGCCGACACCTCCACCGACGCCAACGGCAGCGCAGATGCGACCAATGCCGCCATCGGCGCGTCGCTGGCCCTGACGATCACCTTCGACAGCGCGGTTGCCACATTGTCCCGCTCGGTGACGGCGGGCGGTGCGGTGCTGGTCAGCGCCGCCGCCGTGACCGTCAGCCGGGGCGACGCGCGCGCCTCTGCCGTGGGGTCCCAGCAGGCGAACTCCCAAGGTCAGGCGCAGACATCCGGCGGCAGCGTCCAGAGCCAGACCGACAACCAGGTGACCGAGGCCAACAACCGCTCGGCCACATCGGGCACGGGCAACACCGCCACCAGCCCCAGCAACCGCCAGCAGACCAACAGCGGCCAGCTGACCGTCGCCGCCGCCATCGGCATCAACATCGCGCAGACGGAATCGCGCGCGGTTCTGGCCGGTGCGCCGGGCACCCCGATCACGGTCGAGGCGGACGGGGCCGTCACGGTGAAGTCCGAGGCCAATGACGATGCCAACGCCCGCGCGGACGGGCAGGCCACGCTCAAGAAGAAGGCGAGCCAGGGCAACAACACATCGAACGACACCACCATCGGCGCGGCCATCGCGGTGAACGTCGCACAGATCGACAACATCGCCCTGATGAACGACGCGTCAGTCACCGGCAACGGGATCAACGTGCAGGCGGTCATGGCGGCGCGCGAGGTGAAGGTCGAGGCCAGCGAACTGTCCGCCGTGGATACCGACGCCGACACGATCTTCGTGGGCGAGCCGGAGGTGGCGTTCACCACGGGTGAGCAGGTCACCTACAACATGGGCGCGGGCGGCACCGCCATCGACGGGTTGACCGACGGCACGGACTACTACGTCATCCTCGGCGACAACGGCACGATCCAGCTTGCCGCCAGCCAGTCGGATGCGGAGAAAGGCAAGGCCATCGACCTGAAGGACCAGGGCGCGGGCGATGCCCATGAACTGGTGCGCACGGCACAGACGCCGGAGAACACCACCGCCGATCCGGTTGAATTCGACCCCGACGAGACACGGGTGGAGATCGTCTTCGACAATCCGGGCGGCCTCCAGACGGGCGAAGCGGTGGTCTATGACACCGACGGTGCCGCCATCGGCGGGCTGACGGACGGTGAGACCTACTTTGCCATTGTCGAGGCGGACGGACGGCTGAAGCTGGCCGCCAGCCGCGACGACGCGATGAAGGGCGAGGCCATCGAGCTGACTTCTGCCGCGTCGGGCGACGCGCACAAGCTGACGGAGGCGGCGCACAGCAACGGCGCCACTTCGGTGTCCGGCGCATCGGGCGGCAAGACCAGCGTCGCGGGCTCCGTCGCGGTGAACGTGGCGCTTGGCGAAACCTCGGCGCTGTATGGCGAGACGGCGCAACTGACAGTCACGGGCGGTGGCGCCAGCACGGTCGAGGCGAAGGCCGCAACCTACACCCTGACGCGCGCCCTGTCGGCCAAGGACACCGCCGGCAAGTCGCTGGGACTGGGCCTGTCCTTTGCCATCGGCGTGTCCGAGCATGACGTCCTGGCCTCCGTCGCGGGCGGTGCGACCCTCGCGGACTTCGGCGACCTCTCGGTTTCGGCAACAAGCGATCACGTCGCGGCCACACAGGCCAAGGCGGGCAGCGTGACGACGGCGACAGACGGCACCTCCGTCGGCGGGTCCCTCGCGCTGATGGTCTCTCTCAACGACACCGAGGCGACGGTACCCGCGGGGGCCACCGGCCTGTCGGTGGACGGCAACCTCTCGGTCACGGCGGCGCATACGCTCGACCTGCTGACAGAGGCCGACGCCGACACCAAGGGCAATACCGGCGTGGGCATCGCGCTTGGCATGGCCTGGGCAGAGGACGACACGCGGGCATTGCTTGGCCGCGATGTCTCGGCCACCGGGCCCACGGCGGACGATGTGACCGTCTCTGCCACCAGCGTCACCACCGCGCTCACCGTCTCGCAGGGCAGCTCTCAGGGGGCGAAGAAGAAGCAGTCGAACGGCGACGGCACCACGGCGAACGAACAATCGGCCAGTGCCACCGGCGCGGCGAACCAGCAGTCGGGCGCGACGCTGAACGACCCGCAGCCCGGCTCTCAGGTCCAGAGCGGCAACAACACTGCGGCCACCCAGACGACCAATCCGGGCGGGCAGGGCGGCAACGGCCAGCAGTCGACCCAGCAGACCACCGGCGGAGCGGTGCAGGTGGCAGGTGCCATCGCGGCGACGGTGATCGTCTCCGACGCGGAGGCCGTGGTCGAGGACGTGACCATAAACGCGACCGGCGACATGACGGTCCGGGCGCTGAACGATGCGGATGCGTCGTCCATCGCCACCGGGCTGGCACTCAACACCTCCGACGGCCAGACAGGTGTGGGCGCCGCGGTCGCGGTGAACGTCGCCGTGCTGAAGGCGAAGGCCACGGTCGCCGCGGGCACCATCTCCACCGGCTCTCTGACCGTGGAGGCCGGGACCTCCGACGGCGAGACGAACGAGATGCAGACGGTCGCGCTGGCCGGTGCGGGCGTCAAGCAGAAGTCGAACCAGCAGCAGAACCAGGGCGGCGGCGGCACCAACACCAACGGCGGGCTCGCCATCGCGGGTGCGGCTGGCGTCAACTACTACGAAAGCGACACGGACGCCTCCATCGCGGATGGCGCCACCGTGACCGCGGTCAGCGGCGATGTGGATATGACCGCGCGGCAAAGCGTCGGCGTCCAGAACATCGCGGGCGGCGCATCGCTCCTGCTGAGCAACAGCAACGGCGGCGGTGGCGGCGGGTCGGGCAGCGATGGCGGCACCAGCGTCGGTGCGGCCGTGGCGGTCAATATCGTGCCCATCGACACGGATGTGAGCATCGGCGCGGGTGCCACGGTGACGGCTCAGGGCTCGGTCAGCATGCTGGCCGACAGCGAGATCGTCCCGATGGAAATCGTGATCCCCGACGTGCTGCCCGAGGCGCTCGGCATCGGCGAGATCGAGACCGGACTCTTCGTGACCGGCCTTGCCATCGGGGCCTCCATCGCCTCCGGCGGCGGCGACCAGCAAGGCAGCGGTTCCGATGCGGGTGCCGGATCGGCGGTCATCAACGTATTCACACCCGACACGCGCGCCATCGTCGGCGCAGGGTCGACCATCACGGCCACGACCGGCGACATCTCGGTCCGTGCCGAGTCCGAGACGCGCGTGACCGATTCCGCCGGGCCTCTCGGCTTCTCCACCAGCGGCTCCGGTGTCGGCGTGGGTCTCGACGTGACGGTGCACGAGGCGACGACGCTTGCGATCATCGAAGGCGGCGATCCGTTGGGGACACCCACGACGCTGCAGGCCGGTGGCAACATCATCGTGGAAGCGCAGTCCGTCGAGGACTTCTTCCAGCTCGCGGTGAACGTCGGCGCGGGCGACAGCACCTCAGGCGCGGGTGGCGCAAACGTTCTGGTCAACATCACGGATACCCAGGCCCGGATCAACAACGCGCTCGACGCGGCGGACGGTGCAGCCTCCGTTGCGGCGGACGGCAGCGTCGTGGTGCAGGCGCGGTCGAAGACCATCGCGGACAGCTATGCAGGATCGGGCGGCGGCAGCCTGAGCGGTTCGGCGGTCGGCATCTCCGTCGACGTGCTGGTCGACCTTGATGACACGCAGGCGATCATCGGCAACGGCACCGACATAGTGGCGCGCGGCAACGGGGCCAGCGGTGTCGAGATCGCAGGGGACACTTTCGACAGCAACGGCGATCCGGTGACAGAGACGGTGCGCGGCCTGGCCGTCACGGCCTCCAGCTACGACGCCCTCTACCAGCTTGCCATCGCGGCGTCGGCCTCCCTCGGGTCGGACAACAGTGGCTCGAACGGCGGCGGCGGTGGCAGCAGCCAGTCGGGTGGCGGCAGCAGTACGACCATCGGCATCGCAGGGGCCGTGACCATCGCCGTCCTGAAAGGCGAGACGAAGGCTGTGCTGGGCGACGACGTGGACGTGAATGCCGACGCGGCGGCCAACAACCTCGAAGCGCACGCCCTGCAGGGCATCACCATTCGCGGCACGGACCAGACCACCATCGGCCAGGATGCCGGCGGCGGCACCTTCGCGCTGAACGGCGATGTGGGCCTGACCGGATCCGTCGCGGTGATCGATTCCGACCAGTCCGTCTGGGGCACCGCGCTTGGCGACAACACGCTGCGGTCGAAGGGCGGCGGCGTCACGCTCGACGCACATGGCGCGACCGACATCGACACGCTGGTGATCGCGATTGCGGGTGTCGTGGACACCGGGTCGTCGAACCAGCAAAGCTCCAGCGGCGGCGACATCAAGTTCGCCGGGGCCGGTGCGGTGACGGTGAACCTCGTGGACAACGAGGTACTGGCAGAGGTGGGTGCCGACAGCGAGATCGCCACCACCGGCGCGCTCAGCATCCAGGCAGAGGACAGCTCCGACATCACCTCCGACTCCGGCGGTGTGGCCTTTGCACTCAGCACCGGCCAGTCGCAAGGGGGGACCACGGCGGGCTCCGTCGGGGCGTCCGTCGCGGTGAACGATATCACGCAGACCATCCGGGCCACGGTGACGGACACGCCGATCACGGCGGCCAGCGTGGACATGGACGCGATCAACAACGCCGAGGTCGATACGCTGACCATCGCCGGGTCGGCTTCCGTCTCGAACAGCTCCACCGCTTTCGGTGGCGCGGGCTCCGGGTCCGGCAACTACATAGACGCGACCACCATCGCCAGCATCTCGAACCCCTCGGGCGTGCAGGTGGTGAGTGCAGCGGGCGGTGCGGTTTCCGTCAACGCGCTCGATAACGCGAAGATCAACGCCGATGCCGGTGCGGGTGCGCTGGCCGTCTCCACCGCCAGCAGCGGCAACAATGCGGGCGCGGTTGCCATCGGTGCGGCCATGGCCGTGAACCACATCACCAAGACCACCACGGCAGAGGTGCACGCCGCCACCGTCACCTCCGCCGCCTTCACGACCGAGGCGCTGTCGACCTCCGAGATCGACGCCTTCACCTTTGCCGTCTCGGGATCGCTGTCGTCCGGCAGCGGCACGCTGTCCCTGTCCGGCGCCGGGTCGGGTTCCGGCAACGAGGTCACGTCCTCCGTGCTGGCCTCCGTCCGGCAGAGCAGCATCACCGCCACCGGTCCGGTCACGATCAACGCGGCCGAGGCGGGGCGCATCGACGCGACCACCGGCTCTCTCGGCATTGCGCTGAACGTGGGCAGCGGCACCGGTGCCAAGGTGGGCGTCGGCCTCGGGATCGCGGTCACGCTGAACGACGTGACGGCATCCGCCATTGCGGAATCCGAAGATACCTCGATCAACGCCGGCACGCAGGACGTGTCGATCACCGCGGACAACACCGCCTCCATCGACTCCACGGCCTTCGGCGTCTCGCTGAGCGTTTCGACCTCCCAGAGCGGTGCATCGGTCGGTGTGAGCGCTAACGTCGCGGTCTCCCTCAACGACATCAACCTGGAGACCCGCGCCCTCGTGACCGACACGGCCGGGGGAGACTCGGACTCCGTCGTGGCGGGCGACCTGACGGTCAGCGCCACGGACAGCGGCAACATCACGGCGGATGCGACATCGGTTGGCCTGGCCGTCTCGTCGTCGAGCAGCAGCGTGTCCGTCTCGGGCGCGGTGAACGTGTCGGTCGCCGACAACACCATCACCTCCACGACCGAAGCGCTGATCGACTCCGTCGATGCGACACTGAGCGGCGCGGTCGACATGGATGCGTCGTCCGAGAAGGTCATCACCGCGATCGTCACCGCGGCGTCGGTCGGTGTCAGCCTTGGCAGCGGCAGCGGGGCGTCGGCCTCCCTGACCGGGGCGGGCTCCCGATCCTACAACGAAACGACCAATTCCGTGTTGGCGGTGATCCGCAATGCCGACGTGACGGCCACAGGCGATGTCACGCTCGACACCGTGGATTCGACCGAGATTTCCGCCACGCTGGTGGCGGTGGCAGCGTCGGTTTCCGTGGGCGGCGGCAGCGGCGCATCCGCCTCCCTGACCGTTGCGGTGAGCGACGCGCAGAACGTCATCCAGAACACCACGCGCGCGGTGATCGAGGGCGGCTCCGAAGTCCGGTCCACGGGCGGTGCGATGCGGCTCGACGCTTCTTCCGACGGGTCGATCACGGCAACCGCCGTTGCGGCCTCGCTCGGGGTCAGCACCGGCGGCGGCAGCGTGTCACTGAGCGGGGCGGGTGCCGGTGCCAACGCCGACAACAGCATCAGCAACACGGTCGAGGCCGGCGTTCTGGGCGCGTCCGACGCCATCGTGGACGGTGCGCTGGACATCACTGCAACGGACGCGGCCAGCGTCACGGCGACCGTCGTCACGGCGGCAATTTCGGCCGACCTGGGCGGTTCCGGCTCAGCCAATATCACGCTGTCCGCCGCGGTGTCCCTTGCGGACAACAGCATCTCGAACACGGTGGCGGCGCATGTCGTCTCGTCCGGGATCGACGCGGGCGGTGCGGTGACGATCAAGGCGGACTCGACCAAGGCCATCGACGCGGTGCAGGTCGCCGCGGCCGTTGCGGTATCCATCGGGTCGGGCACCGTGTCGTTTGCCGGCGCCTTCGGTGTCGCGCAGGCGCAGAACACCATCGGCGGATCGACCACCGCGGGCATTTTCGGCGCGGACATTGCCAGCATCGGCGGCGGGCTCGACATCGACGCGGTCAGCGGCAGCACGATCAACGCCACGCTGGTGGCCGCGACAGCCTCCGTCTCGGCAGGGTCCGGCACGGTGTCGCTCGCCATGTCGGCGGCCATCGCGCTGGCCACGAACGAGATTTCCAGCGTCGTCCTTGCGGGCATCGACGACACCCCGGTAATGACAACCGGCGGCGCAGTGACGGTGGACGCCACCAACAGCAGCCAGATCGACGCGACCTCCGTCGGGGTGGCCATCGCGGTCAGCGCGACCAGCGGCAGCGTGTCGCTTGCAGCGGCGCTGGCGCTGGCACAGGCGAACAACACCATTCTCGGCAGCACCGACGCCATCGTCTCCGACAGCGGCGTGACGGCGGGCGGCGCGGTGGGCATCGGCCTGACCGACAGCGCACAGATCAACGCGGACGTGATCGCGGCCTCGGTCTCCGTCTCCCTGAGCAGCGGCGGCGTGGCGGGCAGCCTTTCGGTTGCAGTGGCGCTGAGCGAGAACGTGATAGGCGGTACCGGCCGCGCAGCCATCGATACGGCAAGCGTCGTGGCGCAAGGCGGCGGCGTCACACTGGATGCCGTCAGCACCAAGTCGATCACCGCGACCGGTGTCGCGGCGGCAATCAGCGTATCGGGCAGCGGCAGCGTCGCGGTGTCCGGTGCAGGCGCGGGTGTCGATGTCAGCAACACCATCACCAACACCTTCGGCGCCGAGATCCTGAACGCGCCTCAGGTGCAGGCGTCCGGTGCAATCGGCGTCACCGCTTCGGATACGTCGACGATCACGGCGACCATCGTATCGGGCGCGGCAGCCGTCGCGGTCGGCGGCTCGGCCTCCGTCGCGGGGGCCGTGGCCGTCACGCTGGCAGAGAACACCCTTTCCGGCGCGCTGGTGGCGCGGATCTCCGGATCCGATGTGGATGCCCTTGGCGGTGGCGTCAACGTGGCGGCTACTGCGAACAATACAATCGATGCGACCGCCGTGGCGGCCAGCCTGTCGGTGTCGGCGTCGGGCAGCTTCGGTGCCGCCGGTGCCGGGGCCGGGGCCAGCGCTACCAACACCATGACGAACAGCGTCAAGGCGCTGATCGAGAACGGCAGCGACGTGGATGCGGCGGGCGCGGTCACCGTCTCGGCCACCGACAGCTCGTCCATCGAGGCGGAAGTCGCCTCCGTCGCGGCGTCCATCTCGGGCAGCTCGACCGCCGCGATCTCCATCTCCATCGCGGTGCCCATCGCCACGAACTCGATTTCCACCGTCACGCTGGCCAGCATCGACGCCAGCGACGTGGATGCGACCAGCGTCTCCGTCACCTCGCTGCGCGACGGGTCGATCACCGCCGTCAGCGCGGCGGTCTCCGTGTCGATCTCGGTCTCCGGCTCGTTCAGCCTTTCGGCGGCGGGTGCGGGCGCCGTGGCGGACAACTTCATCGGTGGCGGCGGCGAGGCGTCGATCCGCGGCAGCAACGTCACAACGACGGCTGGCGGCGTGACGGTCGAAGCCGACGACACCAATTCCATCAGCGCCACGCTGGTGGCGGCATCGGTCGGCGTAGCGGGCAGCGGCGGGGCGTCCATCAGCCTCGCCATCGCGGCGACGGTCACGACCAACGAACTGACCGGCACGACGCTCGCCACCATCCAGGGATCCGACGTGGATGCGGCGGGTCAGATCACGGTCGACGCGCGCAATGAGAACACCATCGACGCGACAGCCGTGGCGGCGGCGATTTCCGTTGCGGGTGGCTACGTGGGCATTGCCGGGGCCGGGGCAGGGGCGAAGTCCGTCTCGTCCATGTCGAACACAGTCGAGGCGTCGATCATCGACTCGCCCGACGTGGATGCGGATACCGGCGTGACGATCAACGCCGAGGACGCCTCCACCATCACCAACGCCACCGCCGCAGCGGCAATGGCCGTGGGCGTCGGCGCGGGCGGCGGTGCGGTCTCTGTTGCCGTGACCCTTGTGGAGGTCAACTACGACACCGCCGTCAAGGCGCACATCGGCGGGTCCGACGTGCGCACCACAGGCGGCGACGTGACACTGACGGCCCTCGCATCGGGCACCATCGACGTGGAAGGCTACGGCATCGGCGTAGCAGTCTCCGGCGGTGCGGTCGGTATTTCCGGCGCGGGCACCGGCGTCGTGACGCGGGTCAACGCGGGCAGCCTGGTCGAGGCGTCGATCTTCGGCGGCTCCGACGTGCGGGCGCTGGACGGTGCGGTGATCCTCGACGCGCAGGACCAGTCCGGGATCGACGTGGACGCGCTTGGCGTCACGCTGGCGGCCTCCGGCGGCTCTGTGGCGCTGTCGATCTCTGCCACGGTGATTGTGGCAGAGACCGAGATCGAAGGCACCGTCCGCGCAGAGATCGACGACAGCAACGTGGTCGCCGGCAACGGCAATGTCGACGTTCTGGCGTCGTCCTCCACCTCCTCCGACCTCGAGGCGACGGGCATCGCGCTTTCGGCTGCGGGCGGAACCTTCGGCGGCAGCATCGCGCTGGCGGCGGGCGTGGTCCACAACACCATCGCGCAGGTTGTCGAAGCGGTGATCGACAACGCGGACACCGCAGACGGCCAGGCGGTCACGGCCAGCGGCGCGGTCAACGTCTCGGCCGAGGATTCGGTCATGATGACGGCGATCTCGCGTGCGATTTCCATCGCAGTGTCTGGCGGTTACGTCGGTCTGGCGGTCTCTGTGTCCGCTGCCGTCGCGACCAACACGCTGGCCGGATCGACCATCGCCCGGGTTCAGAATTCGCGCGTCGACTCAAACGGCGGTCCCGTGACCGTCACCGCGCAGACGTCGAGCCAACTGGACACCCAGCCCATCGCCTTCGCCTTCTCGGCGTCGGTGGCCTTTGCCTCGCTGGCGGCCGCCGGTGCGGGGGCGTCAGGCATCAACACGGTCACACGCGAAGTGTCCTCCACCATCGAGGCGGCGTCCAACGTGACCGCCAACGGCGCGGTGACGGTCGAGGCGCATGATGTGCTGGAGGCCAACGCCCAGGTCGGTTCCGCCGCGGTCAGCCTTGGCCTTGTCGGTTTTGCGATCAGTGTCGCCATCGGCAAGAATCTGATCGCGACACAGGTGCTTGCGGCGATCGACGACAGCACCGTGACGGCGGAGGCGGGCAACATCCTCGTCGATGCCGACGCGACCCATGAGGACGGCGACATCGTCACCGAGGTCAGCATGGTCAGCGTCAACGGCGTGCTGGGCGGCGCCGGTGCGGGGGGCGAGGCTGTTTCGCAACTGGAGACCGACGTGACCGCGCGCGTGCGCGGATCGCAGCTGACGGCGCAGGGCGTTGGATCGACCGTGGACGTGGATGCGGACAGCATCGACTGGGCGCGGGCAGAGATCATCGGCGTGGCGGTGTCGCCCGTGGGGCTGGCGATCTCCGCGCTTGTCTCCACTGGCATCGTCGAGGGCGCGACACGCGCCGTGGTCGATGGAAACACCCAGATCACCGCGGACGGGGCGCTGGACGTCACGGCGGACAGCGTGGCCAAGGGCCTGCCGGAAGGCGACGCCATCGCGGTCGGCGGCATCGGCGGCGCGATCACCATCATGGACGCGCAGGTGAACCGCGTGACCGAGGCCTATGTCGGCGGTCAGGTGGCACCTGGCACGCTTGTGGACACGCGGCTGGACCGCATTTCGCTGCCCGGCCAGGATGTGTCCTTCGTGGATGGCGAGATTGTCACTTACAGTTCCAACGGTGGCACCGCCATCGGCGGGCTGGTGAGCGGCCAGCAGTACTACGTGCTGGCAGGTGAGACCGGGACCATCCAGCTTGCCGCGCTGCGGACCGGCGAGAGCCTTGTGAACCTCGGCGACAACACCATTCGCGTGGGCGATCAGTCAGAGCCGCTCGTGACCAACGACGAGGTGCGCTACCAGGCCAACGGCAACGATGTCATCGGCGGGCTGACCGACAACACCACCTATTACGTGAACGTCCTGTCGGGAGGCCGCATCCAGCTGATGGACGCGCCGAACGGTAACGTGATCGACCTGACCTCCACCGGGGGTGCGGGCACGCACACCATCGAGCGGGTGAACCCGAGCGAGGCGGACATCAACTTCGACCCCATTACCGTGACGGAGGATCAGGATTTCCTGGCCCGCGAGGTGGTGGACCTGACCTCGACCGGAACCGGCGGCAACCACACCTTCACCCGTGACACGGTGGCAGGGATCACCGGCGTGGATACGGACGATACCGAGGATTCGCTGACCCTCGATACCGGCGGCATCGCGTTCGAGACCGGGGAAACCGTGGTCTACACCACCACCGGCAGCGCCATCGGCGGGCTGGTGAACGGCGGCACGTACCTCGTGCAGGCCATCGACGACGGGACGGTGAAGCTGGCGGCGCTGGCCCCGACGGGTGCCGCGGTGAACACCGGCGGCGACACCATCTTCGTCGGCGACCCAGCGTCGCCCTTCTTCACCGGCGAGGTCGTTCAGTACGACAGCAACGGCAATGCCGCCATCGGCGGGCTGGTGGACGGCGCGTTCTACACCGTGATCGCGGGCGAGGACGGCACCATCCGGCTCGTGAACGACCTGGACGGCTATGTCGACACGACCAACGACACGATCAACGTGGGCACACCCGCAACCGCTTTCACCACCGGCGAGGAAGTCACCTACGTCAAGGGCTCCGGCAGCCTGATCGACGGGTTGAGCGACGGCGGCACCTACTACGTCATCGACATGGGCAGCGGGCTGATCCGCCTCGCGGATTCGCTGGCGAATGCCAACAACGGCATCGGGGTGGATCTGACGTCGGGCGGTTCCGGCTTCGGCCATGCGATCCAGCGGACGGGCGAGCCGGATGTGCTCTTCGATCCGGATCTGGACATCGTGAACCTGACCTCGGCCGGCGGCGGTGCGGAACACATCCTGCATCGTTCGACCAGCGATGACGTGATCATCGACATCACGCTGGACCTGCCGGAGGACTTCTACCTTCAGCGCGGCACCTTCATCGACCTGAGCAGCGCGGGCAGCGGCGTCCAGAGCCTGCAGCGGCAGGACATCGGCACCGTCAGGTTCGACCCCTCGGCCCTGACCGGGACGGCGGGCACGGCGCCTGCGGCGACGGTCCTGAACATCGGCGGCCACAAGCTGAACGTCGAGGCGACCTCTGCCTACGAGGCGACGGCGGACAGCGTTGCGGGCGGTTTCGGCCTGCTCGCCGGTGCCACGGTGACGAAGTCGGTGGCCAGCGTGGTCGGCGATACGCTGGCCTATGTGGGCGAGGGCACGCAGGTCGTGGCCGGTGCGCTGGACGTGATCGCAACGTCTAACGACGCAGCCAATTCGCTGAACGAGTTCTACGCCATCGGCGGCGCGCTCTCGGTGAATGTGACTATCGCGGATGCGACTATCGACAGTCGGACGGAGGCCTTCACCGGCACCATGGCAGGCGCCACGCCCACCGCGAACAGTGTCACCTCCATCACGCTTACGCAGGGTGCCAATGGCAATGGCCGGGCCTTCATCGACGCGAACGGCAGCCAGACGGCCAACGCCGAGGCGGAGGGCATCGGTGCCTCCTTCGGCATCTCGGTCAACGTGCTGGTGCCGACGGCGGATGTCTCCGGAGCCGTGCGCGCCTACGTGGGCGAAACCACCGTGCTCGACGCGGACCGCCTGGACGTGACGGCGGACGGCGATGTCATGGACGCGACCGCCAAGGTCCGCTCCGGCACGATTTCGGGCTTTGCCTCGATCAGCGTGCTGCAATCCTCGGCGCTCGTCAGCGGTGAGGTCGAGGCCTTCATCGGCGCGCAGAACGACACGGGCTCCAGCCTGACCGCCGCTCCGCAGGTGACGATCACGCCCACCGGGGCCGATGTGGGCGACGGTGCCGTCGTCGTGGCAGCGGATGCCACCATGGACGCGGCCGCGGATACCGTGCTGGTCGGCGCCAGCTTCGGCCTGACGGTCAGCGCCGCGCGGCCCAAGGCCGAAGTCAGCGGTGCGACTCGTGCCTACGTCCGGGACGGCGTGGCGATGAGTGCGGCGACCCTCGACATCAATGCCGGGAACTCGGCGCTGGACGCGATCCAGTACAATGCCACGACGCATACGATCCTCGCGAGCCTCGCAGGCCTTGCGTCGGTGTCCTACCTCGAAGGCGAGGCGACTGTGACGGGCGAGGTTTCCGCCTATCTCGGCGCGCCCTTCGACGGGCCGGTAACGGGCGGTGCGGGTGTTGTCGACATCACGGGGGCGGTCACCATAGACGCATGGTCCGACATGAACGCCACCGCCGGTTTCGGTGACCTTGGCTTTACCGCGAACCTCGGCGGGCTTGCCGCGATCAGCATCTTCGACACCACGACGGACGTGGCGGGCACCACGCGCGCCTTCGTCGGGCAGGGCGGCACGCTGAACGCAGCCTCGCTCGCGGTGCATGCGCAGGGCGACTACGACGCGACCTCCACGACGCTCGGTGTGACGCTCTCGGGTGTCGTCGCCTTCACCGACATCACGGCGAACGCCACGGTGAGCGGCACGGTCGATGCGCATGTGGGCTCGGCCTACAACGCCACCCCGTCGAGCAACATCGGCATCGTCGACATCGACGGTGCCGTGACGATCACCGCCATCGGCAACATGTATGCGGCGCCGACCATCGGCAACCTGACCGCCTCCTCCATCGCCATCTCGCTGTTC
The DNA here is from genome assembly GCF_030126985.1 of Sagittula sp. MA-2. Taxonomy (GTDB): domain Bacteria; phylum Pseudomonadota; class Alphaproteobacteria; order Rhodobacterales; family Rhodobacteraceae; genus Sagittula. The sequence goes on along the minus strand of NZ_CP126145.1, from coordinate 2,058,266 downwards.
GACCAGCGCGCGACGATCTCGGGTGCTGTGCGGGCCTATGTCGGGCAGGGCGTCGACCTTGAGGCCGACAGCCTGACGATCCTCGCCGACACGCCCTTCACGCAGGTCGGGGCCGCCGAGAACTACGGCGGGCACGAATACGGCATGGGCGCCTATGCGCGCAGCGCCAGCCTGTCGCTCGGGCTGCTGGCCTCCGTCACCGACATCAAGTCGGTCGCGACGGTCAACGGAACGGTCGAAGCGTTCATCGGCGCGGGTCGTGCCTTGGTGGCATCGGACGTGCAGACCGATGTGGACATCACCGGCGGCGCCGTCAGTGTCTCTGCCGACAGCGACATGCGGGCGGTGTCCGACATCGACTCCCTCAGCGCGAGCCTCGGGCTCAGCCTGAACCTGTTCCAGAATGACGCGAACGTCAGTGGCCGGACTTCCGCCTTCGTGCGCGACGGTGTCAACCTGACCGCCAGCTCGCTGGATGTGTCCGCCGGCAATGCCCTTGTCCCGAATGACAGGGCGATCAACCAGGCCGTTGCCCTCGCCTCCAGCTTCGGGATCGGTTTCATCGGCGAAGGCACGAGCCTGAAGCCCACCGCAACCGTCAGCAGCATCATCGAAGCCTTCGTGGGTGCGCCCGACGACGTGGCAGCGGGCGGCGCTCCGGGGGCGGTCGTCGCCGTCACCGGCGGCGTGGATTCCATGAATGTGACCGCCCTTGGCGACATCGACGCCATTTCCCGGACGGATTCCGTCTCGGCTGGCGGTCTTGTGCAGATCGGGAACTTCGAGCCGACCGCCATCGCAGGCGGCAAGACGCGCGCCTATGCGGGCAACGGCATCGAGCTACACGTCAGCGACCTCAACCTGCTGGCGGATGGCGACGCGAAGGCGGATGCCGAGCTCCTGAGTGTCGGCGTCACCGGCGGCGTGGCCGTGAACGGGCTGAAGCCCACGGCGATCACCTCGAACGACGTGGAGGCCTACGTTGGCCGCAATGACGACGCGACCGAGACAACGGACGTGGTGGTCAGGGTGCTGGGCCAGGATGGCGTGTCGCGCGGTACGGTGGATGCCGTGGCACTCGGTTCGACCATTGCCGATGCGGAGACGAGGGGCTTTGCCGCTGCGGGCATCGTCGGCGTATCGCTGGCCACCTCCGTCGCTGCGATGGAAGGCAAGACCCGCGCCTACGTCGGTCGCTATACCGACCTCACGGCGGGCGACGTGAACCTGACCGCGACCGAGGTCGCCGCCCAGGCGCTGTCCGAAGTCGCCAGCACCTCCGTCAGCGGTGCGGTGGACGTGGCCGTGCTGACCTCCGAAGCCTACGCGGCGCGGATCACCGAAACCTTCGTCGGCGACCATTCGACGGTCAACCTCGGCGCCCACAACCTGACAGGTGTGGCCACCACCAAGGTCCTCGACAACGCCAACCAGCTTGTTCCCATGGCCAGCGCATCCATTGCATCTGTGGGCGGCGCGGGTCTCGTGGACGTGAACGACATGACCGTGATCGCGGTCGTGGGCCAGAAGGATCCTGCCAGCCAGGAATCCGCTACGCGGGCCTATGTCGGGTCCAACTCCGACGTGACGGCGAACAACGTGACCCTCGATGCCGTGTCCAGCACGACGGTAGAGGCCGACGCGTCGAACTTCAGCGCGGCAGGCCTTGTCGCGGTTTCGGTCTCGACCATCACGGCACGCAACGCGCATGACGGGGCGGTATATATCGGCGACGACACCGACCTGACGCTTGACGGCACACTGCATATGCTCGCGGACAACACCGTCACCGCCCGTCCGCAGTCGAAGAACACCGGGTTTGCCGGGGCGGTCTCCGTTGGCAGCGCCACGATCCGGACCGACCTCGACGCGGACACCGACGCGTGGATCGGCAAGAACGGCATCATCTCGGCGGACAGCATCGACATGGAGGCCCGCGGCCTTCACACCGCAGAGGCCGCCGCGCTGAACACCGGCGTCGCCGGTCTCGTGGACGTGGCCCTGCTGGACGTGCAGGTGGTCGACAACGGCGGTGCCTCCGTCCGTATTGGTGCGGCCAACGGCGACGCCACGCCGGGCACCACCTCGATCACCACCACCTCCGGCGGCATCGACCTCGACGCGGCACTGACCTCGAACGTGACGGCCCTGACGTCCGCCACGTCGGTGTCGGGCCTCGGCTCCGGCATCGACACCGACACCAGCGCCATCAACAACGCGGCGGTGAAGGGGCATATCGGCAGCGGTGTGGACGTCGATGCGGCCACCGTCTTCCACATGCAGGGCAAGCTGTTGGGCAAGACCGACGCCTCCGCCACGTCCGTGCAACTGACCGGCGGCGTGTCGGTCAACGTCTCGGACACCGAATCCACCTTCAGCCCGGACGTGGTTATGACCACGGGGCAGGGCGGTTCCATCCATGCCGGGCAAAGCGTGACCGTCCTGGGCCTCCTGAACTACGACGAGGTGAACGACGAGTTCCTTCGGTTCTCGGACGGGTACGGCGCCTTCGGCAATGCCGAGGGAACCGGCGTCGCGCTGCTGGCCGCGGTGGATCACACCGTCATCGACGTGGACAACAACTCGCTGGTCGATGTGACCGTGGCAGAGAACATGTCGCTGACCTCCACCAGCGGTGACATCAACGTCGCCGCGCGGCATTCCAACGAGGCCTACGGCGCGGGCTCCACCGGCGGATTCGGCGGCTTTGCGCGGGTCGCGGACATCACCGCCGACATCAAGGCGACCGGGACGACCAACGTGTCCTTCCTCGGCGATGTGGGCGACGGCACCGCGGCTGCGGCCTCCGACATCAACTTCGACGCTGCGGCGCTGTCTGCGGCGACCTCGACCATGTCCTCGGGCGGCGGATCGATTTTCGGCGACTTTGCCGAGGGGCAGGCCAATGCCACCACCAACCACACCATCAACGCGACGTTCGGCGGCAGCGGCAGCACGATGAACGTGGCCAACAACATCAACGGCAAGGCCTTCCTGCTGGCCGACGCGGACGCGAGCGGCAGCACCAACGGGTTTGGCGGGTTCGTCAGCTCGGCCTCCGTCGGCACCGCTGCGGCGGCCACGGGCGTGGTGAACTTTACCGTAGGCGCGACGGACCACGTCGAGGCCGGCAACCTGATCGAGCTGGTGGCCGAGCAGGGCGGCGAAGGCAGCGACATCTCGGACGGCACCGTGCTGAACTCCAGCGCGGCCAACGACACCATCAACTTCGGCAACTTCCACAAGCTGAACGACGGCGCGACGATCACCTACAGCGGGACGACCGGCGGCGGCCTGACCTCGGGCAAGGACTATACCGTCGTCGTCTTCGACGATACGCAGATCCAGCTTGGCACCAGGTTCGCGCAGGGCAACGTCACGGTGAACCGCGACACGATCACCATTGCCAACCACGCCTTCGAAGACGGCGACCAGGTGATCTACAACTCGAACGGCGGCACGCCCATCACCGGGCTGTCGAACGGTTCGAAGTACCAGGTGAAGGTCGTCGACGAGAACACGATCAAGCTTCAGACCATCGGCTTCACCGAGGTCGAGGACAGCTTTACCCGCGCCATCGTGGACGCAGTCGACGACAAGATCCTCGACACCTCCACGCCGTTCAACAACGGCGACGTGGTGACCTATCGCCCGGCAGAGCCGCGCATCTTCGTGTCGACCTTCGTGGATGCCATCGTCACGCTCGATAACGAGAACACTGAGGTCAACGAGTTCAGCAGCACGCAGGACGGCTCGAACGTCGGGCGCATCTTCCTGCCCGGCCACGGTTTCTCGAACGGCGACGCGGTGATCTATACCGCGCTGGACGGCTACGAGATCCCGGGCCTGAACAGCGGTCAGACCTACTATGTCGTCAACGGCGGCGCGGCGATCGGCGGCACGCCGCTCGGTGCGGCCTACCAGCCCGATGCCAACTTCATCCGGCTGGCTGCCAATCCGGAGGACGCCATCGGTCGCGATCTGGACCCCGATCCCGGCGTCTTCGATTACGATCCGGTCGAGATCATCAATCTGCCCTACCGTTCCGACAATGCCGACACCGGCTTCGGTTTCGAAGGCCATTCGCTGATCGGCGTCGGAGAAAGCCCGGTCGGCGACCTGAACCCGGGGCAGTCGTACTACGTGGTCGAAAAGGACGCCAACGGCTACAAGCTGGCGACCGATGCGGCGGGCACGAACATCGTCAACCTCTACCTCAGCGGAAACACCGAGGGTGGCTCGCACCGGTTCGTGCGTGAAGGTATCGACCTGCAATCCACGGGGACCGGGTCCAACCAGACGCTGGTCTTCGACCTCACCTCGAACAGCCTGTCGGGCGTGTTCGACGGTGTGGGCGGTGCGGCGGGCTTTGCACTGCCGGATTCCGCGGATGGCATCGTGAACTCCTCGGCCGGCGGTTCGGGCGGCAGCCTCGGGTGGAGCAACCAGCGCGGCAAGACCTACGCCGCACAGGTGGCCAGAACGAACTTCACCATGGCGGCCAACGGGCACCTGAAGGCCGACGACATCACGATCCGCACCGACGGCGACGCGAACGCGGTCGCCAATGCGGATGGCGGCGGTGGCGGCAGCATCTCCATCGCCGGAGCCGAGGCCTATGCAACGGTGGTCAACACCAGCCTGATCGACATCGGCCAGAACGCCGTGATCGACGCCTTCAACGACATCACCGTCAAGGGCATCCTGAAGTCCTACGCTGCCTCCGAGGCCGAAACCACCAGCGGGAGCCTTCTGGGTGCCGGTGCGGATGGCACAGCGGAGTCGCGGATCTATTACGGTGTCGACCAGCAGATCAACGGCGACCTGACCGCCGGTGACGCGATCCTGATCCAGAACCTCGTGGACAACAACGCGACCGCGAAGTCCGAAGCCTACGGCGGCGGCATCTTCGGGGTCAGCACCTCTGTCGACGCGGTGGCCGAGGTTCGCAAGGCCTCTCAACTCAACGCCAACAGCGGCATATGGGCCCGGCACAACGTCAGCCTGCTGGAAGACCCCGATGCCGCGGGCGACGCCGAGGCGCGCATCAACGCCTACTATGACCAGTTCCGCGGGGCGGAGATCACGCTGAACGGCGCGGCCGATCTCGTGGCGCAGACCATCACCATCACCTCGGACGTGACGCGCAACCGCGCGAACAGCAACACCAACACCGTGGCCGGCGCCGCCGGCGGGTCGGCCAAGTCCTACTCGACCTCGCGCATCGTGGCCGAGAACCGGGTGGTGCTGAACAACGGTTCCGAGCTGACCGGCAACGAGTCGATCCTGGTGCAGGCGCAAAACCTGAACACCAACAACTTCGCCAAGTCGAAGGCGCGGCTCTACGCCATCGGCGGGTCGACCCGTGCCAATTCCACGAATGAGGTCACAAACGACGTCAAGATCGAAGGACATTGGGAATCCATCCTGCGCACCGCCGATCTGGACGTGAACGCCATAGACACCGGCGTGGACAACGACCGTTCGCGTAGCCCCGGCGGCGGCTACATCGGTCCGCGCCGTCGTGGCGGCGACAGCTCGACCGACCTGACGCGCGACATCTTCTGGGAAGCGCATGTCATCCTGCTGGGCGAGCCGAACCCCTACCTGCACATCGACCGCAACGGGGTCATCCAGTCGCTGTCCAACATCGACTTCCTCGGCGTGAACGCCGGCAAGACGGTGGGCGACACGCTCGACTTCATCAGCGCGAGCAACAAGCAGGTCGTGCTGGATGACATCATCTTCGACCAGGCGGGCAAGGCGACGTTCTACGCCAGCGCGGACTCGAGATATAATTCGCTTGGCCGCATCTGGGGCAACGAGGGCCTGATCGAAAGCCAGAGGAGCTGGGATTTCGTCACCCTGATCAACGAATCCGAATGGGATCTGGTCATCAACCACATCGACGCCATCGACGGCGGCGCGGTGGTCGACGTGATCGTGGACGACATCAAGTTCGACGGCTCGGGCGAGGGCAACAACACCTCGAACACCGCCGGGACGGTCGGCAACACCTTCGAGTTCCGCCTGAACCTGCTCTATCCGCAGACTGCGGTGCGCATCCTGAACATGGATCACGCGCTCGACAGCTTCGACTTCTACACCGGACCGGTGTTTGACAACACCGCATTCAACACCGCGGACAGCGACATCATCCTGCTGGGCGGGATCGAGAACACCTTCGGCCACACGCAGATCATCAACGAGCGCGGCAACATCCGCGCCGACCAGCCCGAACTGCGGATGAGCGATCCGAATGCGCCCTCCGTCGTGGTGACGCCGGTCTTCGAAGAGGCACTGATCCGCACCAACACCGTCGAACTGGATGCCTCGGGCGACATCGGCAACCAGTCTGCGCTGACGGGCCGCAAGGCCGTGGCGGTCGAGCTGCTGCGCATCGAACATGCCGTGGGCGAGGACGATCCGATCGAGCTGAAGGAAATCTCGCTGACCGCCGATGCCGGTGGCGACGCGGTGCTCGACATCACGCTGCACGACCGCACCACCGATGCCGGGCCGGTGACGGTCGAGATCGAGCGCATCCGGGCGGGTGACGACGTCGACGTCGTTATCAACGACAGCCTCGTGGGCAACGCGCCCTCGACGCTGACTGGCCTGTCCGTGCAGACCTTCAACCCGCCGGACCTTGTGACCACGCAGGCCCGCACGGGCAGCTACTTCCGCTACTGGAGCCCGGATGCAGACGGCGGCGCTTCTTACTATGACTTCATCGGCCGGTCGCTGAACACCACCGCCACCGAGGTCGACTCCACCTATGTCTTCGTCGAGGTGCGTGCCGGTGACGACATCGACATCGGCCATGTCACCACGAATGACGTTTACACCGATGGCGCGGGCAATCCTCTCCCGGGCGAGGAAAACCGCAGCTATCGCACGACCGACCTGTCCTACAGCCTGCCGAACCCGAACCCGCGGAAGATCACCGACATAGACGTGACGCCCGCGACGTCCTCGACCACCGTGAACTTCGTGGTCTTTGGCGACGCCGACTGGACCGGTGGCAGCAGCGACGACGGGGTCGAACAGATCTGGCTGACGACCAACGGCAACATCCTTGCGCAGGAACTGTCGGGCGACATGCTGGTGGGCCACATCCATTCGACCGCCGGTGACGTGACACTGTGGTCGGGCGGACGCATCCTCGATGCGGACGGCACGGCGACGGTCGACGTGACCGCCGCGAACATCACGCTCTATTCCGGTGTGCCGACCGGCGCGCAAAGCGGAAGCGCGGTGCTGACCCTGCTGCTGGGCCAGTCTGACGGCTTCACGGCTGGTGGCCTGACCGTGCTCAACGGCGTCGGATCGCCCGGCACCGGAGGCATCGGCGAAGGCGACGACTTCCTCGAGATCAACGTGGATCGCAACAACGCGGGCGGGGCGACCGGCCACAACCTCGACGCCTTCGACACCAACGCGGGCACCAACACCGGCATCTTCATCGACGAGATGACGGGCGACCTGCGCGTGGGCCAGGTGGAAACCGGCGGCGACGTGTCGCTGCGCACGGTGGCCGGCTCCATCGTCGACCGGCCCGAAGACGGCGCCGAGGACGTGACCGACGCGGACATCATCGCCCGCGCCGTCAACCTCGACGCCAACGGGCTGGGCGCCAGTATCGGCGAGATCGGCAACGACCTCGAGATCGACTCGCGAAACGGCAGCGCCGGCAGCGAGACCGTGGACGGCGTGTCGCTGGATGCGGCACAGGACGACGTGGCACTGGAGGCGCTCCAGAACATCTTTGTCACCGAAACCGAGGGCGCGCTACGTCTCGTGCTGGCGCATGCGCTTTACGGCACGATCCGCCTGACCGTCCGCGAAACCTCCGAGACGGAGGAGAACCTGCTGCTGGTCGACAGCGGCGTGGCGAACTTCGCGGAATCCGACGCCCGTTATCCGGGCTTGCAGGACGACCACAACCGCGTCGTGGCACACGGCACGATCTTCGCCGAGCGCGGTGACGTGCTGCTGCTGGTCGCGGACGGCGTTGTCACGGATGCGAACTCCGACCTGCTTGCCGCCGGTGACATCACGATCTTCGGCGATGCCAACTATGTCGACGGCGCCGATCAGGCGAGCGATCCCGATGCAGGCTATGGCACGCGCATGACGCTGCGTGGCCGCATGATCGCAGGTGCGGAAGTGACGCCGGGACAGGACGGCTTCAACGCCGGACAGCAGGGCGGGCCCGTCATGGGCTCGGCCATCGCGACCTTCACGACGCCGGTCTACGGCACGACCATCTTCGGCAACGACGACGTCGACCAGATCCAGTTTGGCGACACCAGCGGCGGCTCCGGCCAGACCACGCAGGGCAGCGACGGGTTCATCTACCTCGGCTCCCGCACAACGGTCTATGGCTCCGACACCGCGCCGACTGACGGCGCAGGCGTGAACGGCAAGGGGCTGAGCATTGGCGATGACGGCGAGGACCGGTTCCGCGTCTATTTCCTGCAGGACACCGCGACGGTGACGTCACCGTCGATGCTCGATGCGCTGCAGGCGCTGGGGCAGGCGGACGCGGGCCACACCCTGACGCTCGACGGGCAGGCCGACACCGACACCTACGAGATCTACGTGCTGGGCTCTGACGGGACGGACGAACGCAACTACGTCATCAACGCGCTGGACACCGGCGCCGAGGACGATGGCGTCGATGAGCTGCACGTGCTCGCGCCCTCCGCGTCGCTGACCGACCCCGATGGCACCGACGACATCTTCCTGATGCGGGCGATGCAGTACATCGGCGGCGAGGCGGCGGATCGTCCGGGCTTCGTGGCGCTGCTGCACGGCACGGTTTCCACCTACCAGGACGTTGTTCAGTTCAACGAGGACAGTGCCGAGGTCAGCCGCATCCAGTACGACAGCGGCATCAACGGCCGGATGATCGTCGAGGGCCGTGAGGGCGACGACCAGTTCTACTCCGACGACGTGACGGTCATCACGACGCTCGACGGCGGGGCAGGCGACGACACCTTCCAGGTCGGCCAGATCTTCGGGATGAACCGGACGCTCGACGCCAACATGCTGCCGACGGACATCTTCCCGGAACTGGTGGCGACCACGCGCGGCTGGCTCTCTCCGGGGTCCAGCGCGCCGCTGGTGGCGCAGGGCGGCACGGGCAACGACACCTTCCGCGTCTACTCCAACCAGTCGGAACTGCGGCTGGAAGGCGATGACGACAACGACCTGTTCATCGTCCGCGCCTTCGCGCTGGCGGCGACGACCGACTTCGACTGGAACGGCGACAGCTACGACGCCGACCCGTCGCAGGGCGCCATCGACGTGGACGACCTTGAGGCAGGCGCGGCCGTGATGGAGGCGCTGGAGACCCTGCGCACCACGAATGGCTGGACCGTCGCACAGGCTATCGACAACCTGACCGACGCGGACGTCGCTGGCTTCGACATCTTCATCAACGCCGCATGGCGGACGGATCTGAAGGCGAAGATGGCGGTCAACGGCGCCACCTCCTTCAACATCAACGGCGACTTCGGGATCAACTTCCTCGACCTGCTGCTGACGCCCACCGTGACCGACGATGTGATCGTTCTGGACGCGGACGGCGTCGCCTCGCCGCAGATCGGACTCGGATTCTCGGTCGCGCAGGCGCCCGACATCCGCGCCGGTGGCGGCCAGGACGAGGTGCGTTACAACGTCAATGCTCCGGTCTCCGTCGACGGCGGCGCGGGCTTCGACAAGATGGTGATCCTCGGGACGGAATTCGCGGACGACATCGTGATCCGGGCCGACGGCATCTTCGGCGCGGGCCTGAACGTCCGTTACTCCACCATCGAGGCGATCGAGGTGGACGGCCTCGAAGGGGATGACGAGTTCTTCGTGCTCTCCACCGCCTTCGGCGTCAGCTACCGCGTGATCGGCGGCCTCGGGTCAGACGTGATCAACGTCGGCGGCGACGTGACCGAGGACATCGTGACCCGCGAACTCGAAGGCGCGACCGGCACGGTGGACCACCTCGTGCGGTCCTCTGACGTGCTCTACGACGGCGTGGTCATCGACGGCTTCGACTACAACGTGGCGCGCGACGACTCCGGCCTCGTGGTCATCAACGAAGAGGCGGCGGGCGACACCTCTCAGGGCCGTACCGTGGTGGGCGAGGAGAGCCTGCTCGCCGACCAGTACGCCGACTTCTACACGATCCGGCTGGCGCAGGCGCCGACCGACGTGGTCTACGTGACCGTCTCGGCGGCGCGCAGCTTCCAGGAAGAGCGCGACATCGACCCGATCACCGGCCAGCCCTACGACCTGAACCCCGACTTCCTGACCGACGCCCTGGGCGAGACGGTCTGGCTGTCTGCGGTCGATCCGACCGGCGGCGCGACCCCGGGCGGGGCAACAGTCACCGATCTGGACTTCCAGCGCACCGTCGTGATCAACGGCGTGACGGCCTACATCTCGCAGAACGCGATCACCTATGCCTTCACCGCGGCCAATTACGCCAATGAGGTCGGTGTCTACGTCTTCGCACCGGATGACGACCGCTCCGAAGGCGACCGCGTGACGGTCATCCAGCACAGCGTTGTGTCCGAGGACATCGCCTACAACGGCATCGACGTGCGCAATGTCGAGGCCGAGGTGCTGGACAACGACACGCCGGGCATCAAGGTGCGCGAAGTGGATGCGGCCGGCAACGATGACGGGCGCACCGTCGTCGTCGAGGGCACCGACACCACCGAGCTGACCGACGAGGTCCGCCTGTCGCTGGCCCGCGATCCGGCCTTCGGCGAAACCGTCGTGGTCGACATCGTGGTCGACGTGGACAGCGACAACGCGCTGGAGTTCTCCAACATCACGGGCGACAGCCGCCTGAACCTCTTTGCCTCGACCTCCGTCCGTCCGAGCGACGGCAAGGTCGTCATCGGCACCATGACCTTCACCAACAACGGCGCGCCGGGCTGGGATGATGAGATCCGGCTTGGCGTGGAGGCGCGCGACGACTTCGTCCGCGAGGACCTCGAAATCGCGGTGCTCGAGTTCGAGCGCAACGATGCGACGACCGACGCCGACTACATCTTCCCGAACCTGCGGTCCGGATTCCAGATGCTCGACGTGGAGGTGCACGACAACGAGACCTCTGGTGCGGTTGTGCTGGAGACCGGCGGCGACACGCTGCTGGTGCCCGACAACGCGGACACCGTGACGGATGAGACGGAGACGGACAGCTACCAGATCCGCCTGACGCGCCAGCCCGACGACAGCGTGACCGTCGCGGTGCTGACGGATGGCCTGGCCGATGTGACCTCGATCGAGGGCATCACGATCACGCCCGAGGACTACGCCGTGATCGGCGGGCTCCAGGCGACGCAGCTGTTCTCCGGCAACCTCGTCTTCGGCACCGACGGTTCGGGCAACCTGACCGTCACGCGCGGCGAAGGGGCCGACCTGGGCAGCTTCCAGGACGAAGGGTTCTTCGGCGAAAGCCTCGAAGCCTCCGTCCGTTTCGACGGCACAGTTACCTTCGGCAACGACGGCACCAACCTGACGATCGGCGGGGCGGGTGTCGGCGGCAGCTTCTCGGCCGGGGACACGATCCGTGTCCGCGCCGGGTCTGCAGGCGGCTTCGACACGAACAATGACGACTATGTCGTGTCCTCCGTCAGTGCCAACCAGATCGTGCTGACGGCTCTTCTGGCCAATGGCGACTGGGATACGGCGGGTAGCGCGGACGACGTGCAGCTCTCCGACTTCGCCACCGTGCCGGGCGAGCGCATCCGCCTCGACGGGCTTTCCGGCGCGTTTGCGGCGAACAACGGCGATTACGTCGTCATGTCGGTCAGCGCGGATGGCCAGACCCTGACCCTGACCGCCACCACCGCTGACGTGCCCGGCTGGGCGCAGGGCGCCGCCGACACGGAGGCTGTACTGTCCGACCTGGCCGAGAACTTCATCTTCGAAGGCACGGTCAGCTTCGGCGAAGAGACCGATCCGCTGGCCTTCCCGGGTCAGTTCCTCGACATCGGTTTGGCCGGTGCACAGGAAGGCTGGCTGGCTGACGGGTTCCTCGAAGGCATGTGGGTCCGGATTTCCGACCTGAACGGTGGCAACCCGGCGGTCGAGGCCAAGATCCAGCTGATCCGCGGCGACAACGACAGCCAGGACGCCAAGCTGCAACTGATCCACGTCACCATCGACGGCACCGAAATGGCGCTGGCCGACACGTGGCTGGGCGATGCGGCAGCGGACCAGGTGCAGGTGGTGCGGATCGCGCCCGAGGTGACCTTTACCGACGGCAACTGGTACGACCTGCAGACCGTCACGCTGACGGCGGACGCGGACTATGTCGTGCCGCCGACCCGCGATGGCGTGAAGATCTTCCCGGTCTCCACGCATCTGCTGTCCAAGCTGCGCGGCCCGCTTGCGGTCGAAGGCGGTCCCGCCGGGGCCGACCGGTCGCTGACCGCGGGCGTCAAGCTGCCGGGCGAGGCGGACGACTTCCTGATCGCCATCGGCGCACAGCCGCCGGAAAGCCAGCAGATCGACGTGCTGAATATCTTCAACGACTCGAGCCAGGCGGACACCTCCGGTGTGCTGACGCAGACCACGCTGCGCGGCTTCGGCATGGCCGACGACCTCGTGTTCGAGAACGTGTCCGGCCCGCTCTACGGCGAGGCGCCGGAAGGCTCGACCTCGATCACCGTTCCGGGCGGCATCAGCTTCGGGAAGATCAACTACGGATCGTTGAGCGTCGGCGCCGATAGCGCGCAGTCGACCATCGAGGTCCTGAACATCATGCTGGGGCAGGGCAACGACACGCTGGAGATCAACGGCACGCTCGATCCCGCGCCGTTCGTCTCGGCGCAGAACGTGTTCAGCTTCTCCGCACCCGGGCAGGACCCGGACCAGGAAGACGCCTTCGACACGTTCTACACCGTGCGCTCCGAGGACATCGACTGGAAGGCAGAGGGCTTCCTGCCGAACCAGACCGTGACCGTCGACGCCGTGCCGGGCGTGTTCTTCACCGTGGTCGAGGTGGCGGATGCCATCTACCTCGACGGCGAAGGCCAGCCGGTCCTGCAATCGGGCGCCTTCCTGCGTGATCCCAACGACAACTCCGTCCTCGTGCTGGAGGCCGTGGGCAGCCTGACGGCGGCGCAGCTCGACGATCTCGTCGCCGCCTTCGCGGGCGAAGTACGCCTTGTCGCGGTCGATGCGCTGGTGCTGGATCACTACACCTACGGTGTCGAGAGCACGCCCACCGGCGCCGTCCTGACCGGCATCGACTGGGAAAGTGAGGGTTTCCTTGAAGGGCACCTCATCAACATCGGTGGCGAGGACGGCAGCTTCGACACGGCGGTCCAGTACCGCGTGCTGTCGATCGAGGGCGACCGGATGGAGATCCTCGGCGACACGATCGAGGCGGCGGTTGCAGCCAGCAGCAACATCTGGGTGCAGGGTCCGCATGGCGGCCTGACCGTCGTACATGGCGGCGGCAACCTGCCGGTGCAGACCTTCGGCGCCTACACGACCGAAACCATCTCCGACAGCAACTACCTGCTGCGCGACGATGGCCGCGACTGGGCGAACGACGGCTATACCGTCGGCCAGCTCATCTACATCGAGGGCGAGACCGACACGCGCGAGATCCTCGCGATCCTCGACGCGGACGACGTGCCCTCCGCCACCACCGACTTCGACAAGCCGGACGGTGCCTCGGCGACCTGGGGCAACGGCTCCGTGCTGGTGCTCAGCGGCGATCCGATTGCGCCGGTGGACGAGAACGGCGACGGCTCCATCGACATCCACAAGTCCGTCGCGCTGAAGGTGGAGGTCACGACAACTGTCACGCTGCTGGCCGATCAGCTTGGCCGCACCGACGGCGGCAGCTGGCTGGACGACGGTTTTGCACCTGGGCAGGTGATCTTCATCGAAGGCATCCCGGGCGGCTTCACCATCGACAGCGTCACGGCCGAGACCATCACGCTGGCCGGGGCAGCAATCCACGAGTGCGTCATCGAGGAAGGCACGGAGATCACGGTCTACCGGATCGACCTGTCGCGCGACGACGGTGCGCAGGTCGGCGGCGATCACTTCATCATCGGTCTGGACCTCGACGCGCTTGGCGTGGACGCCAGCGACGGCATCGACGCCGCCGAGCAGGCCATCCTCGACAACGCGGTGCTGGCCGGATCGGAGAGCCCGCTGGTGGTCTACGGCGACACGAGCCAGGACGGCGTGTGGTACGGCGGGCGGTCCTCCGACCGGCTGGGTCTGGAATTCGGTCCCAAGCCGTTCAACCCGTTCCCGGATCTGCCCGACGAGGAGAACGAGGACGACGAGTGGGTCTTCCCGCTGGCCAATCCCTTCGATTTCGCGGGCAACGACGTCATCGACGCCAGCGCGCTCTTCGCCTACCGCGATGCGCAGTCCGTGGGCTTCACGGCCTATGGCGGCGCGGGCAACGACTCCATCATCGGCTCGCAGGCCGGTGACCATCTTGCCGGCGGTTCGGGCGACGACACGATCCTCGGGCAGGACGGCACGGACCACATCTACGGCGACAGCGGCGTGAACGTGAACATCCTCACCCGCGCGCTGCACATCGTGACCTCCGACAACAGCCCGGCGCCGACCATCGACCCGACGCAGGGCGCCTCCGACCAGACGTTCAAGCCGGTGCGCGTGGCCAGCCCGATGCGCGACGACATGCAGGCCGGTGTCGACGTCCTCTACGGTGACGACAGCATCGCAGGCACGCCGGAGAATACGCCCAACATCATCTTCGGCGACCATGGCCAAGTGGTGATGTGGGTCGACGATCCGAACCTGCCGCCGGTGCTGCTGCAGCGCATCCAGACCACCGACATGGGCCTGGTGCTGGAGATCAACACGGTGGAGTTCCAGAACGGCGGCGATGATGTGATCTTCGGTTCCGCCATCGAGGACCTGCTGATCGGCGGCGCGGGCAACGACATGATCGACGGGCGCGAGGGCGACGACCTAATCTTCGGCGATCACGTCTCGCTGACCCAGCGCTTCCTCGACGCATTCGGCAACCGCGTGGATCATCCGACCGACATGCTCGACATGACCAGCCTGCGCTTCCAGGCGCTGGCGGGCGTGCTGATGTACTCGCGGACCGATCGCAACAGCGCGGCGCTCATGGGCGACGGCACGACCGCAGCTCGGACGCCGGAGTTCGCCTATGCCGCCACCGGCACGGACTCGCTGAACGAGTACAACTCGGGCCGCCTGCTGACCAACGGCATCGCCCAGATGTACCGCGACACGGACGGCCCGGACTGGTGGAGCGCGTTCGAGATCGACTACGCCCAGTTCCACACCTTCGCCATCAACGACGGTCGCGAGGGCGTGGGCTCCTTCGGCAACGACTACATTGCCGGGGGCGCGGGCAACGACCAGATCTTCGGCCAGCTCGGCCATGACGTGATCCAGGGCGACGGCTCCATCGACGACGCTGTGGCGGGTATTGCCCATGTCGGCGCGGCCCGTGTGCCCAACGTCGACGGTTTCGGCATCGACGATCCGGTCGGTCCGCTCACCGTGGTTGCCAGCTTCGAGGCCCTGACCGACGGTCAGGACTACATCGAGGGCGGCGGCGGGCGCGACGTGGTGTTCGGCGGCCTGGGCCAGGATGATATCGTCGGCGGCTCTTCGGACTTCTACAGCCTCGTGACTTCCGAGAACCGCCCCGACAGCGACGATTGGCTGTTCGGCGGTGCGGGTCTCCAGATCGACCGCAACAACGGCTTCGATCCGCTGGCCGACACCGACGGCAACCCGGAGACCTACGGCGAGGACGTCACAACGGCACTCGGCGTGGCCTATGCCGACAAGCATGGCCGCGACAGCGACGCCATCGTGGGCGACAACGGCGACATCATCCGCATCGTCGGGGTCAACGGTGTCGACATCAACCCGACCGGCGATCCGGCGAACGGGCCGAACTACGTCGAGTTCAACTACGACAACTACGGCGGCGAGAAAATCGTCGTGCGCGGTGTACGGCTGATCGACTACACGCCCGGCGGACCCGATTTCGCGCCGGAGACCGAAGGGCAGGGCCGCCTGATGTGGTCCGAGACCTGCGATCCGAACGATGGCTTCTGGTCCACCGACATCGGTGGCCACGACGAGGTGCACGGCGAGACCGGGGATGACTTCATCTACCTCGGCGGCGGCTTCGACATTGCCTTCGGCGATGCGGACGACGACGACATCATCGGCGGCTGGGGTCATTACTGGATCTCCGGCGGGACCGGCGATGATGGTATCCTCGGCGACGACGGCCGGATCTTCACCAGCCGTAACACCAGCGCGGAGCGTGCCGGCGAACTTGGCCAGAACGAGACGCTGTACGGCATCGACTACCTGCTGAACCGCGATCCCGACACGCGCACCAGCCAGGGCAACGTCCTGAACGAGCTGATCCGCACCCCCGGCAACGTGCAGGTGGAGCTGATCAACGTCGCGGGCGAGCTGAAGAAGAGCGTCGACCTCACGCCCTTCGCGCTTGGCGAGACCTGGGTGATCGACGATCCGCTGGGTCAGAACCCACGCTATGCCGACGACGTGATCTTCGGCGGTCTCGGTGTGGATTGGCTGCATGGCGGCGACGGCGACGACGCGATTTCCGGCGCGGAGGCGCTGGAGGACAGCTATGCGCCGCGCTTCGGCCAGCTGCGTGACGAGAACGGCGCGCTGATGTTCGACGAATTCGGCGAACTGGTGATCGGCATCGTCGGCCTTTACAAGTCGGACTTCAACAGCCCGTTCAACCCGGCGGATATCCTCGCCTTTGGCGACGACACCGACCCGTGGAACGATCCGAAGCCGATCCGGGCGCGCCTTGGCGAGTTCTTCCTGTACGACGAGTACGACGCGCGCCGCACGATCCTGTTCGAACTGTCCGAGGATCACACCGGAACGACCGGCTACCACGGCCTCGTCTGGGGCGACGACGGATCGACCGTCTCCGACGACACCGACCCGACGCTGCTGCACTACTTCCTCAACTTCCACGATAACGAGGGCGTCTCGGCGCTGGGTTATGTGGCCTTCGAGCCGAACGGCCAGACCCCGGACGAGGACGTCCCGGCAGAGTTCCGCCAGTCGGACGGCGACGACATGATCTTCGGCGACCTGGGCAACGACTGGATCGTCGGCGGCACAGGCCGGGACCGCATGTACGGCGGCTTCGGCAACGACCTGATGAACGCTGACGACGTGATGGGCGGGCCGGCGGTCTACCTGCGCGACGCGGAAGGCGGGCTGATCCTCGGCGGCGGCGCACCTGTGAAGCTGTCGGACGTGTCGGTGCACGACGCCCATTCGGGCCTGAACGACGGGACGGACACCCACTGGCTGTACGAAGACCGTGCCTTCGGCGGGGCAGGGCTCGACATCCTGATCGGCAACACCAAGGGCGACCGCCTGATCGACTGGGTGGGCGAGTTCAACAGCTACATCGTCCCCTTCGCGCCTTTCGGCATCGCCACGGTCAGCCGCCAGGTGCCGCCGCACCTGTTCGACTTCCTCTATGCGCAGGCCTTCGGCGACGGTGTCGACATCACCCGCACGGCGGACGGCAACGCGCCCAACCACAACGACCGCTATTCCAACGTGGCCCTGCTGCAGGGCGGCCTGCGTGGCGAGATCGGGCTGGTGACGCAGAAGGACCACGGCTACTGGCAGGACCAGACCGGCGGACCGAGCGATCCGCAGGCGGGCAACATCCCCGGCGGACGGCGCGACGTTCTGCGGACGTCGGACTTCAACAACAACTCCGGCGACATCTTCATCCGCGACACCGGCAATATGACGGTGCAGGGCGGGGCGCTGACCCTCGCGGCCACCAGCACCACCTCGCAGGCGTCGGCGGTCTACAATCTGGATGAGTATCTGCCGGGCTACTACGAGATCCGCGCGCAGATCTCGACCGCGAAGCCCACGGGCGGGTCGAAGTCCAACGCCTACATCATCTTCGACTACAAGTCCGACATCGACTTCAAGTACGCGGGCATCAACATCTCGAACAACAAGATCGAGATGGGCTATCGCGACGCGTCGGGCTATCACGAGCTGGTCCAGTCCAACAAGCCGGTCCGGATCAAGCCCGACACGATGTACGACGTGCTGGTCGCGGTGAACGGCACCAACGTAACCGTGCAGGTCAACGGGGTGAACTGGTTCACCTACGACTACGTGCCGGAGATCGACATCGACGGCCAGCCGATCCCGCTCAACAAGGGCTTCGTCGGCTTCGCAACGGATGGCGGAACGGCCACGGTCGACAACTTCACCGTGCAGGTCCTGCCGCCGGACTGGACGATGGAGATGACCGACAGCTTCGAGGCTGCGCCGGCCCTCTTCATGCAGCCGGAATCGGGCGACTGGACGCTGGACACGGTGACTGCCGAGTACGCCGCGCTGGTGGGTGACGACTCCGTCGCCGTCAGCCTGATCGACCTCGGTGCGGATGTGTCCGCCTCCTCGGTCCTGGAGGTGGAGACGACGCTGGCGCAGGGCGATGTGGGCGGGCTGGTCTTCGACCACTACGACGACACCCGCTACAAGTTCGTGCTGGTGGATGCGCCCAACGACATGGTCCTCGTGGGTCACGTGGACGGGGCATCGGGCGTGGTCATCGACCAGACCTTCGCGGCGAGACTCGACCCGGCGCAGACCCAGCACCTGAAACTGACGACCTCCGGCGCCTCTCTCAAGATCGGCGTGAACGGATCGAACGTGGGCAGCTTCGGGTTCAACTCCGTGCTGGTGGATGGCGACATCGGTCTGATGACCTTCGACGACGCGGCCTTCCAGGACGTGACCGTGCGGTCGAACGACACGGCCTTCGAGGTGGAGGACGGCCTGAAGGCCACCGACATCGGGCAAGGGGCCGATACCGTGACCGAGGCCGAGGTTGCCGCGCTGAAGGACGCGGCCATCCGGATCATGGTCGAGCGGATGGGCCTGAGCGCCGAGCAGGAGGAATTGCTCCGCGCGGTCGAGGTCACGGTTGCCGATCTGGAAGGGGCGCTGCTTGGCCGGGCCACCGGCCACGGTATCCACGTCGACGCCGATGCGGCGGGCCACGGCTGGTTCGTCGACCTGACACCGCTCTCGAACGAGGAATACCTCGCCGACGTGAACGGTGTCCTGCGGGCGCTGCCGGCGGCGGCCTCGGCCGGGCGGATCGACCTGCTCAGCGTGCTGACCCACGAACTGGATCACATGCTGGGGTCGGTGCACCTGTCCCACGCCGAGGACGGCGACCTGATGGGCGACACGTTGTCGACCGGAACGCGGCTGTCCTTCTTCGCCGATGGCGAAGATGCACCCACCGGCGGCACGCTGATCTACGACGACACCACAGGCGGTTTCGTCACCGACGAGGGTTTGCGCCACATGACCTCGGCGCGGACACTGCGGCTGGATCTGGACGCCGGAACCGTTGCCGTCCCGGATGCGGATGTCAGCGACGCCCCATTCCTGCTGACCGATCCGATCCCCGGAACGGCCAGCCCGGACGTGCCGCGCGTGTCCGACACGCTGGTCGTCTGGACTGCGCCCGAAGCGACGGCTCCGCAGGACGGCGAGACGGCATCCGGCAACGAGAAGGCTGCATCCGACACCGGCAAGAAGGCCGGGGCGGATGTGACATGGAAGGCGCGCAGCGGTCTGCTCGATCGGCTGAGCGGCCTGTTCCACTAACGGGACGGGCGTATTGCAGGGAATGACCGACATATGACAACGGAAAGCCCGAACGATACGCCCGCCCGGCGCGATGGCACCGGACAGGTCAGCTACGCGATCTTCGACCAGGCCCTCTGGACACGGTTCTCCGAGGCCGACTCCGTCGAGGGGTTCGTCGAAAGCTGGCTGGCCCTTCTGGCGCGGAACCTGACGGGCGTCACCTCTGCCGTGGCGCTGATCGGCGACCCCGACACCGGGCCCTTTGCCCCCGTCGCGCGCTGGCCGGAAGAGGCCGCGATCAGCCCCGCGCTCATGGCTGCCACGGAGCGGGCGCTCGGCAAGCGCCAGCCGATCCTGACCCGGACGGAGGAGGGGCACGAGATTGCCCTGCCGTTCCTGATGGACGGGCAACTTTACGGCGCGGTGTCCGTCACCATGCAGGGCGAGGCGATGACCCCGGGCGAGGTGGTCCGCCACCTGCGCTGGGGCGCCGGCTGGATCGAGGTGTTGCTGCGCCGCGACCAGGGGCGATCCTTCGAACGTCTGCAGGCCCGCACCGCCAAGGCGCTGTCGATGCTGGCGACGGTTCTCGAACAGAAACGCTTCAACGCCGCCGCCAATGCGCTTGTCACCGAACTGGCGCGCAGTCTGAAGTGCGACCCCGTCAGCCTCGGGCTCATGAAACGCGGCAATGCCAAGGTCGTCACGGTCAGCCACGCGTCCGGCTGGGGCAAGCGGATGAGCCTTATGCGCGACATCAGGGCCGCCATGAACGAGGCGGCCGACCAGGAGGCGGTGGTGCTTTATCCGCCGCCGCCCGGCTGGGACTATCGCGTGACGCTGGCGCACGAGGAACTGGTCCGCACCCACCGCGCCGACAGCGTGCTGAGCGTGCCGATTCAGTACGATGGCGACATCATCGGTGCGCTGACTCTGGAGAAGGCCGGGCCGGAGGGGTTCGACGAGGAGACCGTCGAACTGGTGGACGTGATCGCCACAGTCGTCGGTCCGGTGATCGAAGAGAAGCGGCGCAACGACCGCATCCTGATCGTGAAGGTCTTCGAGGTCATCGGCAACCAAGTGAAGCGCCTGCTGGGCCCCAGTCACTTCGGGCGCAAGCTGGCCACGCTGATCTTCGCCGGTCTGGTTTGGTATTTTGCCACGGCCATCACGACCTTTACCGTCACCGCCCCGGCCCAGTTGCAGGGCACCGTGCAGCGGACGGTCGTGGCGCCCTTTAACGGCTATATTGCGGACGAGCAGGTGCAGGCCGGCGCCGTCGTCACCGAAGGGCAGGTGCTGGCGCGGCTCGACGATCAGGATCTTGCGCTGGAGCAGCTGCGGCTGGTGACCTCGCGCGGTCAGAGGCAGGCGGAATACGCGCAGGCGCTGGCCGGCCGCCAGCGCGCCGAGGCCAACATCATCGAAAGCCAGATCCGCCAGATCGACAGCCAGATCGCGCTTGTCGAGGAACAGATCGCCCGGACCGAGATCCGCGCGCCCTTCGACGGGGTGGTCGTGTCGGGCGACCTGAGCCAGAAGATCGGCGCGACGGTGGAACGCGGCGAGGAACTGTTCAAGATCGCGCCGCCGGACGGCTGGCGCGTGGTGCTGGAGGTCGACGAGCGTGACCTGGCAGAGATCGCACCTGGGCAGACCGGGCAGTTACGCGTCTCCTCGCTGCCGGACCTCCCGTTGCTCTACAAGATCGAGCGGATCACGCCGGTCTCCGACCAGCGCGAGGGGCGCAACTTCTTCCGGGTGGATGCCTCGCTTGAGGAGAACGATCCCCGGCTGCGGCCTTCGATGGAAGGGATCGCGCGCACCGAGATCGACGAACGGCTGCTGTTCGCGGTCTGGACCCGCCCGCTGGTGAACTGGGCCAAGCTGACCTTCTGGCGCTGGATGCCCTGAGCGATGGCCAAGGCGTTCCTTTCGCAGAACTGGTATCGTGTCGCCAACCTGAAACCGCGCCTGCGCCGCCATGCGCGCCTGCACCGGACACGCTATCGCGGACAGTTGTGGTACGTCCTGCAGGACCGCACCTCCGGGCGGTTCCACCGGTTCTCGCCGTCGGGCTACCGGGTGATTTCCATGCTGGACGGCACGCGGACGGTGCAGGAGGTCTGGGACACGACCTGCGACCAGCTCGACGACGAGACGCTGACCCAGGACGAGGTGATCCGACTGCTCGGTCAGTTGCACGCGGCCGACGTGCTGCTCGGGGACATCCCGCCGGACATCGAGGAACTCTCCGACCGTGGCGAGCGCCAGCGCAGCAAGAAGCTCATCATGAGTTTCATGAACCCGCTGGCGGTGCGGCTGCCGGTGCTGGACCCGGACGACCTGATCTCGGCCACCATGCCGCTGGTCCGGCCGCTCATCTCGTGGTTCGGCGCCCTGATCTGGCTGGCCGTGGTGGGCTACGGCGGCTTCCTCGCGCTGTCTCACTGGGACGAACTGACCGAGAACGTCATCGACCGCGTGTTGACGGCGGAGAACCTCGGCCTGCTGGCGCTGTGCTACATCGGCGTGAAGGCCGTGCACGAGTTGGGCCATGCCTACGTGGTGAAGCGATGGGGCGGCGACGTCCACGAGATCGGCCTGATGTTCCTCGTGTTCATGCCCGTGCCTTACGTCGATGCCTCGGATTCGATGCGTTTCCAGTCGAAGTGGCAACGCGCGTTGGTGGGGGCCGCGGGCATCCTGGTCGAGGCTTTCCTTGCCGCGATCGCGATGATCGTCTGGCTGAACGCCGAGGACGGGCTGGTGCGCGCCTTTGCCTTCAACGTGATGCTGATCGGCGGCGTCTCGACCCTGCTGTTCAACGGCAACCCGCTGCTGAAGTTCGACGGCTACTACGTGTTCTCCGACCTGCTCGAGATCCCCAACCTCGCCAACCGCTCGAAGGAACATATCGGCTATCTGGTCAAACGCTACGCCTTCGGCATGAAGGAGCAGGAGGGACCGGCGACCGCCCCGGGAGAGGCCTTCTGGTTCACCACCTACGCGCTGGCGGCGTTCGCCTACAGGGTCTTCATCACCTTTGTAATCGTGCTGTTCATCAGCACGCATTTCTTCTTCATCGGCATCATCATGGCGATCTGGTCGGTGACGCTGATGTTCGGCTGGCCGCTGATGAAACAGGCGTGGTACCTGCTGGCAAGCCCGGCGCTTCGCCACCACAGGGGCCGGGCGTTTGCCGTGACAGGCGGCACGCTGGCGGCCATTGCCGCCGTGCTGTTTGCCGTGCCCCTGCCGCACGCCACGGTGGCCGAGGGCGTGGTCTGGGTTTCGGGCGAACACATCGTCCACAGCGAGGCCGACGGCATCGTGACCGAACTGGCCGCAGCACCGGGAACCCAAGTGGACAAAGGCCAGGCGCTGGCGACGATCGACAATCCGCTGATGGCCGCGCGCGTCACCATGCTGGAGGACTACATCGTCGAATTGCGCCGCCGCCTTGCCGCACAGGACTTCGTCGACCGCTCCGCCGCGCGGGTGCTGCAGGAAGAACTGCGCGCCGCCGAAGCCGACCGGGACCTCACGCTGGAGCGCAGCCGGAGCCTCGTGATCCGCGCCACGTCGCCCGGCGAACTGGTGGTTCCGGCAGGCATGGACCTGATCGGGCGCTACCTTCAGAAAGGCGATGTCGTGGGCTATGTGACCGATTTCCGGGACCCGCTTGTGCGGGTCATCGTGCCCGAGGACCGGAGCGATCTTGTCCGCAGCGAGACCTACGGCGTGAAACTGCGATTCGCATCCACGCCCGACCGGATCCTGCCCGCCCGGATTGAACGGGAAATCCCCGCGCTGT
This sequence comes from Sagittula sp. MA-2, assembly GCF_030126985.1. Taxonomy (GTDB): domain Bacteria; phylum Pseudomonadota; class Alphaproteobacteria; order Rhodobacterales; family Rhodobacteraceae; genus Sagittula. Next base: position 2,034,745 of record NZ_CP126145.1, on the reverse strand, counting down.
CCGCCTCTCTGCCCTCGATGGCGCTGGCCACCGAGGGGGGCGGGCGCATCGCCCTCGACCCCGGCGCCAGCGGGCCTTCGGGCCAGCGGCAGACCTTGTCCAACCTTCTGCATCTGGACGTGCGTCTGCCCCCGGGCACAACATATCGCAGCCTTGGCGAGCGGGTCTATGTGAGGTTCGAACACGGGCAGGAACCAGTCGCCGCTCAACTTTACCGCGTCCTTCGACAGATCTTCCTGCGCAATTTTGACCTTTGATCACAATACCTGAGCTATCCGCTGTTTCACAAAACTGTTGTGCGATTCTCAGCAGTTGGTAACGTCAAGGTTGTTCCGTACCCGTTCTATTTTTCAAACTTGTTTTCTGGAGGATCCCATGACCCAATTGTTGTTCTACGAGAATGCCGTCCCTGTAAGTTCTGCGCGGCACAAGAAGATGTCGGTGCGCACCGGCGCCGATTACAAGTTTGCCGAAAAGGTCAACTCTGTCCCGCTGACCGCCATCGAATTCGGCCAGGCGGCCATAGAATACCCCATCGTCTTCACCGGCAATGCGGACACCGTAATGCCCTGCGCCATCCTCGGCGCGACCGCCACCAAGAACCTGTTCGTGAAGCCGGACGGGTCCTGGGGCGGCAAGTACGTACCCGCCTTCGTGCGCCGCTATCCCTTCGTCTTTGCGCAGGACGCAGGCGGCAAGCAGCTGATCCTCCACATCGACGAGAGCTTCGAAGGCTGCAACGAGAAGGACAGGGGCGAGCGGCTGTTCGACAGCGACGGCAACCAGACGCAATACCTGAAAAGCGTGCTGACCTTCCTGCAGGACTACCAGCAACGCTTCAACCGCACGCAGCTGTTCTGCAAGCGGCTGATGGAGCTGGACCTGCTGCGTCCCATGGAGGCGCAGTTCAGTCTGCCGTCCGGAGAGCGCCAGTCGCTGTCCGGCTTCCAGACCGTCGACCGCGAAAAGCTGAAGGCCGTCTCGAACGAGGACCTCGGAAAGATGATGCGCACCGACGAACTGGAGTGCATCTATCTGCACCTTGGATCACTGCGCCACTTCGGGTCGCTGGCGGAACGCTTCTCGCTGGACGGCGACATGGGGGAGGAGCCCCAGATCATAACGGCCGAGACCGTCGAGGAGCCGACGGACGAGAATGCTTGATACCGGCCCTGTGGCCGCGGAAAAATCTGGCGTCGCCCCCGCGGGCGGCGCTTTCCTCGCGCCTGCGCTGACGCTGTACCCCGAACGGGAAGAACCGCGCCACCACTGGCTCGACCCCGCCGAGAACGTCGCACGCTACCTCTACGGGCGCCTCATGGTGCCGGTCCTGCGTCTGCGCCTGCGCGTGTTGCTCCTGCGGACGGTCTGGCGGGCGCGGGGCATCGCGGCGCTGGATGACGCCGGCCTTGACGCGCGCATCGAACGGGTGCGCCGGAAGGCCCGGACCGATGGCTTGACGGACGCCAATCTGGTCGAGGCATTCGCGCTGATCCGCGAAACCTCCCGCCGTATCCTCGGGCTTTATCACCACAAGGTGCAGCTCCTGGGGGCGCTCGCCATGGCGCGCGGGGCGGTCGCCGAGATGGAGACAGGCGAGGGCAAGACGCTGACCGCGACACTGACCGTGGGTGCCGCGGGGCTTGCCGGCATCCCTGTTCACGTGGTGACGGTCAACGACTACCTGGCCGAGCGGGATGCCGCGACGATGCAGCCGCTGTTCGACCGCCTGGGGCTGAGCGTCGGCGTGCTGAAACACGGGATACCGCCGCCGGAACGCCGGCGCATCTACCGGCGCGACATCGTCTATGCGTCGAACAAGGAGATCACCTTCGACTATCTCCGTGACCGGGTGAAGCTGGGCGGACCCCCGCAAAATGCCGCCCTGAAGCTGCGTCAGTTCCTCGACCCGATGGGGCAGGGCGAACTGCCGGTCATGCGCGGCCTGCATTTCGCCATCGTCGACGAGGCCGACAGCGTCCTGATCGACGAGGCGCGCACACCGCTGATCCTGTCGCGCGAAACCGACGCGGAGTCCGAACGCATCTGGGCGGAAACCGCGTGGTTGCTGGCGCGCCAGATGTTCGAGGGGCGTCACTACAAGCTGCACCGCCGGGAGCGCCGCATCGAACTGACGGACCGCGGCAAGGCGCGGCTGGAGACGCTCGGCCTGCAACGCGGCGGCATCTGGGCGAACCGGATCCGGCGGGAACAGGCGGTCACGCAGGCGCTGACCGCCCGGTATCTCTTTACCAGGGGCGACCAGTACATCGTGTCGGACGGCAAGGTGGTGATCGTCGATGAGTACACCGGCCGCATCATGGAGGAGCGCTCCTGGAACGACGGCATGCACCAGCTGGTCGAGGCCAAGGAAGGGGTGGAGATCACGCCGCGCAAGGACGTCCTGGCCCGTATCACCTACCAGCGCTTCTTCCGCCGCTACCGTCACCTTGCGGGCATGACCGGCACCGCGCGCGAGGTGGCGTCGGAACTGTCCACGGTTTACCGGCTGAACGTGGTTTCCATCCCGACCAACGCGCGGTCGAAGCGGCGCTTTCAACGCATGCAGCTTTTCCCGACAGCCGCCGCCCGCTGGCGTGCCGTGGCGGAGCGGGCGCTTGCCCTCTCGCGCGAAGGGCGCCCGGTGCTGATCGGCACACGCTCTGTCGAGGCGTCGGAACAGGCCTCGGAACACCTGCACGAGCTTGGGGCCGAGCACGACCTTCTGAACGCCCGCAACGAAGCCGAAGAGGCCGGGATCATTGCTCGGGCCGGTGAGGCGGGGCGGGTAACGGTGGCCACCAACATGGCCGGGCGCGGCGTTGACATTGCGCTGGGTGAAGGTGTGGCCGAACGCGGCGGCCTGCATGTCATCCTGACCGAGCGGCACGATTCCAAGCGCATCGACCGCCAGCTGGTGGGGCGCACCGCACGGCGCGGCGAACCGGGTTCGAGCCAGCCGATGTTGTCACTACAGGATGGTATCCTCGAGCACACATCTGCCGGCAAGGGCTGGCTGGCGACCCTGGCCCGCATGCCCGGCGGCATCGGCCGCCTTGCGGCCCGCATCCTCTTCCGCCGCGCACAGAAACGCGCCGAACGAAACCACGCACGTGCCCGACGCATCCTACTGGATCAGGATCGCCGGCTGGGGACGATGCTTGCCTTCAGTGGAAAACCGGAATGACACGTATGTTGCCCGTCCCCAGCGTCCTCAAGACCTGCTTCGCCTTGATGCTCGCCGCGCCCGCGACAGCCGAGACCTTCGACTGCGTGATCACCCCTGCGGTCACCATCGACGTCGGCTCGCCCGTGTCGGGGCTGCTGGACAAGGTCCTGGTGGATCAGGGCGACACGGTGGAAAGCGGCCAGGTCATCGCCCGCCTGCATTCGGAGGTCGAGGCCAAGGCCGTCGAACTCCTGCAGCTTCAGGCCCGCAGCACCGCCGGGATCGAGGCGCAGGAAAGCCGCCTGGCACTTGCGCAGAAGCAGCTGGACCGGGCACGCGACCTGATGGAACGGCGGGTCGGCACGCTCGAACGGCTCGAAGCGGCAGAGGCCGAGGTGGAGGTCATCACCCGCGAACGTGCCATGGCGCAGCTCCAGCACGAGGTGACGGGGCTCGAACTGGAACGCGCACAGGCGCAACTGGAACAGCGCGTGATCCGCAGCCCGCTGGACGGCATCGTGGTGGCCCGTCACTTGTTCGACGGCGAATTCCTCGGGACCGAAAACAGCGTGGTGTCTCTGGCTCAGGTCGATCCGCTGCACGTCGAGGCGTTCCTGCCGGTCACCGCCCACCCGATGCTGAGCCCCGGCATGACGCTGACCGTCACCCCCGAAGCGCCGCTGTCAGGCACGTTTTCGGCGCGGGTGGACGTGATCGACCGGGTGTTTGACGCGGCCTCCGGCACGTTCGGCATCCGGCTGACCTTGCCGAACCCGGGCAACGCGATCCCGGCGGGCCATCGCTGCGAGGTCGAAGTGCCATTGCCCGGCCAGTGACATCGGAGTTCATGGGCGATCCGTCACCCCGTGCAATTGTGAAGAGGCGGTTTGACCAGCCGCGGCGACAAGCACGACTTTGGATAATCCGAACCAGAGAAGATGAAATCCGTAATTTTCCCGAACCTGATTCATGCTTAAGGTGGCCGGACGCACCGGGCCGGATGACACGCCCGGCACTTGGACAAAGGGACACCGCATGACCGTTGAAACCGTCGACACGCTGGTCATCGGAGCCGGACAGGCCGGAGTCGCCATGAGCGAACACCTGTCGCGTCACGGTATCGGCCATGTCGTGCTCGAAAAGGACCGGATCGCCGAACGCTGGCGGACGGGCCGCTGGGACTCGCTCGTCGCGAACGGGCCGGCGTGGCACGACCGGTTTCCCGGCCTGACCTTCGACGAGGGCGGAGAGGCATTCGTCCACAAGGACAGCGTGGCCGATTATTTCGAACGCTACGCCGCCCGCATCGATGCGCCGATCCGCTGCGGAGTCGAGGTTCGTCGTGTCTCGCGTCTGCAGGGCCGACCGGGCTTCCGGGTCGAAACGTCGGCAGGTGAGTTCCGGGCGCAGTCTGTCGTCAGCGCCACGGGTCCGTTCCAAGTGCCGGTGATCCCGGCGGTCATCCCGCCCGAGACGGCCGTGCAGCAGATCCACTCCGCCGACTACCGCAACCCCGACGCCCTGCCGCAAGGCGCCGTCCTTGTCGTGGGCGCCGGATCGTCTGGCGTGCAGATCGCCGACGAGCTGAACAGGGCAGGGCGCAAGGTCTACCTCTCGGTCGGACCGCACGACCGCCCGCCACGCCGGTACCGCGGCCGCGACTTCGTCTGGTGGCTGGGCGTGCTTGGCAAGTGGGACATGGCCGCGCCCGCGCCCGGCACCGCGCATGTGACGATTGCCGTCAGCGGCGCGCGGGGCGGCGAGACGGTGGATTTCCGCAGGCTGGCGCATGAGGGGCTGACCCTCGTGGGGCGGACGGAACGCTGCGAGAACGGCATCCTTTACTTCGCGCCCGACTTGGCGACGAACGTCGCGCGCGGCGATGCCAACCTGCTCTCGCTGCTCGACGAGGCCAATGCCTACGTTGCGGCGAACGGGCTCGACCTGCCGGAAGAGCCGGAGGCCCGCATCTTCCCTGATGACCCGGACTGCATGACCCAGGCGTTGGCTGAGCTCGACCTTGCACAGGCGGGGATCGGCACGGTGATCTGGGCGACGGGCTATGCGCTGGATTATGGCTGGCTGGACGTGGATGTGCTGGACGAGACCGGCAAGCCCCGCCACCAGCGCGGTGTCTCCCCGGTGCGAGGGCTGTATTTTGTCGGGCTGCCGTGGCTGTCCCGGCGCGGATCGAGCTTTATCTGGGGCGTCTGGCACGACGCGGCGCATGTGGCCGACCAGATCGGGATACAGAAGACATACGAAACCTATGACGCGCAGGCCGGTGGCCTTGGCGCGGCGGCAGAATGAGAAGGACCCGCAAGGTGGCCCATACCCGCATACGCAAGTTCAACACGCGCGACACCTACCCCGAGCAGTCGCTGGACAACGACCTCTGTCAGGCTGTTGTCACACGGGGCGGCCGGACGGTCTGGCTGCGCGGCCAGTGTCCGCAGGACCTCGACACGGCAAAGAACATCGACAGCCACGACCCGGTCGAACAGACCCACAAGGTCATGCAGAACATCCGCCAGCTGATCGAGGAGGCCGGCGGCGAGATGGCGCACCTCGTTAAGGTGGTCGTCTACATCACCGACGTGCGGCACCGCGAAGCCGTCTATCGTACGATGGGCGAATACCTGAAGGGGGTGCATCCGGTGTCCACCGGCCTCGTGGTGCAGGCGCTTGCCCGGCCCGAGTGGCTGGTCGAGATCGACGGCACCGCAGTCATTCCCGACGAGCGCGAGGGGTGAGGTCATGACCTTTTCCCTTGTGGCCCGCTGCGCCGAGACCGGCATGTTCGGCATCGTGATCTCTTCGTCCTCGCCGGCCGTGGCGGCGCGCTGTTCCTACGCCCGGACGGGCGTGGGCGCCGTGGCATCGCAGAACATCACCGACCCGACGCTCGGCCCGCTGGCGTTGGACCGCATGGCGTCGGGTGAGAGCGCGGCCGAGGCCATCGAGGCCCTGCGCCGCGACGGGTCGTTCATGGACTACCGGCAGGTTCTGGCGGTGGATGCCAGCGGCGGGACCGCGATCCATTCGGGCGCAAAGGCGCTGGGGATCTGGACGGAGGCGCAGGGGCCCGACGCGGCCTCCGGCGGCAACCTTCTTGCAAACGAAGGCGTGCCGCAGGCGATGGTGGATGCCTACGCCGCCGCAACGGGTCACATCGGCGACCGGCTGATAGCGGCCCTTCGCGCCGGTCTGGCTGCGGGTGGAGAGGCCGGCCCGGTGCATTCCGCCGGGCTGAAGATCGTCGACAAGGTGGCCTGGCCGGTGGCAGACCTGCGCTGCGACTGGACCGAGGATTGCCCGATCGAGGCCGTCGCCACCGCCTGGGAGGTCTACAAGCCGCAGCTCGACGCCTATGTCCAAAGGGCGCTCGACCCGCGCGAGGCCCCGTCCTACGGGGTTCCCGGCGACCAGTAACCGTTTGCCGTTGCCAAGCGGGGGGTCTCGGGAAGGTTATCCGGGTGTGGCCGCCGGGCTTTCCTTGCAGAAGGCCGCCGCGGCGCGCTCCAGGAACCGGCGGCATTCCGCAAGTTGCTCTGCCTCGATGAACTCGTCGGGCTGGTGGCCCTGAGCCATGTCACCGGGGCCGCACACGACCACAGGCACGCCTAGACGTTCCGCGAAAAGCCCGCCTTCCGTGCCGAAACTCAGCCAGCAGGGACGCGCGGTCTCCGGCAGGCAGGCGGTCATCCTCTGGACTGCCGGAGCCGCGGCATCGGTGGTCAGGCCGGGATAGGAAAGCAATTCCTCCACAGTCAACCCGCACCCGTCGCGAAGCGCCTCGTCCAGTTCCTGCGCCATGGTGCGGATCCGGGCGTCGAGGGCCGCGGCGTCCTCCGACGCGGGAAAGCGGGTCTCGAACAGCATGGTCGCCTCCGATGGCACCACGTTCACGGCAGTGCCGCCTGACAGGACCCCGACGTGCACACTCGAATACGGGACGGAGTAGCCGTCCTCGCGGACGCCGTCCCGCACAAGATCCTCCTGCATCCGTCGCAGATCGGCCATCAGGTCACCCAGGGCGTGCAGCGCGTTCACGGCAAGCGGCGCCTCGGCACTGTGACGCGCGATCCCGCGCGACCGGGCACGGTAGGCCGTCTTCCCCTTGTGCCCGAGGCCGATGTTCATCGAGGTCGGCTCTCCGACCAGCACCAGATCCGGGTGGATGCCGCGTTCGGCGATGGCGGCCAGCATGGGACGCACCCCGACGCAACCGACCTCCTCGTCGTAAGAGAGCGCGATCCACAAGGGCTTTGCCAGGTCCTGCACAATCTCCGGTGTTTCGATCAGGTCCATGACGCAGGCCACAAAGCCCTTCATGTCTGTGGTGCCGCGCCCATGCAGCCGTTCGCCCCGCCAGGTCAGTTCGAAAGGCGGCACCGTCCAGTCCTGGCCCTCCACCGGGACCACGTCGAGGTGCGCAGACAGCATCAGACCGCCCGGCATATCGGGTCCGAAGCGGGCGAGCAGGGCGGCCTTGTTGCCCGTCTCATCGGGAAACGTCTCGACCACGGCCCCGGCGGCCGAGAGCGCATCCACAAGCCCGTGCACCAGGTCAAGGTTGCCTGCGCTGCTGATCGTCGGATGGGAGACGAGATGTTCCAGCCAATCTATCGCTCTCAAAACCGCGCCTCCGCTATCCTGCCCCTGAGTTGCAGGGCGACCATGAATCACCTGAACCCGGCAGAGCCTTCCCGGTCGACCCTGTGGCCCATGCGCGAAGCTGTAGCGCAGGCCACGATCAAACGCAAAACGCCTGCGGAGCTCGCGTCGTATGTAAAAGCAGGGCATGGGCGCCCGTCAAACCGGTCCAAAGCCGCCGGTCTGGTGACAGACCGAGGTGTTACTGAGGCGTGAAGAGCGGCCCCTCCATCCCGGGAACGTTGTCGTCGGAGATCAGCGTTCGGCAGTGGTCACAGAAGGTCGAGACAAGCCGCGTCGGCTGTCGGCGTGCAACCTTCAGTAGCCCGATCCGCATCGGTTGCGGGTTCCCCTCGATCCGCAGGAGCGACACATCCCGTCCGTCCATCGCCCGGGTCGACCGCGGACGGACATTGGCGATCGCATAGCCGAAATCGTTGGCGGCCATGGTCCGGATGACATCGGAATGGGGAATGCGCGCAGCGATGCGAGGCGCAAGGCCTTCCCGCGCGAAGAGCCCGAGGAAATAGTCGCGAGACAAGGGCAGGTCGAGGAGGATGAGCCCGTACCGGGACAGTTCCTCGAGCGTGGTTGACGTCCGTGCCGCCAGCGGATGGCCCTGTGCCACGATGGCGTAGGGAGGCAGTTCCGCCAGAGGTTCGAAATCGAATTCGTCCGGAACCATCAGATCGTAGCCGAGCGCCACGTCCAGTTCGGCGCTTGCCAGCCTGTTCAGCAGGGCTTCCTGGTCGGCCACCTCCGGCAAGACCTGCGCACCGGGATAATGCGCCGCGAAACTCTGGGACACCTCGGGCAGGATCATCGGCGCAAGTGTGACGAGACACCCGAGCGCCAGCGTGCCGCGCACCGTCTCGCTGGCCTCCGACGCCGTCTGATACAGCCGGTTCGCCTGGTCCAGAAGCAGCTTCGCCTCCGCCAGCAATTGCCGCCCGACGGGTGTCAGAGACAGTCCCTGCGCGTGCCTGCGGAGGAATAGCTGCGCGCCCAGTTCGCTTTCCAAATGGGAGATGGCAGTGGAGATCGACGGCTGCGAGATGTTGATCCGTTCCGACGCCAGCTTGATCGAACCGGATTCGGCGGCCGCGATGAAATACTCGATCTGGCGAAAGGTGAACCTCATGGCGCCTCCGGTGGCGGAACCGCACGTCGCGAGGCGCGGTTTTGACGCACGACTGTTAGGGCCATGTGTTGTGAGTTGTCACCCGGAAACCCGACTTTCGGTGGAAGTCAGCTGGCGCCAGCTATGTGCGTTCGTTCTTCGGCACCGACGTGCTGATGGGCGGAAAGGGGCCGTATCATAGAGAAACAGTACGCCTGTATGTGAGGCAAGACGGTTGCGGCCTGTGGAACGCGTGCAACCTGATGGCTCACCCATGCGGCAGGGTTTCCCAGACCGGGCTGCCGGCTGCACAGAGCAAAGCCTCGCAGCCAAAGGTGTTAGCCTACATCTTGAAGATTTTGGCTCCGGCGGTAGGGGCCGCAGAAGCTCCGGAAAAATCCAACAAAATCAAAGGCCGACCCTCTGCGAAACAGCCTTCGGACCTGCATTGTGCCCATCGAAGCGACACAGTCAAGTGCGTAAACTTGGGCGTTTTTGCCGAGCAGAACCGCGCGAGGATTTGCCCTTTGGTATCTCGTGCGTCGAAAACCCCGCCTTCCGCATGAGGTCGCGCCCCGCATCGTCATCGGGCTTGTGGCCCTGTGCTGCAATGAACACGCGGGCCGCGTGGTGGGCCAATACACCGTAGAAGGCATTCACCGACGCGCTGGCAGGGTCGAGCGCGTACGGACATTCGTCAGTTTTCCAGATGAGCCGGATTTCATCAGCCCAAAGACTCCTGATATCAACAAGGCGGCGGGCCGCCTTCCACCACCACGAGACCATTCCTTTCAGCGTCGGGCGGCGTCGATATTCGGCTTGGTGCCATTTCAGCAGATAGGCAGCGGCCCCGATGGCTTGATCGTCCGGGGCGTGTGGTTTGGCGATGATCTCGACCGCGCGTCGCACGGCTTCGGGGAGTTCGGCCACGGCTGCCCCCCTCTTGCGCGGATCAAGCGAGGGTAAGGGTGCACGGCTGGGAGACGCCACGCGGATATTTTGCGCGGCGGGCGCATCAGGTCCAAGTGTTTTGACCTGTGCGGCTTGCAGGCCTTCAACCTCAGCAAGATGCGCGTCGAAGGCTTCGGGCGACATCCAGAACGGGTCATCTACGGGCAAACCAAGCGCCACAAGTTCGCGGGCCGACAAAGAGCGCGGTAGTTCGTTTGTGGCGTTGTGCGCAGGTTTGGAAATTGCGTCATCATCCCAAGGAAATTTTTCCATCACTGTGATCCTCCCGAATTGAGACTGGCACATTGCGCCTCCAATCTTGCGGTGGCCTCCTGAAACGGGGCGGCGTAATCGTCTTCCAACCGCTCCGCGAGGAGACGCGCATCACGCAGGGCGATGCCTTTTTGATTGGCGAGGAATTGGAAGAAGCCCACGGCTTTGTCCTTTGGCAATCCCTCCCGTTCAATGTTCCGCGCAGCGAGCAGGATGAGACCGCCAAGGATGACCTTCTTGCGGCTTTCTGCCTTGCGTTCCTGTTCCTTGAACGCCCGTTCTTTTTCGTGTGCCAGTCGCATAGCCTTCTCGACTTGGGCTTGTGTGATCCGTGCCATCGACCCCTCCTGTGTTGGTGTTTTTCAGGACATAGGAAACAAGGTGGGGTGATCCCAAATCTTGGCGCGCGGAATTGTCTGTGCAGTGCGCACAGGGGAAAATTTTGACCGGGGGAAGTGAGGCGCGCGAGGGAAGAACCTGAAAGGCGCAATTACGCAAACTCTGTTTGCAGCGTCGGGCCTGATCGCCACCGCCTGCGGCGGGCGTGCCCGAAATCGCCCTCTGTTTCCAACGGATACATCGCGCTTTTTCAGATTGCTACCGCTTGGACCTATCTCGGATTTGACCCTTCGGATTTCGAGACAGGGAGGCAGGTCATGACAACAGGAACAACCCAGATCGCGAGCAAAGCGGTCCATTACAAGACCCAACCGATTGCGCGGCGCAAGGACCAAAGCGCGGTATATTATGCGGCCTATATCACCGGCGAACCCCTGTACGATGTGCGCCGGGACAAGACCTTCTGGCGCAAGGATGGCCAAGGCGATGTGCTCCACTGGGAAGTCGTCGGCCCGGACGGATCACGGGACTGGACCCTTGCGGAACTGTGGAACGGGGCCGAGGGCGCTGCGAAGAAAATCAACGAACGGCCCGGACGCCAGACGGTGATCGCGCTGCCCCATGAATTGTGCGAGGGCGGACACGAGGCGGCGCAGCGTGTCGCGCGGGGCCATTGCCTGTGGCTTCGGGATCAATACGGCATCGCCAGCACATGGGCACTGCACGCGCCTAACCCCGAGGCCTATGGCGAAGGCGCAAAGAACTGGCACATCCACATTGTCGAGACAGATCGGAGGATGACTGCCAGCGGATCAGGCCGCCCGGTATTCGGCGCGAAGGTGCGCGAGCTGACCGACGCCAAGCAGGGCAAGGTTGAAATCGAACGGCGGCGCAAGGATTGGGAAAAGCGCGTGAATGCGGAACTTGTTCGCGTCGGAGCCGCCACCCGCGTCAATCTGGGTCGGAAACCGCAGGGCAACGGCCCGGACTACATCCCCGGCGTTCATCGCGGCCCAAAGGTCAATGCGATGCTGCGCAAACACCAAGCGGCCACACGAGCGGCCATGATCTCGGGCCGGGCTTTGCCTCCGACACCGAAACGCGTGGCATCCTACCTTGCCTATGCCGCCGCCCGGAAGACCGCCAATGCCGCACACCGGGCAATCTGGCAGGCCACAGGGAGGGCCGTTTCGCAAATCGCCACGGCCTCTGTCCAGTTCAGCGAACCAACGTCCCCGCCGAACACAGGCAAGAACCGTGCGGAGCCGGGCCAGTCCAAGGACACGGCAACACCTATCGCGCCGCCCAGCGATGTGACACAGGATGAAGAACAGGCCCACAAACGCGACGCAAGGGACTGGGAGCGCTTTTGGGAGCAGGAAGCCCGCAAAGCGCTCTCGCAGCGACAACGAGGTCGGTGATGTGTCACACGACGCGCAGGTGTTCAGCTCGGTCCTTATTTTCGAGTTCAATCAGGCCGCGCGTGCCGTCTAAATAGGCCTTGCCGGTTTCGTTCAAGCCCGCCCCACGGCGATGGATGCGCCGCTTGGATAAATCCGCATCTTTGACAATGCCCATACCATTCAGGCGGCGGCCAAATTTGGCCCACGGGAGCTTTTCGCCCTCATTGACCTCGGCAAAGCGTTCGTATGCCCGAAAGAGATCACTCGCTGGTTCGACCTTGTCCGGGCTGATATCGAGGCACATGGAAACGAAGTCCGACAGCGGGTTAAAATCGCCCTTTTTGGCGTTGCGGACGGCATACAGATGCCCCGGCACATTCAACCCGCCTTGGGCATAGGCCACCGCGCCTTCGACGCACCAGCGGAAAATGCCTTCCAACTCTTCCAACAACCGAGCCTTCAATTTTGGGTCTTTGACCTTTCCGCCTTCGGGGCATTCATGGGCGTCGTGAAACTTTGCAAGGAAGGGGATGATGATCGTGCGGCGGTAAACCCCGGCGTCCTGGCTCTGGATAAGCGGCATGTAATTTGTCGCATACCAAAGCGTCGCCTTCGAGTAAAAATCGAAATATTCCTGCCGTAGGAAGCGCGCCTTGATCACGTCGTCCCCAGTCAGGCGCTTGAACTCGCGTTCATCCATCACATCGTTGCGGTCGAACTCTCCGCCGATGCCAAGGCGTTTGCCCGACAAGGCCGCAACATCGCTGTTGATGCCGGATTTCCGCGAGGCCTGCGTGATCAGTCCCTTGTCCACGCCGGTCTGGTATTGCCCGAAGACCGCAGCCATGATCGCGAGAAACAGGCTTTTGCCGTTGCTCCCGTTCATCTTGTCGTTCGTTTCATCGCCTGTGAGAAAAAAAGCAACCTGTTCTTCCTGATGCGCGAACATCGAATACCCGACAGCGCGTTGGAGAAACCCGGCGAGCGTGCCATCACCGCAGGTGATATCGGTGATGAACGCGTCCCATGCTGGGCACGGTGCCTTCGGGTCGTAGTCCACCGGCCCCATCCCGGTCAGCATATCAGCGGGCGAGAACTGTGCGAGCTGGCCAGTGGTCAGATCAAGCGTGCCGTTCTGGGCGTTCCACAGATGAGGTTGCCGGTCGAACACATCGAGCGAAACCATAACCGCTGGCTTCATCACATCCAACGAACCGTTGATCGCCGAGGCACGGCCCGAACTTGCGGCCCATTGCAGTCTATATGGGACTTGCTTCTTTTTGAGGAACTTACATTCCTCCTTTATGGCGCGGGCAATCTCTCCGGCCATTCCCTTGGCGCGTTCGTTTCCTGAATACCGGTCCCAGCAGTAACCATCGAAGACGACCCAGCCAGCGCCTATCGCGAAGGCCGTTCGGGTGCCGTATTTGGCCAGAAAGCGATCAGAGTTGCCCAAATGTGTAAGGTCGAAGCCTGCGCCTGCACGGGCCAGTATCGCGTTGGTCGCAGGGCGGACCTTGCGCGGGGTGTCGTGCTCAATGACAGCGCATTGTTCCTTAGTTAGCTTCTTGGTTTCAATTTTTTCGGCTTTTGCCAGCGCCTTCTTGACGCGTTCGTATTGCTTGCTTTGATGCTCCATAATTGTTTCCTTTCAAATGGTAGGTTTGGCTCCGCTATGGTTCGGATCGGGTTATTTGATGGGTTCGAGGATGATGGTTCCATTGTCGTCAACCCACCGGATGATGGCTTTGCTTTCGACATGTGATCGGGCCAACGGCGGCAAGGGCGTGTCCACTGCGATCATCCGCTTGTCGTTTCCGGGCGCACGCAACACACAGACCTCTTTGTCCATGAAGCGCCGTCCGAGGGTGGCGCGGGTTAAGGCGCTTCGGTCGCGATAGGAAAGGCCGGGATTCCGAGCGCGCAGCACGCGCGCAATGATCTCAGGTGTTGTTCCGATGTAGTCTGGTTTGGGGATGTGAATGTGTCTCATGGCGTACTCTTCTCCTGTTGCGATCAGGAGCTGGGTACAAACGGAGAACAATCCAAAATATTTTTCCTGTGCCCGGTCAGAAAAATCTTGGGCGGAACGGTTGCGACGGTTTTGAGGCGCCCTGCGTTATAGTAAGTCTATGAATTTAAGTTATATTTTGATAAAGCGCTTTGATCGCGCGATAGTTCGTCGCCTTGCGCCCAAGCTCCCAAAGACCATAGGGCCAAAACTGTTTTGGCCTCTGTTTCCATACAGAGAAATAAAAACAGGCCTCAACTGTCGCGGAGGAGCAAGAGTATTCTTCGGCAAAGAGTAGTTTGAGTTAATTTAGCAGGCCATCTTCTTTCAGACGGTCGTAGGCAGCGCGGATCGCGTCATCGCTGAACTTGTTCCGCTTTGCTTCACTCCATCCCTGCATCTCTTGAATGATCTTTTCCACTGGGAAATGACCTTCGTGATGAGCAAGCAAATGAACCGAGGACAAAAGCTCTAACCCGTATGGACTTTCGTACCCCTGAACGAGCTTGCTCAACCGATCAATTACATCGTCGGCTTTCCGGTCAGTGGTGTTCAAATACTCATTGGCCACTGCACATCCGCTGGGCGTCACGTGCGATTGACGCTCGCCGCTCAGGAAGCCGTCGATCATCCCGTGACGCTCCATAGAGACATAGGCCAACTTCAAGGTTTCGGAATAGGGACCGTGCAGATTGCGGGCAAATTTCAGTTTGAAGTCCACGCCCAAAGCTTGCAGAAAGTATGCGATTTTTTGCAGCGAAATTCTGTCGAAAGACCCATCAAAAAAGCGTTCGAGATCATTTAGTGCTTTGAGCAGAATGGCGCGCGGGAACGTCATCGTCAGACCCGAATGCACGTGTTCAGGCGCGTCAGCGGCGTGCTTGGGCGCGAACAAAACGATGTCAACGTCATCGAGATTCGATAACTTCGCTTCGATTAGCGGCCTAACATCCGCCCAGTCGAGCCCACCGTTTCCGCACCCCAAGGGTGGGATCGCGATGGACGTTATCTCGTGCTCTCGGATGGTCTCAACCAACGCATCGAGACCGTCCTCAATGTACTTCATCTTCGACTTTGAGCGCCAGTGGGCCTTCGTTGGGAAGTTGATCAGGTAGCGCGGACCTTCCGAGGTGAACAGCTCCTTGGTGTCGAAAACGAACATTTTTCCGGGCTGCAAGCCTTTGGCATCGCACAAAGATTTGTAGGCCCGGAAGTTCGCGGGCCATCTGTTCTTGAACTCCAAGGCGACGCCTTTTCCCATGACGCCTACACAATTGACGGTGTTAACCAGAGCCTCAACAGGCTCGGCAAACATATCTCCTTTTTTGGTTCGTATCGTCATCCGTAGAAGCACCCACGCTTTGTCAGGATCGGGATGTCCCAAGCCGAAGCAGCCATCATCCCTCCCAAGGTAGCTCGCATCGCGTCTGTTTTCACCACGATACACATGATTTTGTCCAATGGTACAGCGTCTTGAACCAAAAATTCGGCCATGCGCTTGGCGCTACGCGTCATTCGTTCTGGCGGTGTTGCCATGTTGTGGTACCACTTGCAAACGCCCGAGTAGCCGATGTCGGGTATGGCCGCAACCATTGGTGCTTCATCGAAGACGTTCCAGTGGACGTGATCTTCTAGCTTCGTGAGGTCGGTTTCAATCGTTGGCATCGGTGCTCTTGAATTCAATGCATAGTCGCTGAAACAAGTGAACAATCCGGTACCTACGAACGCTTGTGGTGAGCTGACCAAGAAGATCCGATCATCTTCGCAAGCTTTGCGAAGTTCCAGTCCCTCAGGGGAGACCAATGGCACATTCTTCATGTAAATAGTGTAAGTGAACGATGTGATGGGGCTGAAATAGAACGGCACAAAGTCGTTGACCACGCAGCCGTTCGGCATCTCAAATTCGTCCGTACCACGACGATCGACAATATCCTTATACGAGGTCTGGTGGCAGCTCTGTGGAGCCAAGTGGTTTTTCGCCCTGATTTCACCATCCGCCAAGAATGTTGGCAGGTCCTCAAAATGAACTTGGCGAAAAACAAACCGGTTCGGCACGGCTGGACCTTTCATTGTCGAGTTATGACAACCAGTTGATCCTGTTTGGGCAAAGCCTTCAACCAAGAAAAGAATTTCCGTGGGCTGCTGCACTCAGACAGTGCAGCGCCACGCACGGCAAGCAAACCACCAAAAGTCAGGGTGAGGGCGCGGCCCTCCCCCTCGGGCAAGCATTGAAAAGCGGTCTCCCCAACAACGGTCACGGCTGACGCCGCGCTGCGTTGCCGGGTGATACCCCTCCGCTTTTCAAAACTTGCCTCGCCCCCTCCCGCGTTCGCCACGTGGCAGATTTGCAGGAACAGGCGCCTGCGGCGTCAGTCCTGAAATCAGCACTGATTTTCGGAACAGAAACCGACCGATCAACACCAATCACCCGACGGTCAGAAATCTTCTTCCGGGATCTGAAATCGAACGCACATCGTCCGTGCTTTCAACAACGGAGACGATTATGACAAAGCAGAAATTCAGCATTCAACAAGAAATCACCGATCAGATCATTGCTGCCATCGAGGCCGGTTGCGCACCGTGGCGCAAGCCTTGGACCGGCGGCGCAGGGGGCGCAGGTCTGCCCCTGCGGCACAATGGCGAGCCTTATCGCGGGATCAATGTTCTGGTGTTGTGGTCCATCGCGGCAAGCAAGGGCTACACGGCCGCGCGCTGGATGACCTTCAAGCAAGCGAAAGACCTTGGCGGGGCCGTGCGTAAGGGCGAGAAGTCATCGCAGGTGGTTTACTACACCACGACCGAGATCGAAGACGACGCCAACGAGGGCGAAACCAAAGTCATTCCCTTCGCGAAATCCTACCGCGTGTTCAATGCCGATCAGATCGACGGCTTGCCGGAAGAGTTCTACACCAAGCCCAACCCGGCGCGGGATTTGGGCACCGAGCGCGACCCCGAGCTGGACGCCTTCTTTGCCGCCACCGGCGCGGATATCCGGCACAGCGACCAGCCGCGCGCGTTCTACAATATCGGCGGCGACTTCATCCATATACCCGAGGCGAACACCTTCCATGAGGCCAATGGGTACTACGCCACCTTGGCCCATGAGCTGATACATTGGACCGGCGCGGACAAACGGCTGGACCGGTTCAAGCGACACAGCGACCGCAAGGCCTATGCCTTCGAAGAGCTGGTGGCTGAAATCGGAAATTGCCTGATTTGTGCGACCCTTGGCCTGACCCCGGATTTTGAGCAGAGCGGGGCATATATCGAAGGCTGGATGAAAGCGATGAAGGAAGACAATCGCGCCATCTTCCGTGCAGCAAGCGAAGCGCAAAAGGCCTTGGACTTTGTCCAGGGCCTGACCGAGGCAAGCCAAAAGGTGGCCGCTGAATAAGCGGCCCCAACCTTACTGTTTTTGATGTTTTTTCTTCCGCGATTTTTGGCCGAACCCAAATTCATTTTAGAACAACTACGGAGTTAAAACATGTTCTCACAAATCGATGAAATAACCTACATCATTGTCCGCCATCGCGAAAACGGCAAGCAACGGATTATCCGGCGCGGTTTGACTTATGAAGAGGCGCGGGCGTATTTTGAAGACCGCAAAACAAGTGGCGAAGGCTGGTATGACGCTTACCGAGAGGTCATCACAAAGTATGAGATTGTGCGCATACGGCACGGCGGCAAGAGAAGAGTTGTGAAACGCAACCTGACTTTGGAGCAGGCGCAAGCGCATTGCGATGACCCCAATACGGCGGGCGAAGACTGGGGTGACTGGTACCGCACGCAAATCTACCGACTCCGCTGATCGCACTCAATCGACAAGAAACGCCCCCGACCGAAAGGCCGGGGGCGTTTTGCTTACGGAGCCAGCGTCGGGCGGGGGTGGCGTTTGTCTTGATCCTTCAAGAGGGGATTGCTTACTAAGCCGCCTACGCGGCGGTGTACTTGTTGGCCTTGCTGCCCGACAGATTGAAGATTGGTTCAAACGCCCCCAGACCCAAGAAATTTCTCAACTTTTTTGCCCGTGGCCACCGCGCGCGGGGCTGCCCCAGGGCACGGGATGGTTGCGCGCCGGGCTGGCCTGTCTAGAATGACCAAAAATCAACAACCTGCCCGAATCCGAGGCAGCGCGAGCGGGACAGATCATGCCGACTTTGAACTGGATAGGAAAAGACGCCGTCGAACATCACCATGCGGAGGTGCCGTATCGGCTGGTGCATTGTGATGGCGATCTGTCCGCAGGCAACCCGGACGCGGGCAACCTTCTGGTGCAGGGCGACAACTTAGAGGCACTGAAAGCCCTGTTACCCTATTACGGCGGACAGGTGAAATGCATCTATATCGACCCGCCGTATAACACCGGGAACGAAGGCTGGGTCTATAACGACAATGTCGCCTCACCTGAGATCAAGGCTTGGTTGGGCAAGGTAGTCGGCAAGGAAGCCGAAGACCTATCCCGCCACGACAAGTGGCTTTGCATGATGTATCCGCGCTTGCGGTTGCTTCGGGAATTTTTGCGTGAAGACGGCGTCATTTTCGTAAGTATCGACGACAATGAACTCACGCACCTAACCAGTTTGATGTATGAGGTTTTTGGCAAATCCAATTGGCTTGGCACAATATGCTGGAAAAACGCAACAGATAACAACCCAAGCCGCATTGTGATTGAGCATGAGTATATCGTCTGTTTCGCCAAAGCCAAAGACAAGGTAACGCCGCACTGGAAGAGTCCTGCATCGCCAATTCGTGAGTTTATTCAAGAGAAGGCCAAGCATCTGGTTGATGAGCTTCCGGGCATTGAGAACAATCAAGAGCGGCAAAAAAAATATCGAGAGTGGTTCAAGGAGCAGAAGCCGTATCTTTGGCCGTTTCAAGAATATGATGAAATAGACGAACGAAGTGTGTTCACCGGAAGCCGGTCAGTCCACAACCCCGGAAAAGAAGGTTACGTCTATGATATTTTACACCCAAAGACTGGAAAGCCGACCAAGAAGCCATTGATGGGATATCGCTTTCCCGAGGAAACAAGGGATAGGCTCTTAGAGGAAAAGCGATTCATTTTTGGTGCTGATGAAGACAAGATTGTGGAGTTAAAGGTCTACATTGAAGAGTGGAAGAGTAAGCTTTCCAGCCTTTACGACCTCGACGGTCGCCGTGGTTCAAATGAGATCAAGGACATTCTCTTTGAGAAGAAGCGGCCCTTTTCGACACCTCCCAAGCCGATTGAACTTTTGTCTGACCTAATCAGCTTTGTCACAACTGGCGACGATATTGTTCTGGACTCGTTTGCGGGTTCTGGCTCAACAGGTCATGCTGTGTTGGACCTCAACAAATCCGACGAACAGCAACGGCGATTTATTTTGGTCGAAATGGATGAAGGTATTGCATCGCAGATTACCGCCGAGCGGTTGCGGCGTGTCGCTGGCGGCTACAACAAGAAAGGCGACCCGTCCAAACCCGTCGAGGGGCTGGGCGGCGGGTTCCGTTATTGCCGCCTTGGTGTGCCGCTTTTCAACGAGTTTGGCGATATCGACACCGCCGTCAGCTTTCCCGATCTGGCCGCACATATCTTCTTTGCCGAAACCGGCGTGCCGATCCCGTCCAAGGCGACAGGCATCAGCCCTTACCTTGGCAAGCATGGCGGCAAGGCGGTCTATCTGCTTTTCGCCCCCGGCCAAGAGGGCATGCCGCGCGAGGCCATGGGCAATGTGCTGACCCCCGATGCGCTTGCCAATCTGCCCGCGCCGCCCGAAGGGTTCGAGGGCAGCCGCGTTGTTTATGCCGAAGGCTGCACCGTATCGCCCGACCGGCTGAAATCCGAGGGCGTGGTGTTCAAGCAGATCCCTTATCAGGTCGAGGGCGTGTGACATGGCCGCGACCAATTTCGAGCTGAAAGAATATCAACGTATCTCGCTTGATCGGCTGACCTCTTACCTGCGCGACACCGCCGAACAGGGGGCCGATCTGGCGTTTTACAAGGCGACCAAGTTCCCGTTCCGCAATGCGCCCGCTGTGGCCCAAGGCACGCCCTATGTCTGCTTGCGTGTGCCCACCGGCGGCGGCAAGACCTTGCTGGCCGCGCATTCCATCGGCATTGCCGCGCGCGAATTGCTGACAGTGGCCAACCCCATGGTGCTTTGGCTGGTGCCGTCCACCGCCATCCTTGACCAGACGATTGAAGCCTTGAAGACCGAGGGCCACCCGTATCGCGCCGCGCTTGCCCGCGACTTCAACCGCAATTTCACGGTGATGACCAAGACCGAGGCCTTGGCCATGTCCCGCGCCGACGCGACCGGCGGGGCGGTGGTGATCGTGACCACCATTCAATCCTTCCGGCGCGAAGACGACAGCGGCAAGGAAAACCCCGAGGGCTTGAAGGTTTACGAAGACGCGGGCGCATTGATGGATCACTTCGCCAGCCTGACCGAAGAGCAAAAAGCGCCGCTTGATCTGGTAGAGGGCACAAGCCGCCCGGTGGCGTCATTGGCCAATCTTTTGCGCCTGCACCGGCCCATGGTGATCGTGGATGAGGCGCATAACAGCCGCAGCGATCTGTCCTTCCGCACGCTGGCGCGGTTCAGCCCGTCGCTGATCTTGGAACTGACCGCCACGCCGCAGACCGAGCACAAGCCCGAGCGGGGCCAGCACGCGTCCAACATCCTCTATGCCGTTTCCGCCGCCGAGCTGAAAGCGGAAGAGATGATCAAGATGCCCATCCGTCTGACAACGGACGGGGAATGGGCCAAGACCGTGGGCGCGGCGCTGGATTGTCAGCGAATGCTGGAAGACGCCGCCAAGGCCGAAGAGGCCGAGACCGGCGAGTATATCCGCCCGATCATCCTGTTTCAGGCGCAAAGCGCGTCAAAGACAGACCCGACGCGGCTGACATGGGAGACCATCGAGAAGCATTTGATGGAGGACCAGCGCATCCCGAAGGAACAGATCGCTGTTCACACGGGGCCGCGCAAAGACCTTGACGGGATTGACGATATCCGCGCCCCGAAATGCCCGGTGCGCTACATCATCACCGTGTCGAAGCTGAAAGAAGGCTGGGATTGTCCCTTTGCCTATGTGCTATGTTCGGTGGCCGATCAGGTTTCGCCCGTGGCGGTGGAGCAAATCCTGGGCCGCATTCTGCGCATGCCGCAGGCCAAGCGCAAACGGCGGGACGCGCTGAACCAATCCTATGCCTATATCGTGTCGCGCAGCTTTGACACGACGGCGCAACAGCTCAAAACCGGCCTTGTGGAAGGGGCCGGGTTCAATCGGTTGGAGGCCGACGATATCGTCGCGCCACAGCAAAATTTGGGGTTCTCGGAAGAGGCGGACACCTATCAGCACCAGTCCGACCCCTTGCCGGAAGAGACCGCGCAACCCGAGACGATCATCGCGGCCATCGCCAAACTGCCGCCTTCGGTGAAAACGCGGGTTTCGTTCGACGCCGATACACGGACATTGTCCTACACCGGGCCAATGACCCGCGAGAGCCGGAATCTGCTACACCTCGGGCTGGCTTCGGTCCCGCAGGTGGGTAAGGCCATCGACCGGCTTTATGCGAAGACGAACAACTTCCAGACTAGCGCCGCCGACGACGAGGACAAGCCGCCGTTCATTGTGCCGATGCTGGGGTTCCGCAAACAGGGCGAGCTGCAACTGTTTTCACAGGAGCATTTTCTTGACCTGCCGTGGCGGCTGGATACCTGCGATGTGAGCGACATCAAGAACCGGTTCCGCCCCTCTGATACGAGCCGAACCGGTACGATAAATGTCAGTGATAAGGGCAAGGTCGAAATCAACTTCATCAACCAGCTACAAGGCCAGCTTGCGGGCGTTGTTCGTGAGCCGACTTGGACCTTGCCGCGCCTCGCCAACTGGCTGGACAGCGGCATCGTCCATCCCGATATCCCCAAGCCAAGCGCGGTAGTATTCATATCCAAGGCCATAGAAGAATTGGTGGCCTCTGGGATTGCGCTGGATGTGCTGGCCCGCAACAAATATGACCTTCGGAAAGCGCTTGCGCAGTTCATCAAAGACCTTCGTGGCGAGCGTGAAACAAGCCAGTACAGCGCCCTTTTTGCCGCCAACGCTGAGGACTTTCAGACGAGCGCGGACCTGTCCATCATCTTCGACGAGCAGAGCCACGCGCCGAACCGGCCCTACTCCGGTGCGACCAAGTTCAACAAGCATTACTTCTCGCTGATTGGCGCGTTTGACAGCGACGACGAACGGGACTGTGCGCTGCACATCGACCGGCACGACAAGGTTCGATACTGGGTGCGCAATATTGACCGGAAGCGCTCGTCCTTCTGGCTGCAATTGCCCCACGGGAAATTCTACCCCGACTTCATCGCAATGCTGACCGATGGCCGCATTCTTGTTGTGGAATACAAGGGGGAGCATCTTTACGAAGGGGAGGCGGTTAAACGGCAGATTGGTGCCGTGTGGGCTGACGCCAGCAATGGACACTGTCTTTTTTGTATGCCGACGGCGCGAGACTTTGCGCTTATTGACCATATCCTTGATTGAATTGACGGCATTGACAAAAAGGGTGGAGGCGCTCGCCAAAAGCTTTTGAATTGCGCGCGTGACCCGGATTGGGCGACGCAATGGCACGAGCATGCCCAAGTCAGTCGTCGCCTCAATCCAAGGCGTCGTGTGTGATGCAGGATTGGAGAAAGACTTTTCCGTCTTCTTAATTTTCTTCCGCTGTGCTGCGTAAAGCGGAAACTTTGGCATTGGATTGTTAAGGGCGTATTCGACCCGCAGCTTGGCAACCTCGAAATACGATTTGTCGCGCTCAATTCCGATGAAATTGAAGCCAGCCCAAGCCGCCGCCATTCCGGTTGCGCCTGTTCCCATAAATGCGTCCATCACGGTACCTCCCTTCGGTGTTACGAGCTTCAACAAATGGTACATTAGCTGCACGGGCTTGACGCAGGGGCCGTGGTTCTTACGGCTCGTCGTGCCGTGGAGCGAACGGCCACTTTCGTCGCGTTTGTTCACCCGCTTTGCTTGCAGGTGTTCAACGCCGAGGTTTCTCTCCGTCGGGCTTGGCTTTCGGTAGTCAAAGGTTGACTTTGTCATCTTTACGCCGGGAACGGTGTTTTTGACCCGAAGCCCGGAGTTTCCGTGCTTTTTGCGGTGCGCCTTATAAGTCTTTTCCAGCAGCGGCTTCATAAACAAGCCGATTGGTTCGATTCCGGGTTTCACGCGGGCGTGGTGTAGGTCATCAATCTTTTGGCACGCTGGTGTCCCGTTGTTATAGGTCCAGCCCATCCCAGATATGAGCGTGAAGCCGATATCTTCGAGCTGGCAGATTGTTCGGTGAAACCTGCGGTGGTCTCCAAAAACCACAAGATATCCACCCGGCTTCAAGACCCGAAACGACTCTTCCCAAATCGGAAGAAGGTTTAGGTTTTTGTCCCAGTAGTGGTCCAGCACTTCCTCGTATGGCGGATCGTACACTTGGGCGTCGACCGAGTTCGAATCGATTGATTTTAGTGTATCAAGGCAGTCTGCATTGATCAGCGCGGACAGTGTTTTAGCGTTGGTATCGAAAAGGTCTTTCATGGCAATTTCCATCAGTTGGTGTTGATGGAGTGGACATGAACGGATACTTTGTTTCGGCAATGCTGGTTTGGGATCTGAGCAGAAGAAAGTTTTCAATCAGACTGTAAGGCATTGAAACAAAATAAAAGAAAAGTATTGACCTTCGGTTTTCTCGAGATTCAGGGCCTCGATTGCGTCATGACTTTGGCGCGATTCTTAGGTAATGCGGCAATAAATCGAGCATATTGCGGCGAAGTTTTGATTTGGCGCGCCTGTGGATTGGCTATCGCTTCGAGCTGACGTTTTCCGATGCAATGCGCTTCTCGCGCCTTCACGCACGCGGTTAATGCGTGCCCCCGCGCGCGCGGGATAAAGGCACCCGCGCGCGTGAGGGCGGTTCCGCGCATCAGCCGTTTGCGCTGTTTACGACCCGCAAGTGTGGGGCAGCCCTGTGGTAGGTTTTCCCGAACGGGGAGCGAACGCCAGAGTGATCAATGTCGTTGAGGTCCACGTACTCTTTGAGAGCTTCGATGGTTTCGCCCAGACGATAATAGTTCTTGTGGGTCACATCGGTCTGTTCGTGTCCCATCAAGCCCTTGCGCACATGATCAGGTACTTTTGCCCGCGCGAGTCTGACGTGAAACTCTGTGCGAAGCGCGTGGAAGTCCAGACCCGGCTTCTTGATGCCCCGGCTTTCGGTGTAATAGCCGAACCTTTTCGACATGATCGCGCTGAGCGTCCCCTTGGACTTTGAGCGCTCAATATGGGGGAACAGGCGGCTCAGGCCCTGTTGGCGGCGAAGGGCAACAAGTTCTGGCAGACCAATGTCAATCAAGGCCTTGTGCAGCGGAACACTTCGAAAACCGTTCTCCGACTTTACTTCCTGCGAGCCAATCTCGTTCTGGACCCGCACGGCCATGATCCCAGCGTCCGAGAAGAAGTCGTTCACACGCAGTTGCAAGATTTCTTCCAGCCGCAAGCCCGCGTACATCGCGATCAGTGGGCACCAGAAAAGCGGCTCGTCTTGTTCTGCCAGCTCGTTCTGGAAGATTTCCGAGCCGAGCAGGGCATAAATGTCTTCGCCCCATCCAACCCGCTCCACGCGCCGTTCGCTTCGCTTGCGCCTTTTGATCTCGGATGTGGTCAGTGTCCGCCCTTTGAACGGGTTGCCGTCAATCGCGCCGCTTTCATGTGCATAGGCGAGGATTGCGTGCAATGCTTGCTGATGGCGCTTCATCGTTGTCGCGGACAGCCGCACGACACGGGCTGCGGCAGCGGCTTCTTCGATCTCACCGGGCGGCTTGCCCTCGCGTCGCAGCTTTTCAATCAGCTCATTGATCCCGATTGTGTCGTGCTCATCGGCGTCTTCGATAAACTGGCGCGCGGTGCGCTTGTCTTTGGACGATTTACCGAAGTTCTTGGGAAGTCTTTGAAGCCAATCGTTGAATTCGTTGACTTCCTCTTTGCCAATATCACACAGTGGTAGATCACCGACGATCTCAACGAACAATCGAACCGACGATTGCCAGTTGCGCAACGAGGTCCGTTCGAAATTCCGGCCCGTCGCGGCATCGGCTGTCTCATCTTCGCGCGCGAGCGTGTAGCCTTGGCAGCGAAGGGCCAGGTACTTATCGGCAAAGTCGGCAAACTTCTGGGTGCTGTTCTTTCGCGGCGCAGGCGCAGGCAATGACTTTGGTTCAGGCGCGGGAACCATTCCGATTTTTTGCGCCGCGTCGATTGCTTCTTTCAACGCAAGCGGGAAAGCGGCGTTGGCATCGGACGGATCAAGGCTCAACCGTTCGCAAGCAGCCAAATACTCCGACAATGTCGCACGGAACGCATGTGTATGCAGGCCGAAATCCGCCACGACATAGTCGGCATAATAGTCGTCGTTGGTTCGTGCATTTTCACCGATATGGGCGAGGTGCGGGTATTCCGGCTCATTTTCAGGGTCGAAAAGTTCACCACATTTTTCCCAGTAGTCATCCCCGCGATCTTCCTCATAGGCGAGGGCCTCGCGCTCCGCTTGGCACATCGCTTCCGTCGGGGGGCATTCCTCGACCCCTGCGGTTGGCTGTGCGTCCGCCACGATCACCTTACCTTCGACACCGAGCGCCTTGCGCAAGTCCTGTTCCAAGATGCGGTAGGCGCGCAGCTTGACACCATCGGGGAAGCTCGACGCTGGCCCGTGGGCGATTTTCTCGATCAGAGAACGGAAATGCTTGGCCATAGTCATCGCTATGGCGTCCATCATGTCGGTATCAAATTCGTGTTCGTTCATCACTGCCTCGATCATCGCCCACGCACGCTCAAAATCCGCAGAGATGAAGGCACCGAGAATGCGGGCTTCTCTCTTGGAGCGGGTGCGCAAGCTAACCGCCAAATGGCCACGCGCTTGCAGGCTGGTACCATTGTCGCAACAAGGCACTGATATTTGGTTATTTTGTGATGGATATATGACAATAACCGGATAGCGGCGGCGATACCACCACACGGCACCGCGTTTCGTCAGGTAAGCAATTCGTCCCATCTTTGGCTCCGACTCTTTGGGCGCAGTAAAAACCGCGCTTTGGGGCACAGAGGGATGAGAATGACCTTGCCAAACAAAAAGCCCAGCTAAGTCACGGACTTTGCTGGGCTTTTTCGATAATGGCTCCGGCGGTAGGGATCGAACCTACGACCAATTGATTAACAGTCAACTGCTCTACCGCTGAGCTACGCCGGAACACGTGGGCCGTATAGCAATGGCGATTCAGGTCGTCCAGAGGGTTTCGCCACTTTTTTCGGAAAACATGCCAACCGATTGTCAGAGCCGGGAAAACCTGGCTTCGGCCCGCAGTTCTCCGACCGGTCTCACGGCGCTTCTTTCAACGAGATCAATCAGATGCGCCAGGACATTGCGGGTGGCCGCAGGCAAGAGAGGCGGGGGGGTCTCGACGTAGATCCGGGACGCGAGTTCTGTCGCGGTGGCGGGGCCGTCGGAGAGCGCAGCGAGGATGGAGGTTTCCCGGCCTTCGCGGTGCGACAGCAGGTCAGCGATACGTGCGGCAGGTTGTGACACCGCGTCTCCGTGCCCCGGCAGGAAGCGTGACCATGGCCGTTCGGCCAACCCGCGGAGCGAGGTCATGAAGGCCGTCAGGTCGCCGTCCGGCGGCGAGACCAGCGAGGTGGCCCAGCCCATCACGAGGTCCCCGGAAAACAGCGTGCCATCCAGTGCGAAGGACAGGTGATTGGCCATGTGACCCGGGGTGTGCAGCGCCTCCAGCGTCCAGCCGTCGCCGGTCACGGTGTCTCCGTCGGCGAGGCGGTGGTCCGGCGCAAATGCCGTGTCCACGCCTTCGCCGCCGCCGACAAGGCCGCCCTCCGCCAGGCGGGTCATCACCGCGCTGCGGCCCGCTTTTGCGTCGCCGAAAGCGAACACCGGCGCACCCGTCACGTCGGAAAGCCTGCGCGCCAGCGGCGAGTGGTCGAGATGGGCGTGCGTCACGAGGATATGGCTGATGTGCTGATCCGGGCCGACCGAAGCCAAAAGCGCGTCGAGATGCGCGTCCATATCCGGCCCCGGGTCGATCACCGCCAGCCCGCGCGTGCCCACGAGATAGCTGTTGGTGCCCCGAAACGTCATCGGCGACGGATTCGGCGCCACCACCCGGCGTACGCCCGGCAGCAATTCATCCGGCTTTCCGGGAACCGGCTGGAAGTCCGGCTGTGGGTCCTGCATCATGCCTCTCCAACGACGCCGCACATGCGGCTTGTCCGGAGGGCAGAATGTCATTCCAATGGCTCAAACGCTATATGCCGCGCAGTCTTTTCGGGCGCGCCGCGCTGATCCTCGTCCTGCCGGTGGTCACGCTGCAACTGGTCGTGTCTGTGGTCTTCGTCCAGCGGCACTTCGAGGACGTCACCGAACAACTGAGCCGGGAGCTTTCGCGCGCGGTGAACCTGGCCATGGACGAAACGGTGGACAACCGGGTCGACGGCCTGCTGGGGATCTTTCCGCAACGCGTCGACGACTCGGCTGAGCCGGCCGAGAACCTGCGTAGATGGTACGACTTCACCGGCCTCATCGTGATCCGGACGCTGGAGGCACGGGTGCGGGGCCTGGAGAAGGTCGACCTGCCGGACGACAAGAGCGTGAACCTGTACATCCGGCGCAACGGGCAGCTCTGGCTGGTGTCGGTGGACCGGACGCGCAGCTCGGCGACCAATGCGCACCAGCTCTTCGTCAACACGCTGTTCTTCGGCTTCCTGATGACGCTGATCGCCTTCCTGTACCTGCGCAACCAGTTGCGGCCGATCACCCGCATGGCCGAGGCGGCGGAGGCCTTCGGCAAGGGGCGCATCGTGCGATACTCGCCATCCGGCGCGACCGAGGTACGGGCGGCGGGCCGGGCCTTCGTCGACATGCGGAGCCGGATCGAGCGGCACATCGAGCAGCGTACCATGATGCTGTCGGGGGTGAGCCACGACCTGAGGACGCCGATCACCCGGTTGCGGCTTGGGCTGTCCCTGCTCGATGACGAGGACCGGGAACCGCTCGAGCGGGACGTGGAAGAGATGCAGCGCCTGATCGACACCTTCCTCGACTTTGCGCGGGGCGATGCGCAGGCCGGCCCTCCGGAGCCGGTCGACCCGATGGCCCTGATCACCTCCATCGTCGAGGATGCGCAGCGGGCGGGGCAGAACGTCAGCCTGGGCGCACTGGACGGGCAGGGCGAGGCGGCGCTGAGGCCGCGGTCCCTGCGCCGGGCGGTCGAGAACCTGATCGGCAATGCCACGCGTTACGGCACGCAATGCCGGGTGTCGGCCAACATGACGGAGCGGTCCCTGCGCATACGCGTCGAGGACGACGGCCCGGGCATCCCCCCCGAGGATCGCGAGAGCGCGCTGAAACCCTTCGTGCGGCTCGATCCGGCGCGCAATCAGGACAAGGGTTCCGGCGTGGGCCTGGGGCTTGCCATCGCCGCCGACATCACGCGGTCGCACGGCGGCGTCCTGAGGCTGGGTGAAAGCGACGATCTGGGCGGCCTGCGGGCCGACATCGTGATCGCGCTTTAGCGTCGCCGTACAGGGCGTTGTAAAAACTCCATTTACATTCAAATGCGATGCTTCGGACACGGATTTGCCGCCTTCTGTCCACCTGTCTGTCGTGCATCCGGGGGAATTTCCGGCAAGTGCGCCAGCTGCGCCACAGATCAACCCTGAGGGAGATACCGCCAAATGGCCTTCACCGCATTCGCCGCAGCAACGTTGGGGCTGGCATCGCTGACCGCATCCGAGGCAGAGACACCCAAGCAGATGATCCTCGCGCAGGCACAGCCGTACCTCGCGCAGAACTACGTCGCGCCGCAGGGCGGCGACTACATGACCACGCCCGAAGGATGTACCTATCGCCGTACGCAGGCGCCGGGTTACCCGCCGCGCTGGATCCTCGTGCTGAACCCGCATCACGTGGGCAAGGGGGTCGCACGCGGGAAATGCAGCGGTATGCGGTGACCGGCTGGTTTGGCCTGCTGCGAACCGGGTGCAAATGGGTTAATAGCGGGCCAAGCATAGGGGCGTAGTTGGGGCGCGGCGCCCCGGGCGTTAGTTCATCTCCCGCGCCACCTCTTCGAGGAACCGGCCCAGCTTGTGCCGGTCGAGCGGCTTGGCCAGCAGTTCGATCCCGAGCGCCTTGCAGTCCTGCCGCAACTGGGGTGAGCGATCTGCCGAGATCACAGCACAGGGCAGGGGTCGTGCGACCCCGTCGTTGATGGCGTGGTACAGGCCAATGCCGTTTGCCCCCGGCCCAAGCTGGTAGTCCAAGAGCAGGACATCCGGGCGCAGTTGCAGGTCGTCCAGCAACGACAGGGCAGAGGCGGCGTCTTCCGCCTCGATCACGTTCACGCCCCAGCTTTCCAGCATGATCGACAGGGCGCGGCGGAGGGTCGGGTCGTTCTCGACCATCAACGCGATCAGGCCGGCATGGGACAACTTCACCGGGCGGGCGCTGCGTGGACGGGCATCGGCGGTTCCGGGCGCGTGGCCCGCAATCGGCACGTTGACCATGAAGCAGCTGCCGCGCCCCACCTCGGACCAAAGACCCAGCGGATGGCCCAGCCGCGCGCAGGCGCGTTCCACGATGGCAAGACCCAGCCCGAGCCCCTCGTTGGTGGAAGCCTTGGTGTCGAGACGTCGGAATTCCTCGTAGATGGCGTTCTGATCCTCTTCGGCGATGCCGGGTCCGGTGTCCCAGACCTCGATCCGGGCCGAGCCGCCGTTGCGCCGCACGCCGACCAGCACCTTGCCGTCCATGGTGTAGCGGATGGCGTTGCCCAGCAGGTTCTGCACGATACGGCGCAGATAGGTCGGGTCGCTCTCGACGATCAGGTTGCTGTCGACGATGGTCAACTCCAGCCCCTTGCGCTCGGCCAGAACGCTCATCTCGTCGTTCAGGGGGCGCAGGATCTCGGACATCCTGACGGGGCGCACGTTGAAGTGGATGCCGTCCGAGTCGAGCTTGGAGATATCCAGAAGCGCGTCGATGATCTGTTCGGCCGAGGTGAGCGCCGATTCCGCCTTTTCCAGGACGGCATGTTCGGCGGTGCCCTGGCAACGATCGGCGAGGGAGGACACGTAGAGCTTCGCCGCCGACAAGGGTTGCAGAAGGTCATGAGAGGCAGCCGCCACGAACCGAGACTTCGACGCGTTCGCCCGCTCCGCCGCCGACAGCGCATCCTCCAGCTCAAGCGTCCGTTCCATCACGCGCTGTTCGAGGATTTCCTTCATCTCGAACAGGCGCCGCGCCGCTTCGCGCTCGGACGTCACGTCCGTGACAGAGACGACGAAACCGCCGTCCGGCATGCCGCGGCCAAAGACCTGAAGGACCGTCCGCTCACCGCGCGTGACCTCGAAGGAAATCGGCGCGCGGTGATCGCGGCTCATGGCCCACCGCTGGAACCCGTCCCGGTCGATACCCTGCGTGAACCTCACGTCGAGCGCCAGCCGCTCGATCAGCCCCGCGAAGGAGGCCCCGATCTGCAACCGTCGCGCGTCGAGCGCCAGCAGCGCCCCCAGCTTGCCGTTCCAGCCTACGAGCCGCCCCTGATCGTCGAAGATGCCGACGCCCTGGTTCAGGTGGTCCAGCGTCGCCCGGACCATCACTGCCTGCTTGTCGCGCAGCCGGTCCCGTTCGGCCCGCTCGATCCGGACGAGGTCCGTCACGTCGGTCTGAAGGACAACCGTGCCGCCGTTGGTCGTGCGATGCTCCGACACCTGCAGCCATCGGCCGGGGCGCACCTGCACGTTGAACATGACGTGCCGGTCCTGGTGCCGCCTGATGCGCCGCGCCGACCAGCTTTCAGGGGTCTCGCCGTCGGGCAGGACAAGGTAGGCAGACCGGCTGACACGCGCCACATAGCCTTCGAAGGCCAGGCCGGGCGACAGATCGCGCGTGGTGTCCCGGAAGTCCATGCAGAACCGCGTGTTGCACATCACCAGCCGCTCATCGGCATCGAAGAGGGCGAACCCCTCCGACACCGCCTCGATCGCGTCGGCGAGGTTGCGGCGTGCGGCTTCCGCCTGCGCGTTCGCCTCAGACAACTGCGCGTTCGACTCGTGCAGCAAGTTGAGCGTGCGCTCCAGTTCTAGGGTCCGTTCGCGCACCCGCTTTTCCAGAAGGGCCGCGCGCTCGAACTGCGCATAGGCCGCGCCGGTTTGTTCCGCGCCGTATTCGACGCGCTTCATCAGCGCCTGTGCGATCTGCAACAGTTTCTCGTTCTGCCGTTCGAGACTGTCGTTCGGATTGACCAGCGACATGGGCGTTACGCCGGAGCGTCGTCCGGCGGGTAGATGGCCACGCCGGTCAGGGTCTGGTTCACGTGCAGGCCTCCGATCTGCTCACCGTAGGTGGAAAATCCCACCACCCGGTGTTGCCGCAGAAGCGAGGAGATTTCCCGCGTTTTCTGCACCTGACCCGCCGCAATGCGACGCAGGAGGCAGTCGAAGCCCAGAATATGATCGGGTGCACCGTCCTCGGCCATTGCTTCCAGCCCGGCTTCAAGGTGTTTCGCAATGTCCTGATCGCTGGCCAGCGTCAGGACCATGCCTTCGTTGATCGCCGAAAAGAACACGAGGTCCCCGTTGTCGCTGACCCTCTGGATGGCGCGGACGTGGTGGCTGTCACCAAGGCGGACCACCACCGGATGCGCGGCAAACGTGAACGGGCCAAGCTGGTTCGGGTCCTTTCCCAGCAGGCGCGCGTATTCCTGGGCCGCCGGTTCGGCGTTGATCTCATGCACCACGCGCGCCTCTGGCGTCGCAGAGGTCACCACCATGCGGACGCCCGTGGGGATCAGGTGGTCGAGGCTGAAAACCTTGATCGGGCAGCGGGTGCGGACCATGGCGACGAGTGCGGCATTCTGCAGGACCATGCCGTTGCGCGACAGGAAGGTGGCGGCGAAATTGGTGCCGTCCCCCGACGATCCGCCAAACAGCGGTACAGGCCCCAGCCCGGTGGCCAGCACGGCGGTCAGTTGCTCTTCCCGCAGGGACAGACCGTCGACCAGCGTGAAGGCGAATTCGGAGCCCATCTCGGGCGCCCGGCGTGTCAGTTCCAGCCGGTCGGAGATGAGGCGATCGATCAGCCCCTGTTCGTCGAAGCGGTCGAGTGTCTCGACAGCGCAGGTGATGACCTCGAAATGGGACTTTGGAAACCCGATGGCGACGATCTGGCCGTCTTCGTAGCCTGCGCTGCCCAGTTCGCCGGCGGTGGTGCAGGCCAGCACATCGGCACCGCCGAAGGCGTCGGCGGCGTCCCGCGTCAAGGCGGCGAAATCCGCGTCAGGCGAAGCGAACAGACAGACCAGCGCAAGGGGAGCGTCCCCAAGGGCCTGTGCCAGTTCTGTGACCGGATCGTCGTCCAGGCAGTGCACCTGTGCGGTGCGCAGTGCCGTCGACCCGGTCCTTTCCTCCCGCGCGGAACGTTCTTGCGCTCCGTCCACTCCAAGTGTTCCTTATGGTCGCCTCTTGGCGCGACACCCGAGGATTATGTATTCACATTCCGGTTGGCAAGTCCTTCCGGAAACCGCTGTCGGCCGCATTGGAGAACCGCGCCTCCTGCGCGACCAGCACCGCCTGCGTGCGGCTGTGCACCCCCAGCTTGCGCATGATTGCCGTCACATGGGCCTTCACCGTGGTCTCGGCGATGGAGAGGTCGAAGGCGATCTGCTTGTTCAGCTTGCCCTCGCAGATCAGGTAGAGGATGCGCGCCTGCTGGTTGGTCAGGGAGGCCAGCCGCGCCAGCGCATCGTCGGGTTCGGAGGATTGTCCGCCGGTCGGGTCGATGAAGCCGTCCGGAACGAAGGAGCGGCCCGAGGTCACGGCCTCGAACGCGCGGCGGAAGACCGACCGCTGCGAATGCTTGGGTACGAACCCGTCCGCTCCAGCCTTGAGCGCGTGGCTGATCATCCCGTTGTCGGCCATGGAGGAGGCGACGAGGATCGCCGCCCGGGGTGCGGCGTTGCGCAGCCGTACGAGGCCGTCCAGCCCGTTCACGTCCGGCAGGTTAAGGTCCAGCACGATCAGCCCGATGGCCGAATCCTGCGCCATGACCTCGAGCGCCTGTTCCAGCGTGCCGGCGGTCCGGATCTCCTGGAAATCGGCGATGGACTGGAGGGTCAGCGTCAGCGCGTCACAGAAGAGCGGGTGATCGTCGACCACCAGCGCCTTTTCCGGGCCGCGCACCTGTGCTTCAGCGGGCATACTCATCTTGTCCGTGCCTTCTTGATGACGCGACCAGAATAGGCGCTGCGGCGTCGCGGGTCTCTTGGCGAAAGGTCTCATAGCGCGGTGCTTGGCCCTCAGGATACCACATTCCGCCCGGTGGCGCAGGGCCCCGCTGCGATACGCAGACAAGTCGTGAGTCAAAGCCTCATGCGCGCACGCTAATATGCCCGGCAGAATGGATCAGCCGGGGCAGGGGCAAGGCACGCCCCGCTTCAGATATGGAAAGGACGGTCCGGGGTGGGGTCGGTTCTCAGAACCAGCTCTGCACGGTGCGCGCGCCGCCCGAAATGTCGTGGCCCAGCCCTTCGACCGTAGCACAGCCCGCCAGCCCCGCGGCCAGCGCCAGTATCAGGATCGTTCTCATGGAGACCTCGCTCTATTTTGCCTGTTTCATTGCCTCGCCAGCCCCGCCGGTCATCTCGCCGGTTTGAGGGGCAGGAATGGGCCCCGAGGGGCCCGCTCCGATCACTCTTCCCACCACCATACATCAGGCTGGAAGCCCAGCCAATCGCCATAAACGGGCAGCTTCGCGGGGTAATGCAGTTCCTTCGCATGGGCGATGCGGCTCAGGTCGTAGCGGTACATGATCGGGATCACGTAGCGCCCGGTCGTCAGAACCCGGTCCAGCGCGCGGACCGCCGAGACGAAATCCTCGTGGGTGTCGGCAGTCAGCATCTCGCCGATCATCGCCTCTGCCGCGGGGCTGTTCATGCCCATCCAGTTGCCGGTGCCCGGCGTGTCGACACCAGCAGCGCCCCAGTAGAGGTACTGCTCGTTGCCCGGGCTCAAGGACAGGCCGCGTTCGTAGTACGCCATGTCGAAGTCATAGGACTTCGTGCGATCCTCGAACTGGGCGGAGTCCACCATGACCACCGTCGCATCGATTCCGAGCCGCTTGAGCGAGGTCGAGAATATCTCGGCGATTGAGACGTTGTCGGTCTGGCCCTGGCGGATCAGGATCTCGAAGGTCACGGGCTGCCCCTCGGGCGAGGTCATGACGCCGTCCTCGATCGTGTAACCAGCCTCCGCCATCAGGTCGAGCGCCTGTGCCGTGTTCGCCCGGTTGCGCACCGTGCCGTCGGCCACCGGCAGGCTGTAGCCTTCCAGCGCGCCGGGCAGAAGTTCGTCGGCGAAGGGTTCAAGCAGCTCGCGCACCTTGCCCTCGGCCGGACCGTCCTGCATCCCCAGCTCGGAGTTCGAGTAGTAGGACGTGATCCGCGGCTGCACGCCGCCGGTCTGCACGTCGTTGATGTACTCGAAGTTGAAGACGTGCATCATGGCATCACGTACGCGCCAGTCGTCGAACAGGTCGCGGCGGGAGTTCATGACGAAACCGTAAATCCCGGTGGGACGCTCGTGCCCGATTTCCGATTTCACCACGTCGCCATTCTGCACAGCGGGGAAATCGTATTGCGAATTCCAGGTCTCGACATTCGTTTCGCGCAGCGAGGTGATTTCGCCGGCCTTGAATGCCTCGAAATGCGCGGTGGCATCGGCAAAGAACTCCATCCGGATCGTATCGAGATTGTCGGTGCCGACCTTGAAGGGCACGTCCTTGCCCCAGTAGTCCGGATCGCGGGTCAGCTCGACGAAGCGGCCGGGTTCGTAATCGGTGATTTGGTAGGGCGCGGAAGTGATCGGGATCACGTCGAGACCGGAGTTCTCGAAGTCCACGCCATCCCATTGGGCTTTCTTCAGAATCGGGCGCATTCCCGCCAGCAGGGCCAGCTCGCGGTTCTCTTCGTTGAAGGTGAAGCGGACGGAGCGTTCGCCGGTCTGCTCCATGCTCTCGACCTTGGCCCAGAAACCGCGATACCGGCCGTGGCCCTTCGTGCCGAGCGTCTCGTAGGACCACATGACGTCCTCGACCGTCACCGGGCTGCCGTCGGAAAATTTTGCCTCGGGTCGGAGGGTGAATTCAACCGAGTCGCGATTCGGTCCGACCTCTATCGATTCGGCCAGAACGCCGTAAAGTGTGAACGGTTCGTCGTAACTCCGGCCCATAAGGCTTTCGTACGCAAGAAAACGCAGCTGCCACGGCGGCGTGCCTTTCAGGATATGCGGGTTGAGGCTGTCGAAGCTGCCGACCTCGCCCAGAACGATCTTGCCGCCCTTGGGCGCATCCGGGTTGGCGTAGGGCAGGGACACAAAATCAGGTGGGAGCGCAGGCTCCCCATACATAGCTATGCCGTGCTGCGGTTCGGCCATCAGTGCAGAGGCACAGAGAATCGCGCTCGCGGTAACTCCGATCCGGTTCCGAAACCGGCCCGAAATCCGGAAAGATTTTATGTTCATTTCGGCTACAATCCCTGTCTGCCCTTGTTTTCTTGACGCTGACCGTACCGCCGCTTTTACGCCTTTTCAAACTTTTAGCTTGGACTCACGCGGCGAATTGCTTATACAGGGGGCACTGCTCGATAGGTTTCTTGCCTGTATGAAACCTGCCTCAATGACTGAACCCCGGCTTCGGCCGGGGTTTTTTTCTGTCCATTGACCGGGTGGCTCTGACCTGTCTGACGATACGGAAACCTGCAGCACGATCCCGAAGCGCGGATCGAACGATGGTGTGCCGTAGAATGCCCGTGGACTCCGGTCAATGCCGACCTTCAAGGGTCCGGTGCCACCGGCATCTTCCAGCCGGTTCTGCCGGTCCGGCGCAGGGTCGCTTCGGAAAATCTTGCCGTCCGGGACGGATTGCCCCTGTCGCTTCAGCCCGCGAGGATTAGGATGCTGCAGGACAGCATGAACTCGCACGGAGACAGACACATGACCCTCAAGGGCAAGACGGCGGTGATCACAGGTTCCAATTCCGGCATCGGGCTCGGCATCGCGCACGAGATGGCGAAGGCCGGCGCAAACGTGGTCATCAACTCCTTCACGGACCGCGACGAGGACCACGCCCTCGCGAAGGAGATCGCGGACAAGCACGGCGTCGAGGTCCGCTACATCAAGGCCGACATGTCGAAGGGGGACGAGTGCCGCGCCCTGATCGAGAAGGCCGGTGCCTGCGACATCCTGGTGAACAACGCCGGCATCCAGCACGTCGCCCCCATCGACGAGTTCCCGGTGGACAAGTGGGACGCGATCATCGCGATCAACCTGTCCTCGGCCTATCACACGACCGCTGCAGCACTGCCGCTGATGCGCAAGGCGGGCTGGGGCAGGGTGGTCAACATCGCCTCCGCTCACGGGTTGACCGCATCGCCCTACAAGAGCGCCTACGTGGCCGCCAAGCACGGCATCGTCGGCATGACCAAGGTCGTGGCGCTGGAGACCGCGAAAGAGCCGATCACCGCCAATGCGATCTGCCCGGGCTACGTGCTGACCCCGCTGGTCGAGGCGCAGATCCCCGACACCATGAAGAAGTACGATATGGGCCGCGACGAGGTGATCGAGAAGGTCATGCTCGAACGCCAGCCGTCGAAGGAATTCGCCACGGTCGAGCAACTGGGCGGCACCGCCGTGTTCCTTTGCTCGGACGCGGCGAGCCAGATCACCGGCACGACGATTTCCGTCGACGGCGGCTGGACGGCGCTCTGAGCCATCCGGCCTGCCGGGCCGGACGCCATTGCGCCGGCCCGGCGACGTGTTTTCGAAGCGACTGCACAGATATTGGGGAACGGCTATTTCCATGAAGAAACGGATCAATGTTGCCCTGCAGGGCGGCGGGGCCCACGGTGCCTTCACCTGGGGCGTGCTCGACCGGCTGCTGGAAGAGCCGGAGCTGGAGATCGCTGGCGTGTCCGGCACCTCCGCCGGCGCCCTGAACGGTGCGGCACTTAAGGCCGGGATGGTCGTCGGCGGCGCGGAGATGGCGCGCGCCAACCTCGACTGGGTTTGGGGAGAGGTCGGCGCACTCGACACCACCATGTTGCCCGACTGGTTTTCGTCCTGGTTTCCGGATCCCGGGCATGTGTCCAAGACCATCGAGTATTCCTTGCCCTACATGGTGGGGGACACCGTCAGCCGGATGATGTCGCCCTACTCCTGGGGGCCGCTCTACCGCAATCCGCTGGCGGCGATCGTTGCGCGGCTCGACTTCGACTCGGTCTGCGCCGACGCGTCGCCGGAATTCTTCGTCTGCGCCACGCTGGTCCGCACAGGCAAGATCCGCATCTTCGAAGGCGACAGGATCGACTCCAATGCCATCCTCGCCTCCGCCTGCCTGCCGACGATGTACCAGGCGGTTGAGATGGACGACCCGGAGACCGGTGTGTCCGAGGCGTTCTGGGACGGCGGCTATACCGGCAACCCGGCGCTCTTTCCGTTCTTCAAGGCGGCGCTGCCAGACGACATCGTGGTCATCAACATCAACCCGCTGGTGCGGGAGAAGGTGCCGGTGACGCCGCCCGAGATCCAGAACCGGATCAATGAGATCAGCTTCAACTCGTCGCTGCTGCGCGAACTCCGGGCCATCGACTTCGTCCAGCGTCTGCTGGCGTCGGGGGTGCTGGCGCCGGGCACGATGAAGGATGTGCGGGTGCACATGATCTCGGACGATGCGCTGATGAATGCGCTGTCCGTCGCGACCAAGACTGTGGCCGTGCCCTCGCTGCTGGTGCAGTTGAAGGAGGCGGGGCGTCGCGCGGCCGGTGCCTTCCTCGCGGATCACATCGACGATGTCGGCAAACGCCAGACGGCGGACCTGCGGGCGATGTTCGAGTGAGGCGTCCTCAGGACGCCTTCGCCCATTCCTCCACAGCCTGCTTGGCCTCCTGCCCGTTGGGGTAGACCAGCCCTGCCGAGATCACCAGCTTGGCGGCGTCCTCGATGGTCATGTCCAGTTCGATGACGTCCTCGACGGGGAAGAACAGCAGGAAGCCCGACGTCGGGTTCGGCGTGGTCGGCACGAAGACGGAAGTCAGCCCGGCGGATGTTGGGGTCCGGCGCGCGATCTCGCCCTTGGCATCGGTCGAGATGAAGCCGATGGCCCAGATCCCCTTGCGCGGGTATTCGATCAGGCAGGCCTTCTCGAAACTGCGTTCGGACTGCGCAAAGACCGTCTCGGCCAGTTGCTTGATGCCGGAATAGATCGACCGGACGACCGGCGTGCGGTCCACGAGGCTTTCGGCGAAGTTAATCATCGAGCGGCCGATCAGCCCCTTGGCGATCCAGCCGACGATGATGGTGAACAGCAGGAAGACGACCACGCCCAGACCACGGACGTTGACCTCAAGTATCCCGTCGTTGTTGCTGTCGAGGAACTCGAACAGCCACGGGATGCGCGGGTCACCGGAGGCATCGACCATCCAGCGGTTGAGCAGGGCGTTGGGCTGCAGGCGGTCGGGCACGAAAGGCCAGACCACGCCGTCGACCCAGCCCACGACGGTCCAGATCAGCCAGACGGTCAGGCCAACGGGCGCGATCACGACGATGCCCGTCAGGAAAGAGTTCCGAAGGTTCGCCAGGAGGCGTCCGCGTTTCTTCGGCTCTGGTTCGAAAGGCATGTTCATTGACGTCCGTCTGAAAAGGTTTCCGACGAAAGTATGCACTCCGCCGCGGCGCCACAATGGGGCGCCGTGCGTTGGGATGAAAAGTCAGGCTATTCTGCCGAGTTCCTGGGCGATGCCCGCTGCAAGTCGGGCATTATTGAGGACAAGGGCGATATTGGCTTGCAGCGAGCGACCTTCCGTCAGTTCGAAAATCCGCTGCAGCAGGTAAGGTGTAACCGCCTTGCCGGTGATTCCGTGCTTTGCCGCGTCTTGCGTCGCGCGGGCGATGATCGGCGCCAGCGTGTCGGCCGCGATCTCGTCACCGACAGGGATCGGGTTGGCGACGAGCTGTCCGCCCGGAATACCGAGGTCCCGGCGCATCTTGTGGGCCCGGGCGATGCCCTCTGCAGTGTCGATCCGCAGCGGGGCCTTCATGCCGGAATTGCGCGACCAGAAAGCCGGCAACTGGTCCTGGCCGACCGCGATCACCGGCACGCCCAGCGTTTCCAGCACTTCCAGCGTCTTGGGCAGGTCGAGGATCGCCTTTGCGCCCGCTGCCACCACCGTCACCGGCGTCTGCGCCAGTTCCTGAAGGTCGGCGGAGATGTCGAAGCTTTCCTCGGCGCCCTTGTGCACGCCGCCTATACCGCCCGTTGCGAAGACGTCGATGCCTGCCCGGTTGGCGGCGATCATCGTCGCCGCAACCGTGGTCGCCCCGGTGCCGCCGCTGGCAAGGCAGGCGGCCAGATCGGCGCGCGACAGCTTTGCCACGTTCTTTGCCTGCGCCAGGCTTTCCAGTTGTTCGTCGGTCAGCCCCACATGGATCCGGCCGTCGAGGATCGCGATGGTGGCGGGAACGGCACCTGCATTGCGGACCTCGGCCTCGACCCGGCGAGCGGTTTCGAGGTTCTGCGGATAGGGCATTCCGTGCGTGATAATGGTCGATTCAAGTGCAACCAGCGGCGCCTTGGCGTCCTTTGCGG
This sequence comes from Sagittula sp. MA-2, assembly GCF_030126985.1. Taxonomy (GTDB): domain Bacteria; phylum Pseudomonadota; class Alphaproteobacteria; order Rhodobacterales; family Rhodobacteraceae; genus Sagittula. The sequence continues at coordinate 1,995,091 of NZ_CP126145.1, read as the reverse complement.
CCTGAACTTCGGGCGAAAGGGTAATCATGAGGGCATGTCTCCGGATACGTAGGCGGCAGCCGCCTTGAGGGCGTGCGACAGGGCGGTTGGCCGGTCTTCTCCGGCGCGCTCTGCCGCGATATGGGCGGCCATGAATGTGTCGCCGGCACCGGTGATCCGCGTCACGAGGACCTTGGGCGGGCAGGCGCGGATCACGCCGTCGGACGTACCGTCAGCGCATGTCTCTCCGCCATGCGTGACGATGGCGCGGGACGCTCCGCGCGCCAGAAGCGCCGCGGCGGCATCGGGTGCGTTGGTGAAGGTCCGCTGGCACAGCAGGCCGGCCTCTTCGAGGTTTACGTAAAGCGTTCCCCGACCGGCGCGCAGGAAGGGCATCAGCCGCAGCGCCTTGCCGGGGCTGGCGGGTGCGATCCGCAGGTCGGCGGAGGCAAAGGCCGGTGCACCGGCGATCTCGGACAGCAGCGACTCGGTCAGGTTGCCGTCGAGCGCAATGGCGCCGGGGTAGGGCGCGTCGGCAGTCCCGAGCGGCCCGTCGATGAGCGGCCGCAGAATCTTCTTCCCCGCGGCTTCCAGCGAATGCGCATCCGCGATGGCAGCGATCAGCCCGTTCACGCCTTCGATCGCCATATAGCGGTCCGTCGGCAGGTCTTCGGACAGGTAGACGTGTTCGGTGTCCAGCCCCAGCGCGCGGCACTCGGCCAGCAGTTCGTCACCTTGGCTATCACGTCCAACCGAGGACAGGAGCGCCGGGCGAAGGCCGAACCGCGCGAGCGTCATGGCGATGTTCAGCGCAACGCCGCCGGGTATGCGGGTGATGCGCCCCGGTACGTCGGACCCGACCGTCATGTGCAGGTTGGCGCGGCCGATCACGTCCCAGAGGACGGAGCCGATGCAAAGGATATCCGGGTCGCGCGTCATGGCCGCCTTTTGGCGGGTTCGTCCGCGCGGCGCAAGGGGAGCCATGATGCACCTGATGCAAGCCGATTTCTTCCGCCGCGACGATACGGTCAACGCGTTTGATCAAATCCTGACAGACAGGGGTTTCAGCCTCCGCCGGAACGCGTATGATTTGCCCAAATTCCGGAGGGGACCATGAACGAAATGAAGGATGTGAAACCAGCGCTGAAGGCCAAGGATGCCCCCGATCTCGGGGCGTTCGACTGGGAGGATCCCTTCCGGCTGACGGACCAGTTGTCGGAAGAGGAACGCATGCTGGCCGAGGGCGCGCGCGCCTTCGCCGCCGAGAAGCTCGCACCGCGGGTGACCAAGGCATTCCTTGAGGAGACCGTCGCGCCCGACATCTTTGCCGAGATGGGCGGCATGGGTCTGCTTGGCATCACGGTGCCCGAGGAATACGGCGGCCTGGGGTCGTCCTACGTGTCCTATGGCCTTGTGGCGCGCGAGATCGAACGCGTCGATTCCGGCTACCGCTCGATGATGTCGGTGCAGTCGTCCCTGGTGATGTACCCGATCTACGCCTACGGCTCGGAAGAGCAGCGCCGGAAGTACCTGCCGAAACTGGCCACCGGCGAATGGATCGGCTGCTTTGGCCTGACGGAGCCTGACGCGGGCTCCGACCCCGGCGGCATGAAGACGCGTGCGGTCAAGACCGACGGCGGCTACCGGCTGAACGGCTCCAAGATGTGGATCTCCAACAGCCCCATCGCGGATGTCTTCGTGATCTGGGCGAAGTCCGAGGCGCATGACGGCAAGATCCGCGGCTTTGTGCTGGAGAAGGGCGCCAAGGGCCTCTCTGCGCCGAAGATCGAGAACAAGCTGAGCCTGCGCGCCTCCGTCACCGGCGAGGTGGTGCTGGACAACGTGGAGGTCGGGGAAGACGCGTTGCTGCCGAATGTGCAGGGGCTGAAGGGGCCGTTCGGGTGCCTGAACCGTGCACGCTATGGCATCAGCTGGGGCGTTCTGGGCGCGGCAGAAGCCTGCTGGCACGCGGCCCGTGCCTATGGTCTCGACCGCAAGCAGTTCGACAAGCCCATCGCGGGCACCCAGCTTTTCCAGAAGAAACTGGCGGACATGCAGACGGAGATCGCATTCGGCCTGCAAGGCTGCCTGCGCGTCGGACGGCTGATGGACGAGGCCCGCGGCGCGCCCGAGATGATCTCCATCCTCAAGCGCAACAATTGCGGCAAGGCGCTGGACATCGCCCGGATGGCCCGCGACATGCACGGCGGCAACGGCATCTCTGCCGAGTTCCAGGTGATCCGCCACATGATGAACCTCGAGACGGTGAACACCTACGAGGGCACACATGACGTGCACGCGCTGATTCTCGGCCGGGCGCAGACAGGCCTGCAGGCGTTCTACTGACATAAGAGGCGGCGTGCGACTGTAAGGTCAGTCGCCGCCGCCGGTTTAGTGAATGCCGACACCAGCGCCTTCGATCTGGTGCCGATGGCAAACGTGAGCTTCACCAAGCTTTGGAGCATTGGACAGCAAGTCCCGAGTATTGCGTCCAAAAAGCGAAGCCCCAGCGCGGTCACACCGAGGTGCCGGTTTCTGGTCCAACACCGATGAGCGACCTGTTTTGGCAACGACCTTGGGAATTCGTGCCAACACAGCGACAAGTGTAAGGAGGGTCGCTTCCGGGCCTGACAGAGCCGTCTTGTTCTGCATGTCTTTATCAGCGGGATTGGGCGGTGCATGAAACCAGACAGGGACCGTTCCAAACCCGACACTTTAATCTGATAATCTGTATTATGTGTAAATTTGATGTGGTGAACCACTGATCCGCTGCATCGTCTGGTATCGCATCCGGCCGAATTTTCTTAACCCTGCCTAAGAACCACAACCCTAGATAACCTGTCGAACACGCGCTCAAGGCTGGACAACCCGGTTGACCAGTCGTTAACTCGCGCACCTCAATACCGGAGTCCGACATGACCTCTATCCTCGTGCTGAATGGCCCGAACCTGAACCTGCTTGGCACACGTCAACCCGAGATCTACGGATCGACCACACTTTCGGATGTCGAGGAGATGTGCCGCACCCACGGCGCGACCAAGGGCGTCTCGGTGACCTGCCTGCAGTCGAACTTCGAGGGCCAGCTCGTGACCTGGATCCATGAGGCGCGCGGTGTGCATGCCGGGATCATCCTCAACGCTGGCGCCTACACGCACACGTCCGTGGCACTGATGGATGCGATCAAGGGCACGCAGATGCCGACGATCGAGCTGCACCTGTCCAACGTGCATGCGCGCGAGGCCTTCCGCCATCATTCCTACATCAGCCCTGTCGCAATCGGGGTCATAGCGGGCTTTGGCGCCAAGGGTTATACTCTGGCAATCGACGCCCTGTTGGGCCATCTGGAGGGCTGATCCGTGACGCCGGACTTACGAGACAAGCTGATCGAACTAACCAATGTCGACCGTGTCGAAGTCCTCTGGGCGGAACACTGCAACCTGATGGAAGCCTACGGATTCGACCGTCTTATCTACGGGTTCACCCGCTTCCTGACGCCGAACTCGATGGGCGATCCGAACGATTTCGTCATTCTGAGCAACCACTTGCCGGCCTATCGCAAGGGTTTTGTCGAAGGCGGCCTGTACCGCGATGCACCCATGGTCCGCTGGGCGCTGGAGAACGAAGGCCATTGTTCCTGGCGCGTCCTGGCCGAGCAGATCACCACCGGTGCGCTCTCGGAGAAGGCACAGAGAGTCGTGGCCTTCAACGTCGCGCACAAGGTTCAGGCTGGCTACACGATCAGCTTCAAATCCGTGTCTAGCCGCGCAAAGGGCGCGATTTCCCTGACGGCGCGGGCCGAGATGACGCAGGACGACGCGGATGCCGTCTGGGCGGAACACGGCCCGGACATCATCCTCTTGAACAACCTCGTGCATCTCAAGATCCTCACCCTGCCCGTTCCTTTGCATAATCAGACACTTACCCCGCGCCAGCGCGAGGCCTTGGAATGGGTCGGTGACGGCAAGACCATGCAGGACATCGCGCAGATCATGGGCCTGACGCAGGCGACGATCGAAAAGCACCTCCGCCTGGCACGCGAAACCCTGAACGTGGAAACCACCGCGCAGGCGGTCGCAAAAGCAGCGTTTCACAACCAGATGTACATAATAGAGGCGTGATTCCACGCTCTAATTGAGCCACCCTTCGTTGCTGCATCAACATGACGCGGAAACGGGCAAATCGCTTTCGCTTGCACGCGCTTCCTGCAGGTCTTCTTAAAACTCGATTTCAAAACCTGAAATCGGCGGCTGCGAAATCGTTAATTTTCCGTTTTTACCTGTTGGTCAGGAAATCCCGACTTTCTTTACCATGGGTAAATTGCGAGGGTATCCACGTTCCGTGAGTGGTGGCTTTAGCCATGGAGCAAAGGAGCGGCACCCCGCGTATTTCCGGGCCCTGTCGATCTTCCGGTGCAAACCGGCGCTGGTCCAGCGGGGAAATTTCCGCCCCGTTGGCCGGCATCCCAAACGGGGTCCCCGGTCTCATCCCCAATGTCTCACCGGGGGCCCCGCCCTTTTGTCCATTTGCAATAACGAAAGCGCCGGTCCCGTCTTGGGACCGGCGCTATTTGTTGCTGTCGTCCAGGGGCGCCGCCTGCAAAGACGGCGCCTGTCCGGAATGGGACCTCAGCCCTGAGCGGCCTTCGCCACTTCGGCTGCGAAATCCTCTTCCTTCTTCTCGATGCCTTCGCCGACCTGCATGCGGATGAAGCCGGTGATCTCTGCACCTGCCTCTTTCGCGGCCTGCGCGACGGTCACATCGGGGTTCAGCGCGAAGGGCTGACCGACCAGCGTGATCTCGGCGAGGAACTTCTTCATCCGGCCTTCGATCATCTTCTCGATCACCTGCTCCGGCTTGCCGGATTCGCGGGCGATGTCGATCTGCACCTGGCGCTCTTTCTCGACGATGGCCGGGTCCAGTTCGGACTCGTTCAGGGCCGCCGGGTTGGTGGCGGCGATGTGCATCGCGACCTGCTTGCCGAACTCGTCGGAACCGCCGGTCAGCGCAACCAGCACGCCGATCTGGCCCATGCCGTCAGCCGCCGCGTTGTGCACGTAGGTGGACACGGTCTCGCCCGAGATCTTGGCCATCCGGCGCAGGGTCATGTTCTCGCCGATCTTGGCAACCGCGTCGGTGATGTTCTCCGACACCGGCTTGCCGTTGAGCTGTGCATCGGCCAGCGCCTCGACGGAGTCGACGTTCAGCGCGGCACCGGCAATGCCGGCCACCATCGACTGGAACTCGGCGTTCTTGGCGACGAAGTCGGTTTCCGAGTTGACCTCGACGGCGACGCCCTGGCCGCCTTCGACCTTCACGGCCACGAGGCCTTCGGCGGCGGTGCGGCCGGACTTCTTGGCGGCTTTCGCCAGACCCTTGGTGCGCAGCCAGTCGACCGCGGCATCCATGTTGCCGTCGTTCTCGACCAGGGCCTTCTTCGCATCCATCATGCCTGCGCCGGTCATTTCGCGCAGTTCTTTCACCTGTGCAGCAGTGATCGCCATCGCTTGGCTCTCCTCATGTCATCTTGGTGGGGCACGGTGGCCCCTTCAAACCGGCGCATGGCAGTTCCCTGCCCCGCGCCGGATCGCGAACCTCATGTCACGGGCAGGTATTGCTTTTGCGACAGCCCGCCCGGACCGGCTCAGTTGCCGTCGGTGCCGGCCAGCAGCTCTTCTGCCGGGGCTTCCTCGAGCGCGCCGAGATCGACGCCTGCCGCTTCCATCTGGCCGGTCATGCCGTCCAGGGCCGCGCGGGATGCGAGGTCGCAGTAGAGCGCGATGGCGCGTGCCGCGTCGTCGTTGCCCGGGATGATGTAGTCCACGCCGTCGGGCGAGCAGTTGGTGTCGACAACCGCGACAACCGGGATGCCCAGCTTGTTGGCTTCGGCCACGGCCAGCTGCTCTTTCTTGACGTCGATGACGAACAGCATGTCCGGCACGCCGCCCATCTCACGGATGCCGCCCAGCGAGGCCTGCAGCTTCGCCTGGTCGCGTTCCATGTTCAGGCGCTCTTTCTTGGTGAGGCCCTCTGCACCGGATTCCATCTGCTCGTCGATGGAACGCAGGCGGTTGATCGACTGCGACACGGTCTGCCAGTTGGTCAACGTGCCACCGAGCCAGCGGTGGTTCATGTAGTACTGTGCGCACTTCTCGGCCGCTTCGGCGATCGGCTGTGCCGCCTGACGCTTGGTGCCGACGAAGAGAACGCGGCCGCCCTTGGCGACGCAGTCACGGATGGCCTGCAGAGCCTGGTCCAGCATCGGGACGGTCTGCGTCAGGTCCATGATGTGGATGCCGTTGCGCGCACCGTAGATGAACTCGCCCATGCGGGGGTTCCAGCGCTGCGTCTGGTGGCCGAAGTGAACGCCAGCTTCAAGCAGCTGACGCATGTTGAACTCGGGAAGAGCCATGCCTTCTATCCTTTCCGGTTTAGCCTCGGCGGGGGATTTGTCCGGATCATTCCGGGCCAACCGGTGGACCTATGGGGATGTCTCCCCCATAAGGCCCGCCCCCGCCTGCGGGTTCGTGAGGGGGCCATTACAGAGGTTTGTACGCCGTGGCAAGCCCATAACGGGCGGCGATGCGGACATGGCGCCATGCGGCCCTTCCTGAGCTGCGGATCAACGGTGGCGTGACCCGTGGCAAGTGGGGTTTCGCGCGGAAGATCGCGACAGGCAAGTGGATCGTTCGGAATTGCGAGGGGCCGCGCAAGAACGCGACCCAAACCTTTGAATTTCCTGTCTTAGTCGGCCAGCGCCATCAAAGGAAAACCCGCTCCACGAACCAGTAGGCGCCGACGCAGGCGATGGCGACGGAGGCGGGCGTGGCCACGTAGCGGCGGTAGGCGTCGAGGTGATCCACGAAATGTGCCGAGATCAGGCAGGCCACCGAAAGCGCCGCCAGCGGCCATAGGAAGACCGGCGCCCCTGCCCCCATCGCGGCGGTGAAGCCCGGGCCGTTCAGCAGGTAGCCCGCCGCCACGAATACGATGGCCAGCACGCCGTAGACCACCTGCGCCATGCGCTGGTCGGCCTTCAGGCGGTCGGTTCTCTGGGCCAGGACCACCAGCAGGAAGGCGATGGCGATGACCGTGAGCTGGCCGAACTCCACGCCGACGTTGAAGCCGATAAGTGCCGGAATGAACTGGTTTTCCGGCAGTCCGAACTCTTGCAGGACCGACGCGAAGCCAAGCCCGTGCAGCAGGCCGAAGATGAAGATCACCAGCGGCCGCCAGCGGTGCAGCTTGTCGGAGACGATGTTCTCCACCGCGACGTAGACGATGGAGGCGGCGATGATCGGTTCCACGATGCTGCCGGGGATGGACACGTACCCCAGCGCGCCGAGCGCCAGCGTCACGGTGTGCGCCAGCGTGAAGGCGGAGATCTGCCAGAGCAGCGGGCTGAGCCGGGTGGAGAGGAAGAACAGCCCCAGTACGAAGAGGATGTGGTCGAGGCCCATGGGAAGGATGTGTTCGAACCCCACCGGGATGTAGCTGGCGAAGGTGGCGAGCGGCCCCATGGCGTCGCCGCCGGCAAGGGTGATCGGCTCGGACGGGCCGCCGGACAGGTAGCCGGTATAACCGTCCTCGACGTCCATCTGCCGCAGGATCAGCGTGCCGTATTGCGAAGGCCAGGAGACGGTGATCGCCTGCGCGCCCGCGGGCAGATTTCCGTTCAGGAACAAGCGGCTCTCGCGCGGAAGGTCGATGTTGGGTTCGTCGTCGACCTCGACGTTGCCGAGCGTGAGCGGCACCTCCGTGCCGTCCTGCGTGGTCACGGTGACGGGCCCGAGGATGGCCTGTTCCTCGCTCTCGATGCGGGCCTTCAGGTCGTCGGGAGAGAGTGCGCGGAGGGTATCGACCTCCTCTGCGCCATCGGTTGCATTGGTGTCCTCCACGCCTTCGAGGTCGACGCCCGCCAGAAGCGGTTCCGCCGACAGGCGCAGCACCAGCGACAGGTCGGACCCTTCGGTGGTCAGGTCGCCGATGGCGGGCCGGACCTCGTGGGCGGCGGCGGTGGAAAGCCACAGAAGGCTGGCGAGAAGGGCGGCAAGGACGCGGATCATGGCGGTCTCCGTGGCGGCAGTTCCGATCCAAGATGACGCAATGTCAGGCGGGTTCAAGGGCGGAAGCGCCCCCATCGTACGCCGTTAACCTGCCACATGGGCACCCCCGAGGGATGAACGGCGCGCGCGGAGGGGTAACGGAGCGTACGCCGCACGGGCATACGACATGCTGTGGTGCGAAAACGGATGTGCCACAACGGGTTAACGGATCTTCATGAATCGAGAGGCGCGTTAAGGGACGAACCGGCCGATTGGACCCCGATTCCCGGCCGGTTGTTAATCTTTTGCGCGAATCAGCGCCGCCAAACCGTTGCGCAGCAATGTTTTTCGTTAACCCTGCCGGAAACGTCGCGTCACGGCGCCCTGCCCGCTCAGCTGGGCTGGTCGGTGACCGAAAGGCCCAGCAGCCGCCAGCTTTGCATGCCGCCGCGATAGTAGAAGATACGGTCGGCCGGATAGCCCGCCTCGATCATGTTGCGGATCGCGGTCGGCGACTGGCCGCACCAGAGCCCGTTGCAGAACAGCGCGACACGCCGCGCCCCGGCGCAATCCCAGCCGTCGAAGTCGGGCTCGCAGCCGAGCTGTGCCAGTTCGTCGATGACGTAGGTATAGGGGATATTCACCGCGCCGGGGATGGAGCCGGTGCGGAACCAGTCTTCGGTGCGGCTGTCGATCACCATGGCGTCGGGGTCCTGCAGCATGTCGAGCAGCTCAAGCTCACCGATGGTGGTCACGCCCGGTGCCGGGCTCATCGGCTGGATGCAGAACGGCGGACAGGCGCGCGAGGTCTGTGCCCATTCGCCGTCAAGCTCGTTGGCCTGGTCCTGAATGCGGCTGATGGTGGCCGATCCTTCTGCCGTCTCGATCGTGACCGAGGGCATGTCCGGGGTGATGTTGACCTCTTCGGCCAGGAGCGGCGTGCTGAGCAGCGCGCCCGCGACGATGGATCTGATGAGCATGATGTGTCCTCCCTTGTGAAATGGAGGTTGGGGCCGGGCAGGCACAATTCAAGCGCGGGCGCCCTGCCCCCATGTGTTGGCGCCGGTCATGGGGCGCCTTGGGTGCGGTCGTCCCGGCGCTTCGCCGGAACCGCTGGTTTGCCCGGGGCTTCGCCCTTGATTGGCCCGAACCGTCCCCCGGACGGTTCGCCGCGCCGGAGGCGCGGTCCGGCCGCCCCGGGGCTTCGCCCGTTCGTCGCTTGAAAGGTCCACCGGACCTTTCATCCGGCTCTGCCGGACCCGCTCCTTCGCCCGGGGCTTCGCCCGTGATTTGCCCGAACCGTCCCCCGGACGGTTCGCCGCGCCGGAGGCGCGGTCCGGCCGCCCCGGGGCTTCGCCCGTTCGTCGCTTGAAAGGTCCACCGGACCTTTCATCCGGCTCTGCCGGACCCGCTCCTCACCCCAGCGCGTATCCTGCGCCGCGGACGGTGCGGAGGGGGTCCTGACCGCCGTGCTGGCTCAGCGCCTTGCGGAGGCGGCCGATGTGGACGTCGACGGTGCGGGTGTCGACATAGATGTCGCGGCCCCAGACGCGGTCCAGAAGCTGTTCGCGCGACCACACGCGGCCCGGCTTTTCCATGAAGGTGGTCAGCAGGCGGAATTCTGTCGGGCCGAGCTTCAGCGGCTTGCCGTTGCGGGTCACGCGGTGGGTCTCGGAATCGAGCACGATGTCCTCGTATTCGAGCCGCAGACCGGCGGCGGAGGGCCGGGTGCGCCGGAGCTGCGCCCGCACCCGCGCCATCAGCTCGATGATCGAGTAGGGTTTGACCACGTAGTCGTCGGCGCCGGTCTCAAGCCCGCGCACGCGGTCGATTTCCTCCGAGCGGGCCGAGAGCATGATGATCGGCACGTTGCGGGTTTCCGGCCGGGTCTTGATCTGGCGGCAGACCTCGATCCCGGAGACGTTGGGCAGCATCCAGTCGAGGACCACGATGTCGGGGTTTTCCTCCGCCATCATCAGGAGCGCCTCTTCGCCGTTGCCGGCGCTGGCCACCCGGAAGCCTTCGGCCTCCAGGTTGTAGGACAGGACTTCGCGCTGTGCCGGCTCGTCCTCGACGAGCAGAACCGTGGGCTGATCCGCCGCCATCGCCCTCAGTCCTCGTCCGCTTGCGAGAACTCCGGCGAGAGCCGGTAGTCGGAGGACGTGCGGTCGTCCTTTACCCGCGCCTCTGTCGGCATCTGCCCGGTGACGAGGAAGACCACCTGCTCGGAGATCGAGGTGACGTGGTCGCCCATGCGTTCGATGTTCTTGGCGATGAAATGCAGGTGCATGCAGGCGGTGATGTTGCGCGGGTCCTCGAGCATGAAGGTCAGGAACTCGCGGAACAGCGTGTTGTACATCTGGTCGACGTCGCGGTCGCGGTCGATCACGTCGAGCGCCAGGGCCTCGTCGCGCTGGATGTAGGCGTCGAGCGCGTCCTTCAGCATCAGCTCCACCTCGCGGGCCATGCGGCGGAGCGAGGCTGCGGTGCCGCCGATCTGCTGCATCTGCGACAGGACCGAGGTGCGCTTGGCGATGTTCTTCGACAGGTCGCCGATGCGTTCGAGGTTCGCCGACATGCGCATCACCGACAGCACGACCCGCAGGTCGGAGGCGATGGGCGCGCGCAGGGCGATGACCCGGGCGGCTTCCTCGTTGAGGCTTTCGTCCATGGCGTCGATGGCCTTGTCGCCGTCGCGCACCTTCTGGGCCAGTTCCTCGTCCCGCTTCTCGAGCGCGGTGGCGGCGCTGATGATCGCCTCTTCGACGAGGCCGCCCATCTTCATGATCCGGGCCTGGATGCCTTCGAGGTCGCGGTCGAAGGCCGAGGCGATGTGCTGGTTCAGTTCGGTCATGGGGTTATCCGATCCGTCCTGTGATGTAGCTTTCGGTGCGGGGATCTTCGGGGTTGGTGAAGATCTTGCCGGTTTCGCCGTATTCCACGAGGTTGCCGAGGTGGAAGAAGGCCGTCTTCTGGCTGACGCGGGCGGCCTGCTGCATGGAGTGGGTCACGATCACCACCGAGTAGTCCTGCCGCAGTTCGTCGATCAGTTCCTCTACCTGCGAGGTGGCGATGGGGTCGAGCGCCGAGCACGGCTCGTCCATCAAGAGGACCTCCGGTTCGGTGGCGATGGCGCGGGCGATGCAGAGGCGCTGCTGCTGGCCGCCGGACAGGCCGGTGCCGGGCGCCTGCAGGCGGTCCTTCACCTCGTTCCAGATGGCGCCGCGGCGGAGCGACTTCTCGACGATCTCGTCGAGGTCGGCCTTGTTCTTGGCAAGCCCGTGGATCCGCGGCCCGTAGGCGATGTTGTCGTAGATCGACTTGGGGAACGGGTTGGGCTTCTGGAAGACCATGCCGACCTTGGCGCGGAGCTGCACCGGGTCGACGCGCTTGTCGTAGATGTCCTCGCCGTCGATCTCGATCCGGCCCTCGACGCGGCAGATGTCGATGGTGTCGTTCATCCGGTTCAGCGTGCGCAGGAAGGTGGACTTGCCACAGCCCGAGGGGCCGATGAAGGCGGTCACGGTCTTGTCCTCGATGTCCACGTCCACGTCCTTGATGGCGTGGGTGTCGCCGTAGAATACCTGAACGCCACGGGCGCTGATCTTGGTCTCGGTCTGGGTCACGTTTCGGTCCGTATGCGGTGCGTCGTACATGTTCATGGGTCCTATCCTAGCGGTTTGGCCGCCCGTCGGGAATGCCGGGCCTTGGCGGTGGGGCCGGATCTCTCCGGCTTACCAGCGGCGCTCGAAGCGGCGGCGCAGGATGATGGCGATGATGTTCATGGTCAGCAGGAAGACCAGAAGGATGATGATCCCGCCCCAGGCCCGTTCGTAGTAGGCCGGGTCGGCGCGCTTGGCCCATTCGTAGATCTGGGCCGGCATGGCGGAGTTCGGGGACATGAAGCCTTCGGCGATGCCCTCGGGGTAGTTGGTGGCGATGTAGCCCACCATGCCGATCAGCAGGAGCGGCGCGGTTTCGCCGAGCGCCTGCGCCAGGCCGATGATGGTGCCGGTCAGGATGCCCGGCATGGCGAGCGGCAGCACGTGGTGGAAGACCGCCTGCATCTTCGACGCGCCCACCCCCAGTGCCGCGTCGCGGATCGACGGCGGGACCGACTTCAGCGAGGCGCGGGTGGAGATGATGATCGTGGGCAGGGTCATCAGCGTCAGCACGAGGCCGCCGACCAGCGGCGCGGACTGCGGCAGCCCGGCGAACTGGATGAAGACGGCAAGGCCCAGGATGCCGAAGACGATGGAGGGCACGGCCGCGAGGTTGGAGATGTTCACCTCGATCAGGTCGGTGAAACGGTTCTGCGGCGCGAATTCCTCGAGGTAGATGGAGGCGGCGACACCGATGGGCAGCGACAGCGCCAACACCACCAGCATCATGAAGAACGACCCCAGCATCGACACGCCCAGCCCAGCCTGTTCGGGGCGGGATTCGGAGGCGTCGGCACCGAAGATGAATTCGGAGTTGAAGGACTTCTCGACAAGCCCCGCCTCGCGCATCTGGTCGATGAGGTCGAGGTGCTCGGCGTCGATGTTCTTGTCGCGGGTGATGTCCTCGCGCTTGACCCGGCCCTTGAAGTAGCCGTCGACGCGGGAGGATGCGAGGATGCGGAACTCGATGGTCTCGCCGATCTGGCCGGGGTTGGCGATGACGTAGTCGCGCAGCTGTGCGGCGGCGGAGGCGGAGATCAGCGCCTTCATGTCGCCGTCGTCCTCCAGCGGGGTTTCGAAGCCCTGCTCCTGCACCTGCGTGAAGATCGCCTGCTGGATCAGCGGCTGGTAACCGAAGGTGGAGACCTTCTTGATGTCCTCGATGTCGCGGTTGCCGTTCTTGTCGAGCTTTGCCTCGTCCAGATAGACGGGCACCTCGATGAAGGTCTGCTGGAAGGCGGTCAGGCCGTTCGTCAGGATCGCCCAGAGCAGCACCACGAGGAAGAAGATGCCGGTGCCGATGGCGGCGAGGCCGTACATCCGGAAGCGTTTCTCGGCGGCATTGCGGCGCTTGGTCCGGGCGTCGGCGGCGGTCAGGGAAATCTTGCCGCGCGGTGCACCGGCGGTGTCCATGGATGCGTCGGTCATTCGTACTGCTCCCGGTACTTGCGCACGATGTAGAGGGCGAAGACGTTCAGCCCCAGCGTCAGGATGAAGAGGGTCATGCCGAGGGCGAAGGCCACCAGCGCCTCGGGCGAGGCGAAGTCGGCGTCGCCGGTCAGCTGGGAGACGATCCGCGTGGTCACGGTGGTCATCGCCTCGAAGGGGTTGAGCGACAGCTTGGCCGCGGCCCCTGCCCCCAGTACCACGATCATCGTCTCGCCGATGGCGCGGGAGGTGGCCAGCAGGATGGCGCCCACGATGCCCGGAAGGGCCGCGGGCAGGATCACCTGCTTGATGGTTTCGGACTTCGTCGCGCCCAGCCCGTAGGAGCCGTCACGCATCGCCTGCGGCACGGCGTTGATGATGTCGTCGGAGAGCGAGGAGACGAAGGGGATCAGCATGATGCCCATGGCGATGCCGGCGGTGATGACCGCGCGGGTGCCCTGCATCCAGCCCAGACCGTCGCTGCCGAAGACCGACAGCAGCAGGGGGCCGACCGTCAGCAACGCGAAGAGGCCGTAGACGATGGTGGGGATGCCGGCCAGCACCTCGAGCGCGGGCTTGGCGTAGGCGCGCATCTTCGGGCCCGCGTATTCCGACAGGTAGACGGCGGCGAAGAGGCCAATCGGCACGGCGACCAGCAGCGCCACGAAAGAGATGTAGAGCGTGCCCCAGAGCAGCGGCCAGATCCCCAGCTCGGACCCGCCGCCGAAGGAGGGCGACCAGGTGAGCGAGCCGAAGAATTCGCCCGCCGGGTAGAGGTTGAAGAACCGGATGGTGTTGCCGATCAGCGAGAACACGATGCCGATGGTGGTCAGGATCGCGATGGAGGCGGCGGCGATCAACAGGTAGCGGACGGAGGTTTCCACCACGTTGCGGGCGCGGAAGTCCTTGTGCGTCTCGCGCAAGGCGATCACGAAGCCCGCGATCGCGAGGACCAGCACGGCCACGGTCATGTAGAGGTTGCCGCGGTTGTTGATGACGCGGAACTCCTGTGCGGCGTCCAGCACGGCCGGGGTGATCGCGGAGGTGACGATCTGGCCCGCGTCCTTCAGCGACTGGGTGAGCTGGTCGGCGCTGATGTCACGCACGCGGTCGGCCTGCATCAGCCCTGCGGCGATGGCGTTGTCGATGCCGTCGGCGGTGCGGCGCACCTCGGCCATCACGAGCGACAGGTTGCTGCCCTCGGCGACCTCGCTCTCGGGGATCATCCCGGAGACGACGGAGTTGACGTAGATCGGCTGCGCCAGAAGCCAGACGATCAGCAGCAGGAAGGCGGGGACGACGACCTTGATCGCCGCGTTCGAGCCGTAATAGGACGGCAGCGAGTGGAGGTGGCGGCTGTCGCCGCCGGCGCTCTTCATTGCGCGGCCGCGCCCGGCGACATAGCCGACGGCTGCCAGCGCAAGCACGATCACGATGAGCCAGAGTAAAGGCATGTGCCCCCCGAAGTCCCTGATGTATTTCTTTGCCTGAATGGCGGACGGGGCGGCGGGAATGGCCGCCCCGTCTGAGGTGTGCAAGGTCCCTTGCGGGTCCGATTACATGCCTTCTTCGGACATCGTGGTCTCGTTCGCGACCTTCTCCTGGGTCTGTGCCAGTTCCGGGTCAGCCACGAGGCCGTATTCGGAGAGCGGGCCGTCCGGGCCTGCGATCTCGTCAGCGACAAAGAATTCCGCGAATTCCTTCAGGCCCGGGATGACGCCGATGTGTGCCTTCTTGATGTAGAAGAACAGCGGGCGGGAGACCGGGTATTCGCCGGAGGCAATGGTCTCGGTCTTCGGCTCGATGCCGGAGACAGTGGCGACCTTCAGCTTGTCGGTGTTGTTCTCGTAGAATGCCAGGCCGAAGACGCCGATGCCGTTGGAGTTGGAGTCGATGGAAGCCAGCGTCTCGGTGTAGTCGCCGTCGATGTCCACGGAACGACCGTCGGTGCGCACTGCGATGCAGGCGTCCTCGGCATCATCCTCGGACATGCCGCTGTCGAGCATCGCCTGCAGGGCGCCGGTGGTCTCGCAGCCTGCTGCCAGGACCTTCTCTTCAAAGACTTCGCGGGTGCCGTGCTTGGTGCCCGGGATGAAGGCCATGATCTCGGCTTCCGGCAGCTCGGCGTTGAACTCGGACCACATGGTGTAGGGGTTGTCGATCAGCTCGCCGTCCTTGACCACTTTCGGGGCCAGGGCGTTGTAGATGTCTGCCGGTTCGAAGGCGGTGAAGGCCGGGCCGTCGATCTGGGAGGCGAAGACGATGCCGTCATAGCCGATGCGGACTTCGATGATGTCGGTCACGCCGGCGTCTGCGCAGGCGGCGATTTCGTTTTCGCGGATCGCGCGGGAGGCGTTCGCGATGTCGATGGTGTTTTCACCCACGCCTTCGCAGAAGCGCTTGAGGCCGGCGGAGGAGCCGCCGGATTCCACGACCGGGGTCGGGAAGTCGAAGTTCTCGCCGAAGGCTTCGGCCACGATGGAGGCGTAGGGCAGAACGGTGGAGGAGCCTGCAACCTGCACGTTGTCACGTGCGTAGGCTGCGGAGGCTGCGGAAGCGAGCGCCAGAGCAGAGGCGGTCAGTTTCACGAATTTCATCAGGTTTGCTCCCTAGGTCAGGAATCGATCATCCCCAGTGATGACCGTCGCGCCCCTCGCTAAGGACAGCGCGCAATGCTTTTGTGACGGTGATGTAACAGTTTGATGACGGCGCGGTTTTTAACGGGATTTCATGCAACGTGAGCGGGACGCGGGCGGCATGACTTCGCGCCTGGGACGGGCTGCGGATTGGATGGGTTTTGTTTTATTGTTTAATGCCAGATACTTCCGCGGCACTCTTCAATTTGCACGCGCTGAGGGGCGGAAATCGTTGATGACGCTGGGTCATTTTGCCGATCTCGACGGATACTTCGGCGCCCCGGTCGAATCGTGACGGCGCGTTTACCGATTCCCGGGGTTTGTGACGGGCGGGCAAACGTGCCGCCGCACCGTCAGCCGGCGGGCAGGATGACGGTGAAGGTCGTGCCCTTGCCCAGTTCGCTGTCCACCCGCAGCCGCCCGCGGTGGCGGTTCACGATGTGCTTGACGATGGCGAGACCCAGTCCCGTGCCGCCCATCTCGCGCGAGCGGTGGCTGTCCACGCGGTAGAAGCGTTCAGTCAGGCGCGGCAGGTGGATCTGGTCGATCCCCGGGCCCGTGTCGCTGACCGTCAGCCGCACCCCCCGACCCCGGACGCGCGGTTCGTAATCCACCGCGGTCAGCGTTACGGTGACGGAGGCGCCGCGCCCGGAATACTTGATCGCGTTCTCCACCAGATTGGTCAGCACCTGCCGCAGTTGGTCCTCGTCGCCGGGGATGGACAGCGGCACATCGGGCACCGACAGGTCGAGCGTCACACCCGCCTCCTCCGCGATGGGGCGCAGCCCGTGCAGCGTGGACCGCGCGATCTCGGCCGGGTCGAGCCGGGTCGTGGGCCGGACGCGTTCGTCCGCCTCCACCCGGCTGAGCGACAGCAGGTCGCCGATCAGGCGGTTCATGCGGGCGGCCTCCGACTCCATGATCGACAGAAAGCGCGCCTGCCCCGCCGGATCGCCGCGCGCCGGGCCTTTCAGTGTCTCGATAAAGCCGATCAGGGCGGTCAGCGGCGTGCGCAGTTCATGGCTGACGTTGGCGACGAAGTCGCGGCGCATCTGGCCGATCTGCTCGATGGAAGTGACGTCCTCGAAGCAGACCAACACACCGCGCCCGCTTTCCAGCGTCACGGCGCGCACGGTCACGCGGTAGGTGGTGTCCTGCCGCCCGTCGTTGGTCAGGAAGTCGGCCACGCGCGGAGAGCCGTCACGCAGGCAGCTCTCGATCGCGTCGAGCAGGCCGGGCTGGCGCAGCGCAGTGATGAAGTGGCGGCCCCGGATGCCCTGCCCCAGCAGCGCCAGCGCCGGGCCGTTGGCCGCCTCGATCCGCTCGTCGCGGCGGATCATCACCGCAGGCAGCGGGATCGCCTCGACGAAACCCGCTTCGGCCTCCGTCATCTCAGACGCTCCGCGCGGCGGCGATCCCCGCGTCGAAGCAGGCGATCAGCGCGTCGGGGTCCTCGAGCCCCACGGAGACGCGGAAGAACCCCTCGGTGATGCCGAGCGCCTCGCGGCCCTCGGGCGTCAGCGCGCGGTGCGAGGAGGACGCCGGGTGCGAGAGCGTGGTGCCCACATCGCCCAGCGTCGGCGCGAAGGCCACGCCATTTGCGGCCTCGGCAAAGGCGTTGGCCTCGGCGCGTCCGCCGTCGAGCACGAAGCTCACCATGTTGCCGCCCTGCCCTTGCAGCAGCCCCTGCGCGCGGGCCATGTCGGGGTGGTCGGGCCGGGTCGGGTAGAGCACCCTGGCGATGCCCGCCTGTCCGGCGAGGTGATCGGCCAGCCGGCGCGCGGTCTCCTGCGTGCGGGCCTGCCGCAGCGCGAAGGTGTGCAGCCCGCGCTCCGCCAGCCAGCAGTCGAAGGGGCTGGGCGTCATGCCGGTGGTCACGGCGAAGACCCGCATCTTCGCCATCAGGTCGGGGTCCTTCGCGCCGATCCAGCCGAGCGTCACGTCCGAATGGCCCGCCAGCAGCTTCGTCACCGAATGCAGCACGATGTCGGCGCCGTGTTCGAACGGTTTGACCGTGGCGGGCGTGGTGAAGGTGTTGTCGACCACCAGAAGCACGCCCTTTTCCCGGCAGAGGGCGGCGATGCCGTCGAGATCGGCCAGCCGCAGCGTGGGGTTGGAGACGACCTCGATCAGTACCATTTTCGTTTCGGGGCGCAGCGCGGCGGCGACCGATGCGGCATCCGTCACCTGCGCCATGGTGGTGGCGATGCCGAGGCGCGGCAGGTCTTCGGTCAGCATCCTGAGCGAGCGGCCGTAAAGCTGGTCGCCGCCCACGACGTGGTCGCCCGCCTTGGTCAGGCCCAGCAGCACCGCCGCCACCGCCGCCATGCCGGAGCCCAGCACCAGGCCGCCCTCGCACCCTTCGAGCGCGTCGATGCGGCGGGCCAGCACGTCGGCATTGGGATGGCCCTCACGCGCGTAGGTGTAGCCCTGCGCCCGGCCCTCGTACTGCGAATCGAGCTCGTCCGGCGTGGTCGAGGCGTAGACCACGGAGGGCATCAGCGGCGTGATGACCGGGGTCGAGAGGCTCTGCGGGACGGTCACGGGACGTTGCAGCGTGGGTTTCATGGCGTCTTTCCTATCGGGTCTTCTGATGGCGTCAGAGGGAGCACCGCGCGCAGGGGCTGTCAATCGCGCAAACCCGCGGGCACGCGCGATTTTTCGTGTGTCGTCAGGGGGCGCTCAGAGCGCACGCAGGCCCCTGGCAAAGCGCCGGGCGTTGGCCTGGTAGCCAAGCGCGGACTTCTTCAGGCCCTCGATGGCCTCGGGCGTCAGTTCGCGCACGACCTTGCCCGGCATCCCCATGACGAGGCTGCCATCGGGGATCTCCTTGCCCTCGGTCACAAGCGCGCCCGCGCCGATCAGGCAGTTCTTGCCGATCTTCGCGCCGTTCAGGATCGTCGCCCCCATGCCGATCAGGGTGTTGTCGCCGATGGTGCAGCCGTGCAGCATGACCTTGTGGCCGATGGTGCAGCCCGCGCCGATCACCAGCGGATAGCCCATGTCGGTGTGGCAGACCACGTTCTCCTGCAGGTTGGAGCCGCGGCCGACGCGGATTTCCTCGTTGTCGCCGCGCAGGGTGCTGCCGAACCAGACGGAGCTGTCCTCCTCCATCACGATGCGGCCGATGACATGAGCGCCGGGGGCGACCCAAGCGGTGGCGTGCAGTTGCGGTTCGATGTCGTCCAAGGCGTAGATGGTCATGCGAGCTCCTCGAATTCCGTTTGCAGGCTGCGGACGTGGTCCACGAGCCAGGGCTGTTGCAGGCGGCGCAGGCGGGTGGCGGCGACGATGGTCTTCAGCTGCCCGAAGGTGGCGTCGAGGTCGTCGTTCACCAGCACATAGTCGTAGCTGCCCCAGTGCGAGATCTCGTCCCAGCTTTTCTGCATCCGCTTGGCGATCACCTCCGGCGCGTCCTGACCGCGACCGACGAGGCGGCGGCGCAGTTCGGCGATGGAGGGCGGCAGGATGAAGACCGAGAGCGTGTGCGGCCCGAGCGCGGAGTTGACGATCTGCTGCGCGCCCTGCCAGTCGATGTCGAACAGCACGTCGCGCCCCTGCCCGATCGCGGCCTCCACCGGCGCGCGGGGCGAGCCGTAGAAGTGGCCGAAGACATGGGCGTGCTCCAGCATCCCCTGGTCGTTGACCGTGCGCTTGAAATCCTCCTCGGCGAGGAAGTGGTAGTGCTGGCCGTCCACTTCGCCGGGCCGCGGCGCGCGGGTCGTGGCAGAGACGGAGAACCTCAGGGAGGGGTCCCAGTCCAGCAGGCGCCGCGACAGGGTGGATTTGCCCGCGCCCGAGGGCGAGGACAGGATGATGAGCAAACCGCGGCGGTTCGGCAGGCTGTCGGACATAGCGGTCATTCCACGTTCTGGATCTGCTCGCGCATCTGGTCGATGGCGGTCTTGAGGCTCAGGCCGATGCGGGTCAGTTCCGTATCGCCGGACTTCGAACACAGGGTGTTGGCCTCGCGGTTGAATTCCTGGCAGAGGAAGTCGAGCTTGCGGCCGATGGCGCCCTCGGTGGCCATGAGGTCGCGGGCGGCGCCGATGTGGGCGCGCAGGCGGTCGATCTCTTCGGTGACGTCGGATTTCACCGCGATCAGCGCCAGTTCCTGCGCGATGCGCGCCTCGTCGATGCCGTCCACGTTGTCGGTGACGCGGGCCAGCTGGGTGCGGAACCGCTGGACCTGCGCGTCGGCGCGGGCGGCGATGGCGGCTTCGGCCTCCGTCACCAGCGACTCGATCTCGTCGAGCTGGCGCATCACGATGTCGGCCAGCGCGGCGCCCTCACTTTGCCGCATTCCGATGAACGCATCGAGCGCGCGGGAGAAGTCGGCAACCAGCATGTTGCGCAGCGCGTCCTGGTCGACCTCTGCGGCCTCAGACGTCAGCACGCCGCGCAGGCCCACCACCTCGGCCGCCGTCGACGGCGCCAGCGAGAGCCCGCGTTCCATCGCCTCCGCCTCGATCCGGGACATGGCGTCGAGCACGGCGGTCAGCTGGCCCTCGTCCAGCCGCAGCGCGCCGTCGCCGCCGTCGGAGGTCAGGCGCAACCCGATCTGCACGTTGCCCCGCACAAGGGCCTTGGCCGCAAGGGCCCGCACCTGCGCTTCGAGCCCCTCGACCCAGTCGGGCAGGCGCAGGCGCAGGTCCAGCCCCTTGCCGTTGACGCCCCTCAGATCCCACACCCAGGCAAGGCCGAAGGCCGCGCCCTGCACACTCGCGAACCCGGTCATCGACTGCCGCATGTCTGTCTCTCCTGTCATGGGTTCCGGGTAATGCCCGGAGCCGCGCAAGGCAAGCGCCGAGCGTCCGGCAGACGGCGCCGTTCCGGCAGGCAGATGCCAACAATTCTTTGGAAGACGTTAACCGTTGAGCCAGAAATGAGGCGAAATTCGGGCGGCGTTCTGGTAGTAATGGTTTTATAAGAAGTATTGACACACGGACATGGTGGCAGGGGGCTCTGCCAGGTCGCATCCGGAACCAAAAGGAGCGGACACATGTTTGGCAAGGGCGGAAACGGACAAGGGATCGTTTCGATGACGGAGCGGGAGAAGGCACGGCGCGAAGCGCCCTTGCGCCAGGTGGAAACCTACTGGCGCGGGTTGTGCGATGGCAGCTCTGTCCCGTTGCGCAGCCAGGTCGACCCGAGGGGCATGGAAAGCGCGCTGGAAAACGCGTTCCTGCTGGAGCGCATCGCACCGTCGATGGCAAAGATCCGCGTGGCGGGCACACATCTCAACGACCTGATGGGCATGCAGGTGGCGGGCATGCCGCTGTCGAGCCTGATCGCCCCCGCCGACCGCGAGCGGTTCGGCCAGGGCGTCACGGCGCTCTTCGCCGACCCGGCCATCGTGCGCATCGACCTGCGGGCAGAGGCCGGTTTCGGCAAGCCCGACCTCGAGGCCAGCCTTGTGCTGCTGCCGCTGCGCTCGGACTTCGGCGATCTGACCCGCGGGCTTGGCGCGCTGATCAGCCATGGCCGGATCGGCCGGACGCCGCGCCGGTTCCAGGTGGTGCGGATGCACATCTCGGCCGCGGTGAGCGGAACGCCTGCGGCGCCCGGCCTTGCCGGTACGGACCTGCCGCAGCCGCGCCCGGCCTTCGAGGTCCGCGAAGAGCAGCGCAGTTTCACCCCGGCCCCTGCCGCGAAGACCGAAGAGCCGCGTCCCACCGTGCAGCGCGGCCACCTGCGCCTGATCGTCGACAACGACTGACACCTGAACGCCACGTGCCGCGGGACCGTCCCCGTGGCATCGGGCCTGCTGCCTCGGGCGGGGGCCGCACATGGAAAAGGCCGGCCCCCGGGGGACCGGCCTTCGTGCTTTCCGACAGCTTCTGCGATCAGCCGTGCGCGGCGGCGGCGGCGTTCTCGCGGCGGGCAGTCAGTTCCTCGGCCACGAGGAAGGCCAGTTCCAGCGACTGCGAGGCGTTGAGACGCGGGTCGCAGGCGGTGTGGTAGCGGTCGCTCAGGTCCTCTTCGGTCACTTCACGGACGCCGCCGGTGCATTCGGTCACGTCGAGGCCGGTCATCTCGAAATGCACGCCGCCGGGGACGGTGCCCTCGGCCTCGTGCACGCCAAAGAACTCGCGGACTTCGCGCAGGACGTTGTCGAACGGACGAGTCTTGTAGCCGGTGGCCGACTTGATCGTGTTGCCGTGCATCGGGTCGCAGACCCAGGTCACCTTGGCGCCCTCTTCCTGCACCGCCTTGATGAGGCGCGGCAGGTTCTCGGCCACCTTGCCCGCGCCGAAGCGGGCGATCAGCGTCAGCTTGCCCTCCTCGTTCTGCGGGTTGAGCTTCGACATCAGCACCTTGAGGTCGTCGGCGGTGGTGGTCGGGCCGCACTTCAGGCCGACGGGGTTCAGGATGCCGCGGCAGAATTCCACGTGCGCGCCGTCGGGCTGACGGGTGCGGTCGCCGATCCAGACCATGTGGCCGGAGCCCGCGAGCCACTTGCCGGAGGTCGAATCCATCCGGGTCAGCGCCTCTTCGTACTCCAGCAGCAGGCTTTCGTGCGAGGTGTAGAACTCGACCGTGTGCAGGGTGTGCGCCTGCTCGTTCGAGACGCCCGCCGCGCGGATGAAGTCCAGCGTGTCGGTGATGCGCGAGGCCATGTCGCGGTACTTTGCGGCCTTCTCGCCCTCGGTAAAGCCCAGCGTCCACTGGTGCACCTGATGCACGTCGGCGTAGCCGCCGGTGGAGAACGCGCGCAGCAGGTTCAGCGTGGCGGCGGCCTGCGTGTAGGCCTGCAGCATCTTCTGCGGGTTCGGGATGCGCGCTTCGGGGGTGAAGGGCAGATCGTTGATGATGTCGCCGCGGTAGCTGGGCAGCTCGACGCCATCCACCACCTCGGTCGGAGCGGAGCGCGGCTTGGCAAACTGGCCGGCCATGCGGCCCACCTTCACCACCGGCACCTTGGCGCCGAAGGTCAGCACCATGGCCATCTGCAGCATCACCTTGAAGGTGTCGCGGATGGCGTTCGCGCTGAACTGGTCGAAGGATTCGGCGCAGTCGCCACCCTGGAGAAGGAAGGCCTCGCCGCGGCCAGCAGCGCCCAGGAGGGACTTCAGGCGGCGGGCTTCACCGGCAAAGACCAGCGGAGGATACTTTGCCAGCTGTGCCTCGACGGCATACAGCGCCTCGGCGTCCGTATACTCGGGCATCTGAACCCGCGGGAGTGCGCGCCAGTTCGATTTCTGCCACTCGGTCATTTGATCTACTCCGGTTGTCGTTCCTTGAACGGTCTGCGTTTTGACGGTTCCGCGTTATAGGCGAGCCTTCCTCTGCTGGCCAGTCGTGTTTTTCGCGACATCTCTTGACGCTGGCGGTCCCTTCTGCCCATCTGAGCCGCACCACTTGCGCCGGATCCGGCCCCAAGCTCATGAGGCTTCCCATGCTGCCGCCGAACCAGCGACAGATCGTCGAGATCGAGAACGTGCCTGCGAAACCGCGCCGGTTCGTCTTTGTGCTGCTGGAGGATTTCACGCTGCTGTCCTTTGCCGCCGCCATGGATTGCCTGCGGCTGGCGAACCGGATGTCGGCGAAGAAGCTCTATGAATGGCGGGTTATCGGCGAGGGCGGCGCGACGGTTTCGTGCTCCACCGGGACGGTGTTCCAGCTTGACGGCGACCTTGACGAGCTGCACCGCGACGACACTGTGGTGCTGTGCGGCGGCGCCAACGTTCAGAAGGCCACGACCAAGCGGCTGATTTCCTGGCTGAGGCGCGAGGCGCGCCGCGGCCTGCATGTGGGCGGGCTGTGCACCGCCGCCTATCCCCTTGCAAAGGCAGGACTTCTGGACGGCAAGAAGGCCACGATCCACTGGGAGAACCAGGACAGCTTTTCGGAGGAATTCGAGGACGTCTTTCTGACCAAGTCGGTCTTTGCCATCGACGGGACACGGATGACGACCGCCGGCGGGACGTCGTCCATCGACCTGTTCCTGCAGATCATCGCCAACGACCATGGCGAGGAACTGGCCAGTGCCGTGGCGGACCAGCAGATCTATTCCTCGATCCGCACCGACCAGGACACGCAGCGGCTGTCGGTGCCGACGCGGATCGGGGTGCGGCATCCGAAGCTGAGCCAGGTCATCCAGATGATGGAGAGCAACATCGAGGAGCCGATTTCCCCGGCCCTGCTGGCCAAGGACGTGGGCATGTCGACCCGGCAGCTCGAACGGCTGTTCCGCCGCTACCTGAACCGCTCGCCCAAGCGCTACTACATGGAACTGCGGCTGCAGAAGGCGCGGAACCTCCTGATGCAGACCGACATGAGCGTGATCAACGTCGCGCTGGCCTGCGGCTTTGCCAGCCCCTCGCATTTCTCGAAATGCTACCGCGCCCATTACGAGACGACGCCCTACCGCGAGCGCGGAACCCACGCGGCGCGGCTGTCGGTCTGAACCGAGGTTAACGGGCCGTGCGTGGCGGTGAACGCGGCGCGCGCGCACCACGGGTGGTGGCGCATCCGGCGCTTCGTTAACGGCTTTACCCGATCTTCATGCAGATGACCGCCGCGTTATGGGGTGAACCGGCCGGTTCGACCCCCTGAAACGGCCGGTTGGTAACCTTTT
This sequence comes from Sagittula sp. MA-2, assembly GCF_030126985.1. Taxonomy (GTDB): domain Bacteria; phylum Pseudomonadota; class Alphaproteobacteria; order Rhodobacterales; family Rhodobacteraceae; genus Sagittula. The sequence continues at coordinate 1,970,763 of NZ_CP126145.1, read as the reverse complement.
CACGCGGGCCAGAGGTGACGCTGCGTCAAAATCGGTTAACCGCGTCTCGGACGGGTGCATAACGACCCCGAGACTTGTCCTTCCGCCCCGTTGCATGGCACCCCTGTCGCCATGATCCGGACTGACCGCCTTATCCTGCGCCATGCGCGGCCCGACGACCTCGAGGCGCTGCACGAGGCGTTTTCCGACCCGCGCGCCATGCGCTACTGGAGCGGCCCGGCGCATCACGACATCGCGCAGACCGGACGCATCCTGAAGACCCTGATCGCCCCGGACCCGGACCGGCAGGAGGAATACGTCCTCGAATGCGACGGGCGCTGCATCGGCAAGGCCGGGGTCTGGCACAGGCCGGAGGTCGGCTACATGGTGGTGCCCGCCTTCTGGGGGCGCGGCTTTGCCTTCGAGGCGCTGTCCGCCATCCTGCCGCGCGCCTTTGCGCGGTGGCCGGAGCAGGCGCATCTGACCGCGGAACTGGACCCGAGGAACGAGGCCTCTTCCCGTCTGCTGGAGAAGCTGGGCTTCGTCTGCACCGGGGTGGAGGAGAAGAACTTCCTCTATGGCGGGGTCGAGTGGACGGATACGGCGTATTACCGGCTCGACCGCCCGGATCAGCCTTCGGGCACCAGCCTGTAGAGACCGCCCTCGTATTCCGAGAGGAACCACAGCAGGCCATCCGGCCCCTGCCCCACGTCGCGGATGCGGCCCGTGTCGGAGAGGTCGATCTGTTCCACCTCTGTCATCGAGTCGCCTGCGAGGCGGGCGATGTAGTCGAACTTCAGCGAGCCGACGAAGGCGTTGCCCTGCCAGTCCGACACGGCGCCGTCGTAGAACACCATGCCCGAAGGCGCGATGGAGGGGTCCCAGTAGTGGACGGGCTGTTCCATGCCGTCCTGCGCCGTGCCCTCGCCGATCTTTGCGCCGCTGTAGTGGCGACCGTAGGAGATGACGGGCCAGCCGTAGTTGGCGCCTTTCTGCACCCGGTTGACCTCATCCCCGCCCTGTGCGCCGTGTTCGTTGACCCAGAGCTGGCCGGAGGCGTCCATCGCCGCGCCCTGCGGGTTGCGGTGGCCGTAGGACCAGATCTCGGGCTGCGCGCCGTCCTGCCCGACAAAGGGGTTGTCGGAGGGCACGCTGCCGTCGCGGTTGATGCGGATGACCGAACCGTTGTGGCGGGACAGGTCCTGCGCGGCGGGCCGGTCGCCGCGTTCGCCGATGGTGACGAAGAGCGTGTCCCCCAGCCCTTCGACGAGGCGGGAGCCGAAGTGCCGGCCGGTGGTGTCGCCCGGGGCCATCTCGAAGATGACCTCGCCACCTTCCAGCGCGGTGCCGTCGTCGGAGAGCGTGGCGCGGTAGACCGCCGTGCCCGCGCCGCGGCCCTGCGCCTTGGCGTAGGTCAGGAAGAGCGTGCGGTCGTCGGAGAAATCGCTTGGCACGAGGATGTCGAGCAACCCGCCCTGCCCGCCCACCGCGATGTCGCCCGGCAGGCCGGAGACACGGGTGGCGCTGCCGCCCCGGACCGACAGGAGGCTGCCGCCGATCTCGGTGATGAGGATGGTGCCGTCGGGCAGCGTGTCGAAGGCCCACGGCCCGTCGAGCCCCTGCACCACCGGCTGGACGGTCATCGGCCCGGCGGCGGTGTCTATGGTCTGGCCCGCCGTCTGGGCCGTCGTCTGGGCCAGCGCGGGCTGGCAGAGGATGAGGGTCAGAAGTCCGGTGTGGGTCAACGCGCGCATGTGCTGCCTCCTGGGCCTGGGGTCCTTTCCTCGAAGTGGGGCGTTTCCGGGACCGAGCAAGACTGTTCACGCTGCGATTTCCCATACGTGACCTTGCGGCGGGGCTTTTCATTTCCCGATCCGCCGCATAGCCTTTGCGCTGGACAACAGATCCAACACGGGAGTTGAACAATGAAAAAACTGCTTCTTGCCGCGTCTGCAGCCGCCCTTGCTTCTGGGGCCGCCCACGCCGAGAGCCACATGTCCGAAGTCAAGATCGGGATCATCCTGGGCTTCACCGGGCCGATCGAATCCATCACGCCGGCCATGGCCGACAGCGCCGAGCTGGCGCTGACCGAAGTGAACGAGAGCGGCATGTTCCTTGACGGCATGACGCTGGCACCGGTGCGCGCGGATTCGACCTGCGTCGACGCCGCCGCCGCAACCGCCGCCGCCGAGCGTCTGGTGACCTCCGAGGGCGTCGTGGCGATCATGGGCGCGGACTGCTCCGGCGTGACCGGCGCCGTGCTGTCCAACGTGGCCGTGCCGAACGGCATCCCGATGGTGTCGCCGTCCGCGACCTCTCCGGCGCTGTCGACCGCCGAGGACAACGGCCTGTTCTTCCGCACCGCGCCGTCCGATGCGCGCCAGGGTGCGGTGATCGCCGAGATCCTGAAGGAAAAAGGCATCTCCTCGGTCGCGGTGACCTACACCAACAACGACTACGGCAAGGGCCTGGCCGATGCCTTCGCGGAGAACTTCGAGGGCGAAGTGACCCTGTCCGCGCCGCATGACGACGGCAAGGCCGACTACTCCGCCGAGATCGGCGCGCTGGCGTCTGCCGGTGGCGACGCGCTGGCGGTGTTCGGCTACACCGACCAGGGCGGCAAGGGCATGATCCAGGCGTCCTACGACACCGGTGCCTTCGACATGTACATCATGGGCGACGGCATGTACGGCGACACGCTGTTCTCCGAGCAGTCGGACGCGCTGGAAGGCTCTTTCGGGACATCGCCCTGGGCGCAGGGCGAAGGCGCGGAAGCGTTCGACAAGGTGGCCGGCGATGCGGGCATCGACGCGGCGTCCTCCTACACCCGCGAATCCTACGACGCGGCGGCGCTGATCGCGCTGGCGATGGCGAAGGGCGGCGAGGCGACCTCCGAAGCGGTGGCCGCGAACCTGATGGACGTGGCCAACGCCCCCGGCGAGCCGATCCTGCCGGGTGAGCTGGGCAAGGCGCTGGAAATCCCGAAGAACGGCGGCGACATCGACTACGTCGGTGCATCCGGCGTCGAGCTGATCGGTGAAGGCGAAGCGGCGGGTTCGTACCGTCACTACACCGTCACCGGCGGCGCGGCTGAGACCGTCGAGTTCAAGTAAGCCAGGGCGAAACTTGGGGCCGTCCGGAATTTTCCCGGGCGGCTTCAATGCTTTATGGGGTGCACTTCATGTGCGCGCCACGGGGGACGTTCATTGATAAAGGTGGAGAACCTGCACCGTCATTTCGGTGCCTTCCGCGCCGTGGACGGCGCTTCGCTGGAAATCGCCAAGGGGTCGATCACGGGCCTCGTGGGGCCGAACGGCGCGGGCAAGACGACGCTGTTCAACGTGATCGCGGGCGCGCTGCCGCCGACCTCGGGCAAGGTGACGATGGACGGCGAGGACATCACCGGCCTGCCGCCGCACGAGCTGTTCCACAAGGGGCTGCTCCGGACCTTCCAGATCGCGCATGAATTCTCGTCCATGACCTGCCGCGAGAACCTGATGATGGTTCCGGGCGGGCAGTCGGGCGAGACGCTGTGGAACACCTGGATCGGCCGCAAGCGCATCGCCGAGGAAGAGCGCGCGCTGCGCAGGATGGCCGACGAAGTGCTTGATTTCCTGACAATCTCGCATCTGGCCGATCATCCCGCCGGGGCCATTTCCGGCGGCCAGAAGAAGCTGCTGGAGCTGGGCCGCACGATGATGGTGGATGCCAAGATCGTCTTCCTCGACGAGGTGGGCGCAGGCGTGAACCGCACGCTTCTGAACACCATCGCCGACACCATCGTGCGGCTGAACCGCGAGCGCGGCTATACCTTCTGCGTGATCGAGCACGACATGGATTTCATCGGCCGCATCTGCGACCCGGTGATCGTCATGGCGGAAGGCAAGAAGCTGGCCGAGGGCACGCTGGACGAGATCAAGGCCAACGAGCAGGTGATCGAGGCCTATCTGGGCACCGGCCTGAAGAACAAGGACAAGGTGGCGCAGGAATGAGGGCGGTTTTCGCAGCACGCCGTCACCGGCGAAAGGCCTGCACCGGCGGCACGGGCGCCGCCTGCGCGGCCGGACACCTGCACACGAGGGATACCGGGGGGCGCGCATGAGTGGCGAGGACGGGTTCTACCAGGACGACCGCGGCAACCACGATGCGTCGATCACCCGGCGCGGCGGCGAGGGCACGGTCGATCCGACCCGGCGCTCCGGCGCGGTGACGGATGCGCCCGGCGGGCCGTTCCTGATCGGCGACAGCATGACCGGCGGCTACGGCAAGGGGCCGGACATCCTGCACGACTGCACCATCGCCGTCGACAAGGGCGAGATCGCGGTGATCGTCGGCCCCAACGGCGCGGGCAAATCCACGGCGATGAAGGCGGTCTTCGGCATGCTGGACGTGCGGTCCGGCGCGGTGCGGCTGGACGGCCACGACATCACCCAGCTCACGCCGCAGGACCGGGTGGCGCGGGGCATGGGGTTTGTGCCGCAGACCTCGAACATCTTCACCTCGATGACGGTGGAGGAGAACCTGGAGATGGGCGCCTTCATCCGCACCGACGATTACCGGACCACGATGGAGCAGGTCTACGACCTGTTCCCGATCCTGCGCGAGAAGCGCCGCCAGCCGGCGGGCGAGTTGTCGGGCGGGCAGCGCCAGCAGGTGGCCGTGGGCCGCGCGCTGATGACCAAGCCCACCGTCCTGATGCTGGACGAGCCGACGGCGGGCGTGTCGCCCATCGTGATGGACGAGCTTTTCGACCGGATCATCGAGGTGGCGCGCACCGGCATCTCCATCCTGATGGTGGAGCAGAACGCCCGGCAGGCGCTGGAGATCGCGGACAAGGGCTATGTCCTGGTGCAGGGTGCCAACGCCTACACCGGCACGGGCCGCGAACTGCTCGCCGACCCCGAAGTGCGCAAGAGCTTTCTCGGGGGGTGACGGTTTGAGTATTTGCAAAGCAGAGAAGCTGGGCGCGCTGGCGCTGATCGTCGCCGCCCTGCCCGTCTTTGCGCAGGAGCATGGCGGGGGTGCTGGCGGTGAGGCTGGCGAGGATACCGGCACGATGCTGACCGTGACCGATGCGCCGGTGCAGGAGGACATCCGCCTCGCGTGCCGGTTCGAACGCGAGTGTTACGAGGACGAGGCCTGCAGCGACGGCGGCTTTGCGCCCCTGCTGGACGCCCGTGCCGGCGGGATGGACCCCTCCGTGATGATGGTGGAGGCGAACCTGATCGCCGATGCCGGGACGGTCTTCATGGTCGGGGCGAAGGACGGCGGGCGGCTGTCGCTGTCGGGCGGCGACTTCGACGCGCGCCACCTCTTGACGATCTCCGAGGCGGGCGACGTGCGCTACACGGTGCATTACGCGGAAGGGCCGATGATGGTGAGCTACCTCGGACGCTGCGAGGCGGAGGAATGAGGGCGGCGTGGCAACCGGTTTCCGGGGGCGTGGCGGGCGCCCGGGCCGTCGCGGCCATGGACATGACCGCGGCCCGCGGGGGCGCGGCGTGGCCTATGGCCGTGGGGGCCGAGGCCGGCGGGCGGCGCCTGCGGACCTTTGCCCTCTTCGAAAACGGCGCGTTCCGCTTGGGCGCGCGCAACGACCTTGAGGGGCCGGGCCCGACCGGCTTAGGGGGCGTCACGCTGTACCGCACCTGCGACATGGAGGGATTGTCCTGATGGACCTGCTGAACGCTTTGGTGGCGCTGTCGAACTTCGTGCTGATCCCGGCCATCGCCTATGGCAGCCAGCTTGCGCTCGGCGCGCTGGGGGTGACGCTGATCTACGGTATCCTGCGGTTTTCCAACTTCGCCCATGGCGACACGATGGCCTTCGGCACGATGGTGACGATCCTCGTGACCTGGCTGTTCCAGAGCTGGGGGATCGGGCTGGGCCCGCTGCCCACGGCGCTGCTGGCCATACCCTTCGGGATCGCGGGGACGGCGGTGCTGGTGCTGCTGACCGACCGGGTGGTCTATCGCTTCTACCGGGCGCAGAAGGCCAAGCCGATCATCTTCGTCATGGTCTCGATCGGGGTGATGTTCATCTACAACGGGCTGACGCGCTTCGTGCTGGGGGCGGACGACCAGATCTTTGCCGATGGCGAGCGGTTCATCATCTCGGCCGGCGACTTCAAGCGCGCCACGGGCCTGGCCGAGGGGCTGGGCCTGAAGACGACGCAGGCGATCACGGTGGTGGTGGCGGTCGTCGTGGTGGCGGTGCTGTTCTGGTTCCTGAACCGCACGCGCACCGGCAAGTCGATGCGCGCCTATTCCGACAACGAGGACCTCGCGCTTCTGTCCGGCATCAACCCCGAGCGGGTGGTGATGGTGACATGGCTGATCGTGGCCGGGCTGATCACCGTGGCGGGCGTGCTTTACGGGCTCGACAAGTCGTACAAGCCCTTCACCTACTTCCAGCTCCTGCTGCCGATCTTCGCCTCGGCCATCGTGGGCGGGCTGGGTTCGCCGCTGGGGGCCATCGCGGGCGGGTTTGTCATCGCGTTCAGCGAGGTGGGCATCACCTACGCATGGAAGAAGGTGCTGGGCTACATGATGCCCGAGGCGCTGGAGCCTTCCGGCCTCGTGCAGCTCCTGGCCACCGAATACAAGTTCGCGGTCAGCTTCATGATCCTGGTGATCGTCCTGCTGTTCCGCCCCACGGGCCTCTTCAAGGGGAAATCGGTATGAACCAGTCGTTGAAGACCGTCCTTCTCTTCGCTCTCGTGGCCGGGCTGATCCTGTTCACCGGCTTCTACCAGAGCTGGAACACCGCGCTCGTCATCCTAAACATGGGGCTGGTCAGCGCGATCATGGCGCTGGGCGTGAACCTGCAGTGGGGCATCGCCGGGCTGTTCAACGTGGGTGTCATGGGCTTCGTCGCGCTGGGCGGGCTTGCGGTGGTGCTGACCTCCGTCTCGCCGGTGCCGGAGGCCTGGGCCGCGGGCGGGCCGCGGGCGCTTCTGGCGCTGGTGGTGGGCACCGCGGTCATCGCCGTCTCGGCCATGCTGTGGAAGCGGTCGCGCAAAGGCTGGCTGGTGGCGCTGGTGCTGATCGGGGGCTTTTTTCTCTACCGCTGGGTGCGGGACGACGCGGTCAACGCCATCGAGGCGGTGAACCCCGCGGGCACCGGCTTCCTCGGCGGGCTGGGCCTGCCGGTGGTGCTGGCCTGGCCGATGGGCGGCCTTCTGGCGGCGGGCGCGGCCTGGGTGATCGGCAAGACGGCGCTGGGGCTGCGCTCCGACTACCTCGCCATCGCGACGCTGGGCATCTCCGAGATCATCATCGCGATCATGAAGAACGAGGAGTGGCTGTCGCGCGGCGTGAAGAACGTCAACGGCCTGCCCCGCCCCGTCCCCTACGAGACCGACCTTCAGGCCGATCCGGCCTTTGTGGAGCAGGCGGCGGGCCTTGGCCTCGACCCGGCGACGGCCTCGACGATCTACGTGAAGCTCGGCTATTCGCTGATGTTCGCCGCCGTGCTGGTCGTGCTGCTGGTGCTGGCGCAGCTGGCGCTGAAATCGCCCTGGGGCCGGATGATGCGGGCGATCCGCGACAACGAGGTCTCGGCCCGCGCGATGGGCAAGGACGTGACCTACCGCCACCTGCAGGTCTTTGTGCTGGGGTCCGCGATCTGCGGGATCGCCGGGGCGATGATGACCACGCTCGACGGGCAGCTGACGCCCACGACCTACCAGCCGCTGCGCTACACCTTCCTGATCTGGGTGATGGTCATCGTCGGCGGTTCGGGCAACAACCTGGGCGCCGTGCTGGGCGGCATGCTGATCTGGTTCTTCTGGGTGCAGGTGGAGCCGCTGGGCCAGTCGCTGATGTCGCTTCTGACCGCGGGCATGGCGGACGGGTCCTGGCTGAAGGCGCATCTGCTGGATTCGGTGCAGCACATGCGGCTTCTGACCATGGGGGTGATCCTGCTCTTGGTGCTGCGCTTCAGCCCGAGGGGCCTGCTGCCCGAACGGTGACGGCGCCGGTGGCGTCATAGTCAGCAAGAGACATGATTTGTCGCAAACGGAGGCCGGCGCGGGGATGAATCCTTCGCGCCGGCCGTCTTTGGCCTGTAGGCTGCGGGAAGGTCCGAACCCCGACGCGCGAAAGGTCATCCCATGCTTCAGGTCCTTGCAACGATCTGGGCGCTGCTGATCGGCATCGTCTTCATCATGCTGGGCAACGGCATGCATTTCACCCTGATCGGCCTGCGCGGCGGGATCGAGGGGTTTTCGGCGGGCGAGCTGGCCATCGTCACCTCGGGCTATTTCATGGGATTCCTGTCGGGCGCGCGGTTTGCCCCGGTGCTGATCCGGCGGGTCGGACACGTGCGGGTCTTTGCGGCGCTCGGCAGCTTCATGTCCGCCGGGCTGATCGCCCTGACCCTGCTGGCAGAGCCCTGGGCCTGGACGATCCTGCGGGTGATCCTCGGCTTCTGCATGTCCGGGATCTATGTCGCCGCCGAAAGCTGGCTGAACAACGCCGCCACCAACGAGACGCGCGGCAAGGTGCTGTCGGCCTACATGATCGCCCAGACGCTGGGGATCATCGGTGCGCAGGGTCTGCTGACGCTGGGCGACGCGGGCACGGCCGCGCTGTTCATCGGGGCGTCGATCCTTGTGTCGATCTCTTTCGCGCCGATCCTGCTCAGCATCTCGCCCGCGCCGGTGGTCGAGGTGGCGAAACCCATGTCGCTGAGACAGCTCTTCGTCAGCTCGCCGCTGGGCGTGGTGGGCACCTTCCTGCTGGGCGGGCTCTACGCCACGCAGTCGGGGATGGGCGCGGTCTTTGGCACGCAGATCGGCATGTCGGCCAACCTGATCTCGCTGTTCATCGCGATGCTCTTTGCCGGGGCGCTGGTGCTGCAATACCCGTTCGGCTGGCTGTCGGACCGCATGGACCGCCGCAAGCTGATCTTCGGCGCGGCGGTGGTGGGCGGCGCGGCCTGCCTGCTGGGCTGGGGCTACGGCACGGACCGCCGTGCGCTGATGGCCGCGGCCTTCCTCGCCGGAGGCGTCACGACTCCGCTTTACGCGCTGTTCCTCGCCTACACCAACGACTTCCTGACGACCGAGGAGATGCCCGCGGCCTCCGGCGGGCTTGTGTTCACCTTCGGGCTGGGCGCCATTGCCGGACCGCTGATCACCGGCTGGGCGATGCAGGGTTTCGGGCCCTTCGCCTTCTGGCTGGTGCTGGCGGTGACCTTCGGGGCCGTGGCGCTTTACGCGCTCTACCGCATGGCACAGCGCGCGGTGACGCCGGTTGCGGAGACCGACAGCTACCTCGGCGTCCTGCCCATGTCCTCGCCGGTCGCGGTGGAGGCCGCGGGCGCCTGGGCCGCCGAACAGGCAGAGGCGGAACGCGAGGCAGAGGGAGAGACGGTGCCGGGGTGAGGGCGGCTTGCGGCCGCCCGCTGCAATCTGCGCGCTTACCAGGTTATGTCGATGACACGCCCGTCGCTTATCTCGCAACGGCCGACACCGCCGGACGAGGTCATTCCGCTGCTGTCAGCGTAGTTCATTTCACATCTCATGCTCGAGCCCTTGTCTCCCAGCAGGACGGCAACGAAATTGCCGCTGGAGGTGGTCGTGAACACGTTCTGCACACCGTTTCCGGTGAAGACATTTCCGATGCCGCTTGTCGCACCGACATCGACGGCGTGACCGCTGAACTTCTCTCCGTCAATCGTTGTGGTGTAGAAATCGCGATCCATGCCCTGTTCGTATTCGAACACCACGGGCGTGCCCTCTCCACGGATCACGCCCTGCATGGTACCACTGCATGCAGTCAGCAGCACAAGCATCGAAATACTTACGGAAAATCTGGAAACGTTCATTGGTCTTTCGTCTTTCGGAAATCGTCCTCGGCGAGGACTTCGCACACCAAATTTCCGGAAAGGTCTCGGAAAAACAATAGGTGTCGTGAGCCCTTTCGGTCCGTGTTTCCTATCTGCAACCAGACCGTCACAAACCCCGTTCTCGGGATACCTTCGCCGCCCCTACCCCAGCGTCACGTCGAGGAACATCATCAGCACCAGTCCGACGATGAAGCCCAGTGTCGCCTTGTCCTGATGGCCGTGACGGTGGGTTTCGGGGACGATCTCGTGGCTGATGATGAACAGCATGGCGCCTGCCGCGAAGGTCAGGCCCCAAGGCAGGAGCGAGGCGGAGACGCTGACCGCCGCCGCGCCGAGGCCCGCGCCCACGATCTCCACCGCGCCGGTCATTGCCGTGACGCCGAGCGCCTTCCAGCGGGAATAGCCGAGGCCGGTCAGGGCGACGGCGACGGCCAGCCCCTCGGGGATGTCCTGAAGCGAGATACCGGTCATCACCGACAGGCCCTTGGCCTGGTCGACGCCGAAGGCCACGCCGATGGACAGGCCCTCGGGGAAGTTGTGGATCGTGATCGCGAGGATGAAGAGCCAGATGCGCGCGACCGTGGCCTTGTCGGCGCCGCCTTCCGGGCCGGACTTGAAGTGTTCGTGCGGGATCTTGGCGTTCAGCAGCCAGACGAACCCCGCGCCGAGCGACACGCCCGCCGCCGCGATGGCCGCCGCGAGCCAGACGGAGCCGGTCTGCTCCTGCGCGCGTTCGATCCCCGGCAGGATCAGCGAGAAATAGGCCGCCGACAGCATGACGCCCGCGGCAAAGCCCAGCATCAGGTCGGAGGTGGCGCGGGTCATCCGCTTGCCGATCACGGCGGGAATGGCGCCCGAGGTCGTGGCCAGCGCGGCAATCGCGCCGCCAAGGAGGGCTGTGGTGAGGGGGGTCATCTTGTCTCCGGTGTCGCGCAGGAGGTGGCGCAAAGCGGTCGGAGGGCAAGCTGCATCCTGTGTGTCCGCGTTCAGGCCAGCGAGGTGACCCAGAGGATCGTCGCATCCTCCGGCGAGACGGAGACCACGTTGTGCCCCATGGTCGCGTCGTAATAGGCGCTGTCGCCGCGCTTCATCTCCACCGGCTCGTAGAACTCGGTGTAAAGGCGGACCACCCCGGTCAGAACGTAGAGGAATTCCTCGCCGTCGTGGCGCACCCAGCCGTCGAATTCCTCCAGCGTGCGGGCGCGGACGCGGGCGCGGTAGGGCAGCATCTTCTTGCGGCTGAGCGATTCCGCCAGCAGGTCGTGTTCGTAGGTGGCGGTGGCGAGGTGCCGGCCCTCTTCCACGCGGGTCACCGCCATGCGGCCGTTGGCCTGCGCCTGGACGGGCGGCGTGAAGAGCTGCGGGACGGAGATTTCCAGCCCCGTGGCCAGCTTCTTCAGCGCGTCGTAGGTGGGCGACATCTGCCCGTTCTCGATCTTCGACAGCGTGGAGCGGGCGAGCCCGGCCTTCTTCGCCGCCTGTTCGAGCGTCCAGTCCTTTTCCTTGCGGAGTTCGCGCACCCGGAGGCCGAGGTCGAGCGGTTCTGCCACCGTCTCGGGGCCGGTTTCGCGCGCGATGCGGATCAGGGATTTCGGGTCGTTGGACATGGCTTGGATGACGGCCTCCGGTGTGGCGCCCTTCTATAGGAGCGCGGGGCCACCCTTGCAAGCGGCGGGCGGCGGACTTACTCCATCCGTCATGAAAGCCTCCGTCTTCGATCAGGGCGCCTTTGCGCCATGCCCCGCGCCGTTCAACCTTGCCGCGCATGTCTTGGCCGCGGGTGCGCTGACCCCGGACAAGATCGCGCTGTCGGTGGTCCGGCCCACGGGCGCGCAGCGCTGGTCCTACGGGCGGCTGATCGCGGCGGTGCGCGGCACGGCGACCGGGTTGCTGGAGGCGGGCCTTCGCCCCGGCGACGTGCTGCTGATGCGGCTGGGGAACACGGTGGATTTCCCGATCGCCTACCTTGGCGCGATTGCCGCGGGCGTGGTCCCGGTGCCGTCCTCGTCGCAGCTGACCGCGCCGGAGGTGCAGAAGATCCTCGACCACCTGTCGCCGGCGGCGATCCTGAGGGCCGAGGGCGTGCCCTGCCCCGGGACCGCCGTGCCGGTCTTCGGGCCCGAGGTCTACGAGGGCTGGCACGATCTGCCGCCCGCCGACTATGCCATGGGCGATCCGGAGCGGCTGGCCTACATCGTTTACACCTCCGGCACCTCCGGCACGCCGCGGGCCGTGGGCCACGCGCACCGGGCGATCTGGGCGCGGCAGATGATGATGGAGGGCTGGTACGGGCTGGGGCCGGAGGACCGGCTGCTGCATGCGGGCGCCTTCAACTGGACCTTCACGCTGGGTACCGGGCTGATGGACCCCTGGACCATGGGGGCCACGGCGCTTATCCCCGCGGCGGGCACCGATGCGGCGCAGCTGCCGCTGCTGATGAAGCGCAAAGATGCGACGATTTTTGCAGCCGCGCCGGGCGTTTACAGGCAGATCCTCAAGTTCCCCGTGGTGCCTATGCCGCGCCTCCGGCACGGGCTGGCGGCGGGCGAGAAGCTGTCGGAGACGATCCGGGACGGCTGGCGCGCGGCGACGGGGACGGAGATCTTCGAAGCCTACGGCATGTCGGAATGTTCGACCTTCATCTCCAACGCGCCGGCGCGGCCCTCCGCCCCCGGCACGCTGGGCCGTCCGCAGGCGGGCCGTCACCTTGCCATCGTCGACGAGGCGGGCGTGCCGGTCGACCGGGGCACACCCGGCACCATCGCCATCCACCGCGACGACCCGGGGCTGATGCTGGGGTACGTGGGCGCGGAGGAGGCCACAGCGGAGAAGTTCACCGGCGACTGGTTCATGACCGGCGACCTTGGCGCGATGGACGAAGACGACCAGATCTCCTACCTCGGGCGGTCGGACGACATGATGAACGCGGGCGGCTACCGGGTCTCTCCCCTTGAGGTGGAGGCGGCGCTGGCCGGTCTGCCGGGGGTGACGGAGCTGGCGGTCACGGACCTGCAGGTGAAGGACGACGTGCGGGTGATCGCGGCGTTCTACACCGCGCCCGACGAGCTGGACGAAGAGGCGCTGAAGGCCGCGGCGGCGGAGCGGCTGGCGCGCTACAAGTGCCCGCGCGCCTTCATCCGGCTGGACGCCCTGCCCCGCAATCCCAACGGCAAGCTGATCCGCAAGGCGCTGCGGCGGCCCGATCCGGCGTGACCGCGCGCCCCTCGGGGCCGTGACACGGCGCCGTGCAACGCGGTCTCGCCACCGCGGTGCGTGGCTGCTAAGAGACCGGGACTGGAGGTCTCATGGTACAACTCGATATCTTTTCCGACCCGATCTGCCCGTGGTGCTACATCGGCAAGGCCTATCTCGACCGGGCGCTCGAGGCGCATCCCGATCACCCGTTCCGCATCCGCTGGCTGCCGTTCATGCTGAACCCGGCAATGCCGCAGGAAGGGATGGACCGACGGGAATACCTCGAAGGCAAGTTCGGCGGACAGGAGGGCGCGGTGAAGGCCTACCTGCCGGTGGAGGAACACGCGAAGAAGGCCGGGCTGACGATCAACCTCGACCGGATCGAGCGCACGCCGTCCACCATCGACGCGCAGCGGCTGATCCACTGGGCGGGGATCGAGGGGCGGCAGACGCCCGTCGTCTCGGCGCTGTTCCGGGCCTATTTCGTCGACGGCCGCGACATCGGCGACCGCGAGACGCTGGCCGACATCGCCGACAGCATGGGCATGGACGCGGCGTTGGTCATGCGGCTGATGAACTCCGACTCGGACCGCAAGGAGATCGTCGAACAGGACGCCACGGCGCGCGGGATGGGCGTGACCTCCGTCCCGACCTTCGTGGTGGCGCAGAAACATGCCGTGCCGGGTGCGCAGCCGCCGGAGCTTTGGGCGAAGGTGATCGAAGAGCTGCGCAGCGGGGCCGACCCGAGCGCGTGATGCAGAAGCTGCGCTGGCTCACCCTGATCCTGACGCTGGCGGCGATCATCGCCACCGGCACGGTGTTCTTCCACCGGGTCGAGGGCTGGAGCTGGCTGGACAGCTATTTCTTCACCGTGGTGACGCTGTCGACCGTGGGCTACGGTGAGCTTGTTCCCGCCACCGCCGTCGGCAAGATCGGCACCACGGTGTTCATCCTCGTGGGTCTGGGGATTTTCGCGGTTGCGATCCAGCAGTTCGGGCAATACGCCATGCGCAAGCGCGAGGAGCACACGGAATGGCTGATCGCGCGGCTCGACACCAGCGAAGAGAATGCTGCCAATGATGATGATCCGCCGGACCGCCGCTGACGCCTGCGAGGCGGCGGCATGACGTCCCGTCCCGAAGCGCCTCAGGCGCCCGCAACACCTGCCACGCCCGATTACGTCATGCCGGGGCGGTTGGAGTTCGTCACGATGATGGCGATGCTCACCGCGATGGTTGCCTTTTCCATAGACGGGATGATGCCCGCCCTGCCCGAGATCGCGAGCGACCTCAGCCCCGACTCGCCCAATGCCGCGCAACTGGTGCTGACCACCTTCGTGCTGGGGCTGGGCATCGGCACGCTGTTCACCGGGCCGCTGTCGGACCGCTTCGGACGCAAGCCGGTGATCGTCGCAGGCGTGGCGGTCTACGTTCTTGCGGCGCTGGCCTCGGTGCTGTCGGACAGCCTGTGGTGGCTGCTTGCCACGCGCATGCTGCAGGGGCTGGGCGCCGCGGGGCCGCGCGTGGTGGTGATGGCGGTGACACGCGACCTTTACGAGGGGCGCGGCATGGCGCAGATCATGTCCTTCGTGATGATCGTCTTTGCGCTGGTGCCCGCCATGGCGCCGCTTCTGGGCCAGCAGATCATCCGCGTCTGGGAATGGCACATGATCTTCGTGGCCGCGGCGATCTTCGGGGTGGCGGCGGCGACCTGGGTGACGATCCGCCTGCCCGAAACCCTGCCGAAATCCCGGCGCCGCCCGTTCCGCCCGCGGCAGATCCGCGCGGCGCTGACGGAGATGATGGCGCTGCCCGACGTGCGGCTGCCGATCGTCGTGCTGACGCTGACCTTTGCCTGCCTGTTCTCGGTCATTTCCTCGATCCAGCCGATCTATTCGGTCTGGCTGGACCGGGCCGAGACCTTCCCGCTGTGGTTCTGCCTGACGGCGATCCTGGCCGCCTCGTCGAGCTACGTGAACGCAAGGCTCGTGGTGCGGCTGGGGATGCGGCGGCTGATCAACTCCATCCTCTACGTGCAGATCGTGGCGAGCGTCGGGATGCTGGTGCTGCTCGTGCTGAACCCCGGCGCGCTGGTGCTGTTCGTGGCCTTCCTCGTGTGGCAGCAGGTGCAGTTCTTCCAGGCCGGGCTGACCATCGGCAACCTCAACGCCATCGCCATGTCGCCCATGGGCCATATCGCGGGGACCGCCGCTTCGGTCATCAGCGCGCTGGCGACCGTGGCCTCCGTTGTCCTGGCGATTCCCATCGGGCTCTTGTTCAACGGCACGCCGGTGCCGCTGGTGGGCGGGGTGCTGATCTATGCCACGCTGGGCCTGCTCGTCATGCGCAGGCTGCGCCACCTCGAGGACGCCTGACGCGGGGCGCGCCTGCAGGGCTGTCCGGCGCTTCAGGGCGCTGGACCGGTCCGGTCCGGCGATGCCCGGTCGTCGGGGTCGTTCAGGTCGTCCTCGGAGAAGGTGAAAGCCTCCATGTCGCAGGACAGTTTCCTTGAGGAGACGGTCATACGGCGGCTCATTCCGGCAAGCCGTTCGCCCATGACGGCGGCCTGCCGGGTCCGGTCGTTGGTGCTGCGCACCATCTCGTGCAGTTGCGAAAGCGCGCCCGCCTGTTCAGCGTTGCGGTTGGAGATCGAGGCGGTGAGGTCGCTGGCGCGGGAGATCTGGTCCTTGATCTCCTGCAGGCGCTGGCCCACGGCATCCACCAGTTCCGCACCGCTGCTGACCTGACGGGTACTGTCATGGATCAGCTGACGGATGCCGCTGGCCGCCTCCGACGTGCTTTTTGCCAATTGCCGCACCTCTGCCGCGACGACGGCGAACCCCTTGCCCGCCTCTCCGGCGCGCGCCGCCTCCACCCCGGCGTTGAGCGCGAGGAGGTTGGTCTGGAAGGAGACGTCGTCGATCAGGTCGACGATGGATTCGATCTGGCGGGAGCCTTCCTCGATGGCGCGCATGGCGGCGATGGCGGCGGTCGTGACCTCGCTTCCGTTGACGGCGCTGTCGCGCGCCTCTCCGGAACTGCGGGCCGCGTCGCGCGCCTGTTCGGCGGTCCTCGACAGCACGTCGACCAGCGTTTCGGTGGCGGCGGTCATCTCTGCCAGCGCGCGGGACTGCACCTCTGACAGGGCGACGAGGTCGTTCATGGTGTGCGACAGGCTTTGCGAGTCGGTCGAGAAGCCGCCGACCACATCGCTGGCGCTGGCGAAGGCCTCCCGCAGGGTGCCGACGGTCACGTTGAATTCGGAGCGCAGCACCTCGTACTGCGCGGGAAAGGGGCCCTGGATACCGAAGCAGAGGTCGCGCCCGGCCAGCCGGCTGAGGGCGATGCGCATCTCCTCGATCACCCGGCTGGCGGCCTGATGCGCGGCCTGAACTTCCAGCCGGGCGTCTTCGGCCATCTGTGTGCCGATCTCAAGCTCGCGCGATTTTCTGCGGATCTGCGCGAGGCTGGCGTTGCGGTCGCGGGCGGCAAGGCCCAGTACGACGCCCTCCAGCACGACGATGCCGCCGTGCAGCGCGGTGCGCGCGATGTTGGTCGTCAGCTCTGCCGTGGGATAGACCAGCGCCGGGAGCGCCACGGTGAGCAGCAGGTGATGCAGCGCCGTGATGGCGCAGGCGTAGATCAGCACGTCGATCCGCCCCGGGATCGCGATCACCGCCAGCAGCACGAAGAACAGCATGTGCGTGTCGATCTGGAACGGATGCCCGGTGAAGACTGCGGTCATCATCATCGCCTGCCCCATGATCGCCGTGGCCATCGCGTAGTCGCGCAGGCCCGAGGACATGGCGGTTCCCAGAACCATCGCCACACCCAGCGCCAGCGTCCCCATGAGCGCCGGCACGAAAGGTGTCCCGGCATAGAGGCTGGCGAGCGGGATCAGCGGCAAGAGCAGCGCGCTGACGGCGAGGCGGCGCGCCGGGAAGTCCGGCCGCCGGGCCCATGTGCCGAGGGACGTCATCTCAGGACACTCCGCAGAACCGGGCGAGCTGCCCGCCATCGACCAGCGCCCAGGCCCCCTTACGTCGAAGGCTGTCGGCGGGCACAGTGCCGTCGAAGACCGCCAGGGCGGCCAGCCTGTGCGGCGGCCAGGGCGTGAGCCTGCGCCCGCCCGCTGCGTCCACCATGCCCCCGGCCCCCGTGGACCACGGCGCGGCGATCACCACCACCGGTGCCCCGTCGCGCGGCGACAGGGCCGAGACCGTCACCACCAGCGCCGCGCCGGTCACGAGGACAAGCATCGCCACAAGCAGCGCTATTCCGGCGATTTGTCGAACGAGGCTTTTCATCCAGCCTGCCTAGGGCAAGGGAGATTACCCGCCGTTTAACGCCTCCGGATTTATCCCTAAATTTCAGGTATTTAAAAACTGCCGCAAATGCGTGCAGGGCTTACCTGAAATGCCTGTCGCGGGGCCGCGGGCTGGATGTTTTTTCGGTATGCCACTGTATACTTCATTCCCGTGCAACGTCCCATGCGTTAGACAGCGGACAAACGACTCATCGCAGAGGGGAAAGCCGATGACCCGTATCAAGGTCGACAACCCGATCGTGGAAATGGACGGCGACGAGATGACCCGCATCATGTGGGCCTTCATCAAGGAAAAGCTGATCCTGCCGTACCTCGACCTGGACCTGCTGTACTACGATCTGGGGATCGAGGAGCGCGACAGGACCGACGACCAGGTGACCATCGACGCCGCCGAGAAGACCAAGGAGGTGGGCGTCGCGGTCAAATGCGCGACGATCACCCCGGACGAGCAGCGGGTCGAGGAGTTCGGCCTGAAAAAGATGTGGAAGTCGCCCAACGGCACGATCCGCAACATTCTGGGCGGCGTGGTTTTCCGCCAGCCGATCATCTGCCGCAACGTGCCGCGGCTGGTGCCGGGCTGGACCTCGCCCATCGTGGTGGGCCGCCATGCCTTCGGCGACCAGTACAAGGCGACGGATTTCCATTTCCCCTCGGCCGGCAAGCTGACGATGAAATGGGAAGGCGCCAACGGCGAGGTGATCGAGCGCGAGGTCTACGATGCGCCCGGCGCCGGGGTCTACATGGGCATGTACAACCAGGACGAGTCGATCCGCGACTTTGCCCGGGCGTCGCTGAACTACGGGCTGACGCTGGGCTGGCCGGTGTACCTGTCGACCAAGAACACCATCCTCAAGGCCTATGACGGGCGGTTCAAGGACCTCTTCCAGGAGATCTACGAGGCCGAGTTCGCCGAGAAGTTCAAGGAAGCGGGCATCTGGTACGAGCACCGGCTGATCGACGACATGGTGGCCTGCGCGCTGAAGTGGAACGGCAAGTTCGTCTGGGCCTGCAAGAACTACGACGGCGACGTGCAGTCGGACACGGTGGCGCAGGGCTTCGGCTCGCTCGGGATGATGACCTCGCAGCTGATGACGCCGGACGGCCGGATCGTCGAGGCGGAGGCGGCGCATGGCACGGTGACGCGGCACTACCGCCAGCACCAGAAGGGCGAGGCGACCTCCACCAACTCCATCGCGTCGATCTATGCCTGGACCGGCGGGCTGAAGCACCGCGCGAAGCTGGACGACAACGTGGCGCTGCGGGCGTTTGCCGAGACGCTGGAGCGGGTGATCGTCGAGACGGTGGAGGCCGGATTCATGACCAAGGACCTCGCGCTGCTGGTGGGCCCGGACCAGGGCTGGCTGACCACGATGGGTTTCCTCGAGAAGGTCGACGAGCGGCTGAACAAGGCGCTGGTGGGCTGAGGGCCGGGATGTCGGCGCGCTGGCGCGCTGACTGGTCCGGTTTTTCGCCGCGCTGGCGCGCGCCGATCCGCCGGGGGGCTGCCGCCCCCCGGACCCCCCGCAGGTATTTGGGCCAAGATGAAGGGCATGAGCCTTTGGGTCCGGGGTGGGGTTTCCTGGTTTGGGGTCCGGGGTCAGCCCTGGCCGAAGAAGCGGTCCGGCAGCTCGGTCCGGAAGGGCAGTTTCAGGGCGCGGGTCTTGAGCACGCTGAAGCGGTCGAGGCGGGCCGGTTTGACCGAGAGGGTCGCATGGGCCTGCGGTTCAGCCTCTTCCCATGGCAGCCGCGGCTTGGCCTCGAAGGTTTCGTAGAATTTCCGGGCGTCTTCGCCGGCCTCCTGCCAGCCGCCGCCGGGCAGGCCCTTGCCGGGGGCGTTGGCCACCGCCATGCGGATGGCGTTGCCATCGTCGAGCACCGCGCGGTTGGCGTATTTCAGGTGTGCGAGGTAGAGCCCCTGCGGCATGTGGAAGGGGAAGCTGTCGAGCTTGCGGGGGGCGACGCGGGTGCCGTGCAGCTGGAAGCCCACGGCGCGGCGGGCGGCCACGGCCTTGGAGTAGTGGCCGGAGAAGGCCAGCGCGCGGCGCGGGCCGAAGACCGGGCCGTCCTTCAGCGGCGTGTCGCCGGGGCGTTCGGCAAGGTCGAAACCCAGGGCCGTGACGACCGGCACCTCGCAGGCGGCCAGCGCGGTCCCGAGGCTGTCCCAGCGGTCCGGGTCGATCACCAGCAGTTCGTCGGCATCGGTGCGGATCACCCAGTCGTAGACCTTCGAGAGACCGGCGTGGAACCCGTCGAGCATCTCCGCCCGTGCCTTGTCGAAATTGTCGAAGCCGTCGCGCGGGATGGTCAGCACCGAGGCGCCGGGGCAGATGCGGGCGATCTCCGGATCGGCGCCGTGGGCCACGACGAAGAGGTTCCCGGCGCCGACATGGCGGGCGTGATGGGCGTACCAGCGGGACAAGGCCCAGTAATCGCGGTGGACCATGGTCAGGCAGGCAATGCGCATGGAAGCCCTTTCGACGCCGTGCATCCGTTTCCGCGCCACTGTTTCGCGGAGCGCGGCGAGTTTCAACCGCGCAGCGCCCTGAGTTTGAGCAAACGCACCAGCGTCGTGCAGACCGCGGTGCCCTGCCCCTTGCCCGCGCCGCCGCAATGGGGCATCGGCTGACGATGCCCAGCCTGATGCACCTTCCCCCCGCCGACCGCCACACCCTTTACGAAGACGCGGTGGGCCTGATCGTCGGCACGCTTCTGATGGCGCTGGCCGTGCAGGCGCTGCGCGCGGGCGGGCTGATCACCGGGCAGATCGCCGGCCTGTCGCTGATCCTGTCCTATGCGGCGGGATGGTCCTTCGGGGCGGTGTTCTTTGTGCTGAACCTGCCGTTCTACGTGCTGGCGCTTCGACGGATGGGGGTGAAGTTCACCCTGAAGACCTTTGCCGCGGTGGCACTGCTGTCGGTCTTTACCGAGGTGTTGCCGCTGGGGCTGACGGTGACGGCGTTGCAGCCCTGGGTGGCGGCGGTGGTCTTCGGGGTCTTGGGCGGCGTGGCGCTGATCGTGCTTTTCCGCCACGGGGCGACGCTGGGCGGTGTGGGCATCGTGGCGCTGTGGCTGCAGGACACGCGGGGGATCGCGGCGGGCAACGTGCAGCTTGCCTTCGACCTCTGCGTCTTTGCGCTGGCCTTCGCGCTGTTCCCCTGGGAGGTGGCGGCGACGTCGCTTCTGGGGGCGGTGATCCTGAACCTGATGATCACCGTGAACCATCGGGGCGACAGGTACATCGCGCGCTCGCGGTAGGCTTTGCGCATGACCGGCGGGGCGCGGGGTGCGTGCCGGTCGGGGCAGACACCCCGGACCATGGAACTGAACAATCGGGAAGGCCCCCTGGCCAGCGCGGGGCACGGGAGGTAAGCCGCGCGCTGGCCCTGGCCGCCGGTCATGGCGGCCCGGGGGCACGCGCCCCTCCCGAGGGAGGAGAAGGGGCGCGGCCTGTGGGCCTGGGCGTCAGCCGCGGTCGGTGCTGTCGTCCGCGGGCTCTTCGGGCAGGAGACCGTCGGCCTGGGCGATCACCACCTCGTCGGCATTCAGGAGCCCGTCCGCATCGACATCGGCCTCGTCGAAGACCTCGGCCTGCACCTCGGGGAAGACCGCCTGGACTTCGGCCAGCGTG
Source organism: Sagittula sp. MA-2 (assembly GCF_030126985.1). Lineage (GTDB taxonomy): Bacteria > Pseudomonadota > Alphaproteobacteria > Rhodobacterales > Rhodobacteraceae > Sagittula. Next base: position 1,949,783 of record NZ_CP126145.1, on the reverse strand, counting down.
ACGAAGCCGTCGGCGTCGGCATCCATCTGCTCCATCACGGCGACATCGGCGCCGGGCATGGGGGCATCGGCGCCCATCTCGCCGTCCATCGTGGTGGACTGCGCAAAGGCGGGGAGCGTGAGGGCCGCGAGGGCGGCTGCGGTCAGTGCTGCGGTTTTCATCTTCTTTCCTCCTTCGGGTTGGTTCGAAGATGACAGGGATCTGGGGGCACGGTCGGGCGCTTGCCAGAGGGGCGGGAGCCGGGCCGCATTTCGGTGCGGAAGGTTGCCCAAAGGCCGGGTGCCGCTGGGCGGCGGATCGCCATTCAAGACCGCATTCCAATGGGTTGGCCAAGTTCTGCCGTGCCGCAGTGCAGCAACGGGCGCCTTGCCGCCGCTGGCCTTGCGGGTCTGTCGGGTCATCGGGAACCGGGCTTTGACCGGGGGTGCGCGGTGCACGGGCCCCGGCCGCGATCGACTGACGTTCGAGGTGCATCAAAGCGGGGCACCCGGGCCCCTGCCCGCCATCCGGGCAAGCCGGCCACACCCGCCAAGCCCGTGTCCTGAAATGCGAATGCGGCGCCGCTTGCAATCGACGCGCCCCGATGCCGGTGCTAAGGTCACCCCTGAGCAGAGAGGCCACATCGGATGCGTGCATGAAGGACCCCCGGGCGAAAGACATCTTCCAGCTCGGACAGCTCCTCAACAACACCTACCGGGTGGAGGCGGTCCTCGGCCGTGGCGGCCTGTCGGAGGTCTATCTCGCACGCTCCACGATTTCGGGGCGCGTGGTGGCGATCAAGGCGTTGCGCGCCGAGTTCTCCGACAACGACAGCTACACCTCGCTCATCACCCGCGAGGAAGGCGTGCGCGAGATCCGGCACGACGCGGTGGTGCGCTACTTCGACACCCAGCGGACCCCGGACGGCATCGTCTATCTCGTGATGGACTACATCGAGGGCAAGGCGCTCGACATCGTGCTGCGCGAGGGCGGCATGTCGATGGAGGACGTGCTGGCGGTGGGCGAGCGGGTGCTGGCCGGGCTGGCGGACGCGCACCGCAACAACATCGTGCATCGCGACATCGCGCCCGATAACATCATCCTGCGCGCAGGCGATCCCCGGCAGGCGGTCATCATCGACTTCGGCATCGCCAAGGACACGACGCCCGACGCGGTGACGATCGTGGGCGAAGGCTTTGCGGGCAAGCTGGGCTATGCCGCGCCCGAGCAGTTCGGTGGCCATACCGATCCCCGCTCCGACATCTACGCGCTGGGCGCGGCCTTGCTGGCGACCTACCTCGGCAAGAAGCCCAACATGGGCAAGCAGCCGATGGAGGTGCTGCCGAAGAAGATGCAGCCGCTCGACACCGAGGGCGTGCCGGAGCCGTTGCGGATGCTGATCCTGCGGATGACGGAGCCTGACGCGAAGAAGCGGTTCCAGACGGCGGACGAGGCGGTGGAGGCCTTCAAGCGGGCGCAGAACGGCACCCCCCTGCACTACGTTCTGGACGGGCCGCCGGAGCTGACGGTGACGGAGAGCCCGACGGTGCGCGCGGTGCCGCCGCAGGGCAACGGGCATGGCACGATGGCGCCCGGCACCGTGCCGCCGGGGACCTTTCCCCCCGGAACCATGCCGCCGGGCACGATGCCACCGGGGACGTTTCCGCCTGGGACCATGCCACCGGGGACGTTTACCCCCGGCACGATGCCACCGGGGACCATGCCGCCCTCCGGCGGGACATGGACCATGGCACCGGATGGCACCGCGCATTGGCAGACCGCCGTGCCGCAGCCTCCGAAGCGCGGCAAGGGGCTTTGGATCGGCGCGGCTCTCCTGGCCGTGGCGGCGGTGGCGGGCGGCGCGTGGTACGTCCTGAACGGCCCCGGCGGATCGCGTTTCCCGGAACAGTCGCCATTCGAGCTGACCGTGTCGCGCGGCGCGGACGGCGCGGTGACGGCGACGGGCTTTGTCCCCTCGCCCGCGGCGCTGGCGGAACTGACGCAGCGGGTCGAGGCCCTGGGCGGTACGGCGGAGCTGTCCCTTGGCAGCGGCGCTTTGGCAGAGACCTGGCCGGAGGATGTCATATCGTTGCTCGGCGCCGCCGCCACGCTGGAGGAGTTCGAGGTCGCGCTCAGCGACAACCGGGCCGAAGTCACAGGGCTGGCGGAGGACCGCGCCGCGCTCGACGCCGCGACCAAGGGGCTGGATGGCACGCTCTATCCCGGGCTGGACGTGCAGGCGGACCTGCTGCTGGGGCCGCGCGTGCTGACGCCCGGGGACCTCTCCGACGTGATCGACTTCTGGGCCGACTGTGGCGCGCTGACGTTGCAGCCGCCGCAGGGCGAGGCCTATGCGCTTGGCGACACGCTCCGGATCACCGGCACCTTCGCCGCCGAGGCCAGCCGCGCGGAGCTGGAGACATCGCTGACCGACCGCATCGGCAGCCGGTCGTTGCAGATCGACGCGGATGTGCTGAACGACATGCATTGCCGCATCGACGAGGCGCTGCCCCCGCTGCCCGCCGAGGGGATGGAGATCGCCTTCGGCTCCGGCGACGATGGCGGGGCGCGGCCCGACGGCATCTTCCGCCCCGGCGACAATCCGACCATCGACGTGGGCCTGCCCGAGGGGTCCGAGGGCTACCTGCACGTGATCCTCGTGGACGTGCAGGGTGTGGTCTACAACCTGCTGCCGAACCGGCTTGCGCCGGAGCACAGTGTCGCCGCGCTGCGCGAGACGGCGCAAGACGGGCGCATCCGGGTCGCGTTCTCGGAGGCGGTGGCGCGGGCGGAGACGCGCGTCGCCTTCCGCGTCGACGACAGCGTGATCGGCCGGTCGCGCGTGGTGGCCTTTCACACGCGGGATCCGCTGTTCGAGGGCAACCGCAAGGTGACGGAGACGCTGGACATCTTCCTGCAGGACCTCGTCAGGCGGCGCGAGGCGGCGCCGGAGATCTTCCTCGGCGTTCAGTCGGCGATACTGGAAACGCGCGGCTGACGGGCCTCAGTCGTCGTCCTCCGCCGCTCTGCCCGGCGCGGGCCAGGGACGGTAGGCGGACATGAGATGGTCGAGCGCGCCGAGGCCGCGCAGCGCCTGCCCCATCACCAGCCCGTTGGAGAACTTGTCGAGCGCGTCCTCCGTCCCGTCCTGCCTCTGGAAGTAGGAGGCGGAGGGAAATTCCCACGCCGGAACGTCGAAGCCCAGCGTGGCGAGATGGCGCGAGAGGTGCTGCGCCCGGACCTCCGGCGTGCCGGGCAGGAGGTCGCGGTCGTATTCGACCGTGGCACGCGCCACCCCTGCCCCGTCGCACAGACGCGCCACGTCGCCCAGCCAGGCATCGAGCATGCCCGCGAAGGCCAGCGCCTGCTCGGCCCCGCCTTCGGGCCTGAGCCCGGAGGTGTTGGCGCCGAACCAGATGCCGGTCTCGCGCGCCTTGAGGTAGGAGGCGTACTGGTCGAGCCGCCGCCGGGTGAGGATCAGCGCGCCGAAGGCTTGCGCCGCGAGGCACTGGCGGAGGGCGGCGAGGTGCACGTGATGCGGCAGGACCTTGAGTACGATGGCCTGATCCTGCGGGACGGCCGCGTCGAGGAGCGCGAGCGCCCCCGGCGGGTTCATCCGGAAGAGCCGGGCCAGCGCCTGCGGGCCCCCGGCGCGCTCGGTCAGCTCCGTTTCGAGGTCGGGATGCAGGCTCAGCCCGTAGATGCCAGCGGGGTTGAAGACCTCCGAGAGGGCCAGCACGTCCGGCAGTTGCCCGAGAATGTCGACCAGCAGGTTCGACCCGGCGCGCGGCCCGGAGAAGACCACCAGCATCCGCTTGTCGCGGGCGGGTTGGGTCACGGTGCCGGTCATCGCGGGTAGGCGTCCCACTGGAAGCGGTCGGTGCGCACCATGCCCGCGTGATCGGCGACGAGACCCGCCAGTTCCGCGGCACCCTTGCTGGGTTTGAGCGTGGCCATGCTGGCGCGCATCGCGGCACGCGCGTCGGGGTCGAGCAGTTCGGCCAGCTTCGCGTCGAGCCGCGCGGCGGTGTCGCGGTCGCGCAGGCAGAGGCCGTGGCCCATGACCTCCGCCCATTGGGCGCGGGTGAGCTGGCTGTCCATCTCGGGCGACTCGTTGGGGATGAAGAGCGTGGGGATGCCGCCGTAAAGCTGTTCGTGGAAGGCGTTGTATCCGGCCACCCCCACCGCGGCATCGACGGCGCGGCTGTTGAGGAAGCTCGGGAATTCGCGGAGCTGGAGTACACGGGCCTCTGCCCCTTCGGGCACCGGCGGCAGGGTGGCGAGCGGCGAGACGATGTCCAGCACCCGCACTTTCGGATGGCGCAACAGGTGGCGGATCACCTCGGCGCGCAGGTCGGCCGTCTCGAAATTCGCACCGGAGCCCATCTGCAGCGCCACGACGAGGTCGTCGTCGGCAAAGCCGTAGTGACGGCGGGCGGCGGCGCGGTCGTGACGGGCGGCGGGGTCGATGTGGAGGACCGGCGCCGTGACATGGGTGTTGATGCGCTGGTCCCGGGTCGGCCCGAAGTCGAGGTCGCCGGGCAGCTCGCCCGGTTCGATCACCCCGGTGAAGGCGTCGGAGGCATCGAGGAAATCGCGGTGGATCTCGCGCCACATGGCCCGGCGGACCCAGAGGGAGACGAGATCGGGGAAGGCGTCGAGCGCATCGATCAGCCCGCCGAAGGCCGCCGTCCCGTCATAGGCGAGAAGCGCGGGCTGCAGGTGGCGGATCAGGTCGTAGAGTTCCTCGGCGAAGACGGTGTTCCATGTTTCGTGCCCGGCGCCGAGGTGGCGGTGGTGCGGCAGGTAGAACACCGGGTAACCCGCGTCGGCGGCGACCTTGAGCGAAAAGCTCATGGAGGCAAAGACCGGTTGCAGCGCGTCGCGGGGCAGACGGTCGGCGATGGCCATCTGCTGGGTCAGGTGCCCGACCCCGATGCCGTTCGTGGACACGAAAAGGACCGGTGCGCGCGATCTGCCGCCGATGGCGGGCGTTTCGTGCACGGTTTCGGGCGCCGGGCGTTCCGAGAGGCCGAAGAGCTTGGCCCGGTCGGCGGCGCGCCACGTCACGGCGTGGTTCTCCAGCACCCAGCGGCGCGCGGCGAGGCGCAGGGAGCGCCAGCGGGCCGGATCGGCGGCGATGGAACGGACAAGCGGCAGCACTTCTTCGGGTTTGGCGTAGAGCGCCGCGTCGCCGAAGAGGTCGCGGAAGTGCGGCGGCAGGATGGTGACGCAGCCCATGGCGAGCGCCTCGAGGATGGTCCTGCCGAAGGCCTCGCTCCACGCGCTGTCGTGGTAGTAGACGTAGAAGTCGAGCCCGGCGAGGAAGTCCTGCACGCCGTCGAACTCGAACGGCAGCAGGCGCCAGTTGCCCGGTACGGGCTTGCCGTACTTCTCCTGCAGGAAGTCGCCCGCGCCCAGAACGCGGACCTCGATATCGTCCTCCTCCGCGCCGTAGATCAGCGCGGCCTCCTTCAGCGTGTCGGGCCATTTCGACGGGTCCGGGCGGGCATGGCGGCCCAGCACGATGTTCGTCGGGTCCGGCGCCGCGCGGTCGGGATCGAAGGGCCAGTCCTCGGGTGCGATGAGGTTGATCCAGTCCTCATCGACAAGCAGGCCCGTCTTGCCCCTGCGCGCCCGGAGCGAGCGGCGCACCACGGGGCTGACCGGGGTGATCAGCACCTCTGGCGCCAGCGTCGCGGCGATGACCTCGCAGACCGCGTCGAGATCGTATTGCCGGGCGCCCTTCGCGTCGACCATGGGGTGGTGCAGGACGAGGATCGCGCGGCCGGCCCGGAGCGGCAGGCGCGCGCGCGGCAGGTTGGCGAAGACCACCGGGTGATGGACCAGTGCAAGCTGCGCGGTCAGCCGCTCCCACGGCCAGACCACGCGAAGGAAGCCGCTTTCGATGTGGCGCCGGATGCCGGGGTGCGAGGGCCAGGGCAGACCGAGGAGGTGCGCCTTGACCATCATGATGCCGACGCGCGGCGGGTTCGGTGCCTCTGCCAGCCCGTCGAGTTCGGCGGCGACGGCGGTGGAGGCCCCTCCCTCGAACCGGGGGTCGAGCACGTATACGAGATCGAGATCTTCCACCCTAGGCCCGCCCTCCGAAACGGCGCGCCGCCTCGTCCGCGTAGCCCTGAAGGTCGAAGCCATAGGCGATGGCGCGTTGCGGGCGCCATTTCGACAGCAGCAGCGCGCGACGGTCCTCGAGGTAGCGCGGCCAGTTCACGAGCTCCGGGAAGGCCGCCATCTGGCCGAAGGAGGGCAGCACCTCGAAGGCGGCCTTTGCCTCCATGAAGGGGCGGAAGTCGAGCGCGGAATGCACGAAGACCAGCTTGTGCCGGGCAAAGCGGCGGTCCAGCTGGGCGATCACCGGCGGCAGCGCGGCGGCGTCGATGTCGAGGGTGAAGACCATGATGACCGGCACGTCATCCGGCAACAGCGCCAGTTCGGCGGAGGGTTCGGGGGCCGTGGTGCCGGTCTTATGCCCGAAACCGAGCATCTGCCTGACCTGCGTCCCTCAGTAATTGAAACGGGAGCGGTCGTTGATGGGCCTCGTCGTCCGCGGCACCGTCACCGGCGCCGTCGTGGTGACGGGCGTCGTCCTGGTCACCGCGACTTGCGGACGGGGGGTGGCAGGCGTGTAGACCCGGGGTCCGCAGTCGATGGCGCGGCCGCGCGTGGCGCTTCCGGGTTCGCAAAGACGGGGTTTGTGGGTATCGGCGGGGAGGCACCCGATCAGGCCGAAGCCGGTGACTGCAAAAGCCATCAATCTGCCAAGACGCGACTTCATGGTGCAAACCCTTTTCGAATATCAATATATAACGCATACTTAATTTTGTCCGGAATCTCAAGCTCGCAGACGTAGGGTAAACCTCTTTGCCAGCCTGCGGCGCGATCCGGACAGCCGGGTCCCGGTTTTCAATGGGCCGGGTTGGTACAGGCAAGTCACTGGTATCCTTTTCGGAATTTCAATTCGAAGTGGTTGGACAATGATTTTGACGGCACGATTCCTCGGAACGCTCGGGGTGGCTCTCATGCTGTGGCTGGGGGCGGCCGGCGGGCTTCTCGCGCAGGGTGCAGAGCCGCGCCGGGTGGCGCTGGTGATCGGCAACGCGCGCTATGTTCAGGTGCCCGCACTGGGCAATGCGGTGAACGATGCGCGGTTGATTGCCGACCGGCTGGAGGGCCTCGGCTTCGAGGTCATGTTCCGCACCGACCTGACGCGGCGCGGCTTCCTCGACACGATGACCGAGTTCCGCGAGACGGTGGAGGGCGCCGATACGGGGCTGTTCTTCTTTGCCGGGCACGGGGTGCAACTGCGGGGCACCAACTACCTGCTGCCGACCGACGTGGAACCGGGCACCACCGACTTCCTCAATGCCGAGGCGATCGACCTCGACACCGTGACGCGCATCCTGAACGAGGGCGCGCAGGTGTCGATGGTCTTCCTCGACGCCTGCCGCAACAACCCGTTCGAGGCGACGCGCGGCAGCGATCCCGACACGCGCGGGCTGGCCCGGGTGGCGGCGCAGCGCAACACGCTGATCTCCTTCGCGGCGGCGCCGGGCGAGGTGGCGCTGGACCGGGTGGCGGGCAGCGACTTCCAGAACAGCCCGTTCACCACCGCGCTGGCCCGGCACCTGGGCACGCCGGGCGATCCGATCAGCCGCACGATGATCAAGGTCCGCCGCGACGTGCTGGACCTGACCGACGGCCGGCAGGTCCCTTGGGAGAATTCGTCGCTCGTGGAAGAGCTTGTGCTGACCAAGGATCCCGCCGCGCCGCCGGAGGCGGTGGGCGCGCTGGATGCGGAGTTCTGGGACCTGATCGGCGAAAGCGGCAGCGTCGACCTGCTGGAGCGGTTCCTCGAACGCTTCCCCGACAGTTCGTTTGCGCCGGAGGCCGAGGCCCGCCTGCGCCGCGCCCGCACCGCGCGCGAGACCGCGCAGGCCGAACCGACGGAGGCGGAGCTGCGGGCGTTTTATGCCGAACCGCTACCGCCGGTGATCCTCCAGCGGTTCTGGGACTGCGACACCTGCCCGGAAATGGTGGAGATCGAAGGCTCGGAGCTGATCTACGGCACGCCCGACACGGTGGCACGGGCGCAATACGACGAGCGCCCTGCCCTGCGGCTGTCGGTGGGCCAGGCGCCGATTGCCGTGGCGGTGACGGAAACCTCGCAGGCCCAGTTCGACGCCTTCGTCCGCGAGACGGGGCACGACTGGCCCGAGGCCTGCATGATCACCGCAGGCGACGATGCGCTGCCCTCCATGGGATCGCGCAGCGATGTGCCGCAGGACCCGGAGCTGCCCGTCACCTGCGTGAGCTGGACCGACGCCAAGGCCTATGCCGACTGGCTGAGCCAGAAGACCGGCGAACGCTACCGCCTGCCCAACGAGATCGAGCACGAGTACCTGGCCGAGGCGCTCTATTTCAACGTCTCGCTCGAAGAGCGGCTGGACGGCCGGGGCGTCTGCGAGATGGTGAACATCGCCGATTACGGCGCACCGTTCAGCTGGCGCAACTTCGGCTGCGAGGACGCGCTTGGCCGCGGCGCCTTCCCCGTGCGGTCGCTGAAACCGGACGGCTTCGGCCTTTACCACCTGCTCGGCAACGTCTGGGAATGGGCCGAGAACTGCTACACCGACCATCCGCAGGCGATGCTGCCCCGCTCGCTGATCCTGATCGAGGGCGCCGAGGAATGCGAGCGCCGCTCGGTCCGGGGCGGCGGGTGGAGCGATCCGCTGACCTCGCTCAGCACTTCGAACCGCAACTGGGAACATCCCGATTTCAGGTCCGACACCATCGGCTTCCGCGTATTGCGCGAGATGTGAGGCCGGACTCCAGGACAAAGGACGACCGCCATGACCCGACTGATCCACACCTGCCTTGCCCTGCTCGTGCTGGCCGCGCCCGCGCGCGCCGTCGAGATCTCGCTTTCCTGCGGGGTGATCGGCGGCCAGTACAACGTCTGCCAGGATTCGGTGGACCGATGGGAACGCCGCACCGGCCACACGGTGCGCATCGTGCCGACGCCGCAGGCCAGCAACGACCAGCTTGTCTTCTTCCGCGAAAGGCTGGCCCGCCCCGAAAGCGGCGAGGTGATCGACGTGGTTAAGATCGACACGATCTGGGTGAACTTCGTCGAGCAGTACCTCGTCGACCTGAGCGCCTATTCGGAGGGCGCCGAGACGCAGCATTTCGCGGCGCTGGTGGAGAACGCCAGCTTCGAGGGCGAGCTGAAGGCCCTGCCGCTCTGGTCCGATGTGGGGCTGTTCTTCTACCGCAAGGACCTGCTTGAGAAACACGGCACCGCCGTGCCGCGCACATGGGACGAGATGGAGACGGTGGCGCGCCAGATCCAGGCAGCGGAGCGCGCCGAAGGCAACCGCATCTGGGGCTACATCTTCGACGGCGACGCGGGCGAAGGGCTGACCTGCAACGCGATGGAGTGGCTGGCAACCATGGGCGGGGCGCAGATCCTCGACGCGGAGGGGCGCGTGGCGGTGGACGATCCCGCCGCCATGGACACGCTGCGCCGCGTGAAGGGCTGGATCGGCGATATCGCTCCGCCGGAAGTGACGACGCTGAACAACGAGAGCGCACGCGAGATGTTCCAGGACGGCGGCGCGGTCTTCATGCGCAACTGGCCCTACGTCTGGGCGCTGGCGCAGGAGGACTGGAGCAAGGTGAAGGGCAAGGTCGGCGTGACCACCCTGCCCGGCGGCGCGGCGGGGTCCGGCGCGGGCACAAGCGGCGGCTGGTATCTCGGCGTGTCGCAGGACAGCGCACATCCGGAGATCGCCGCCGACCTCGTGCTGCACATGACCTCGAAGAACGAACAGCTTCAGCGCGCGCTCTTCAGCAGCGTGAACCCGACGCGGCCGGAGCTGTATTCCAACCCCGACATCCGCAACATGTCGGATTTCTTCGGAGAGATCTTCGCGGCGCTGCAGACCGCCATCAACCGGCCCAACGCCGAGTTGCGCGGCAGCTACACCTTCGTGTCGGACCGCTGGTCGGAGACGGTGAACGCCTACCTTTCGGGCGAGGCGGAGGACCCCTCGACCCTCTTCGCACCGTTGCAGGAGCAGCTTGCCCGGCTGGAGCGGCGCGGCTGGTGAGCCTCAGGCCTTGAGGCCGTCCACGAAGATGTCGAGCAGGCGCACCACCTGCGCGCGCCAGTCCGGCCCGGGTTCGCGCGCGTAGCAGAGTGCGTACATCGTCTGGAAAAGGTCGTCGGCGGTGATGCCTTCGCGCAGGACGCCCGCCTGCTGGCCCTTGGCGATCAGGCCGTTGACCGATCCGGTGATGCGGGCCGAAAGCTCCGCGTAGGTCTTTTTCGCATCCTCGGTCATGACCATCGACAACGCGCCGAGCATCCCGCGCTTGGTCTCCACCATCGCGACGTTGGCGTGCAGCCAGCCGCGCAGCGCCGCCACCGGGTCGTTGGTGCCGTCCAGCCCTTCGGCAAGGTCGGCCAGCTGCTCCATCTCGCGGCGGAAGACCGCGTGGAACAGTTCTTCCCGATTCGGGAAGTGGCGGTAGAGCGTGCCGATACCCACGCCCGCACGGCGCGCCACGGCCTCGAGGCTGGCGTTGGGACCGCCCTGGCCCAGCACGTCCTTGGCCGCCTCGATCAGCAGATCGCGGTTGCGGGCCGCGTCCACGCGCGGTTTTCTCTTGCGCGTTTCACACAAGCGCACGCTCTCCTCTTGAAAAACGGAGGCACCCTCCGTATAACTATAGCACGGGACGGGCACGGTGCCCTCCCCCATACGGACTGTAGGGACTTCCTCGCCCGGGTGCGAGGGACCGGCTTTCATTAAATCATCAAAAAGGAGGGACGGATGTCTTTCTCCATTTCGCTGACCCTGAACGGGGTCGCACGCGATGTCGCGCTGGACGATCCGCGCGTCACGCTCCTCGACCTGATGCGCGAACGGCTTGCGATGCCCGGCACCAAGAAAGGCTGCGACCGCGGTCAATGCGGTGCCTGCACGGTGCTTTTGAACGGAAAACGGGTGAATTCCTGCCTGACGCTGGCCGTCACGCTGGACGGCGCCGAGGTGACGACAATCGAAGGGCTGGCGCAGGATGGCGCGCTGCATCCGGTGCAGGCGGCGTTTGTCGAACATGACGGGTTCCAGTGCGGTTATTGCACGCCGGGCCAGATCATGAGCGCGGTAGGCCTGATCGCCGAGGGCGCGGCGGGCGACGATCCCGAACGCATCCGCGAAGGCATGAGCGGCAACATCTGCCGGTGCGCGGCCTATCACGGCATCACGCTTGCGGTGCAGGACGCCACGCGCCGGATGTCCGCAAATCCGGAGGGCACCGCATGAAACGGTTCGATTTCGTTCAGCCCGCGTCGCTGTCGGAGGCGCTTGGCGCATGGAAGCCCGGCGCAGTCTGGCTGGGCGGCGGCACCAGCCTTGTGGACCTAATGAAGACCGGCGCGGCCA